>NZ_CP051527.1:3339708-3647063 GCF_050916055.1 Sphingopyxis sp.
CGCGCGAGCTGGTCGACATGGCGCGCGAGAAGATCGTCGTCGTGACGCTCGATGAGGATATCACCGTGCTGCCGACGCATCCCGCCTTCGACAAGGTCGAGCGCGAGGGGGAGCGCGGCCTTGCGATCAGCTACAACAAGGACCGGATGAACGCGGGCGCTGTGCTCGCCGCGGTGAACGCGATGGGGCACGGCATCGTCGACGTCTCGACGCGCGAGGCCGACCTCGAGGATGTGTTCCTGAACCTGACGCGCGCGGCCTAAAGCAAAGCGCGCATCAATATTCCGCGATAGATGGCGGTGAGCCGGGACAGATCGTCCACCGCGACGGCCTCGTCCAATTTGTGCATCGTCGCATTGGTCAGCCCGAACTCGACCACCGGGCACAGCGCATGCAGGAAACGCGCGTCGGACGTACCGCCCGTCGTCGACATGTCCGGCACGATGTCGGTTTCGGCATGAATCGCCTCGGCGACCAGTTCGGACAATTCGCCCGGCGGCGTCAGGAAGGCTTCGCCCGAAATCTTGCCGACCACCTTGGCGGCGGGTTCGACCCCGAGCGCGATGCGTTCGATCATCGCGACCAGATCGGCGCCGCGATGCTGGTCGTTGAAGCGGATCGACAGCCGCACGCGCGCCGATGCCGGAATGACGTTCGTCGCGCCGTTGCCGACCTCGATATCGGTGAATTCGATGTTCGACGGCTGGAACCAGTCGTTGCCGGTGTCAAGCGCCACCGCGTCGATCGCTGCCAATATCTTGACCAGCTTGGGGATCGGATTGTCGGCCAGGTGCGGATAGGCGACATGCCCCTGCGTGCCGGGCACGTCGATCCAGATATTGACCGACCCGCGCCGGCCGATCTTCACCATGTCGCCGAGCCGGTTCACCGAGGTCGGTTCGCCGACCAGGATCATGTCGGGGCGGACGCCGCGCGCATCCATATGCGCCATCAGCGCGCGGGTGCCGAAGATTGCCGGGCCTTCCTCGTCGCCGGTGACGATCAGGCTGATCGTCCCGGCATCGACCGGGGTCGCCGCCGCCGCCGCGACGAACGCCGCGATCGCGCCCTTCATGTCGACCGCGCCGCGACCGTAAAGCAGATCGCCGCGCACGTCGGGGACGAACGCGTCGCCGGTCCAGCCGACGCCCGGCGGCACGACGTCGAGGTGGCCGGCAAAGCCGAAATGGACGGGGCCGCTGCCCCGCCGCACAGCGAGCAGGTTTTCGACCGGCCCATCGGGCTCGATCCCGTCGATGAAGCGCTCGACGGTGAAGCCGAGCGGGGTCAGCGCCGCCTCGAGCACATCGAACACCGCGCCCATGGCGGGGGTGATGCTCGGGGCGGCGATCAGCGCCTTGGCGAGTTCTACAGGGTCGATATTCGATGTCATGACCACCCCTTACCCGTTCGTGTCGAGCGAAGTCGAGACACCTAGCGTTCGCGCGCTGCCGATGGGCATCTCGACTTTGCTCGATGCGAACGGATATGAAGGGAGCAAGGAGGTGTCATGCCCAAAGTCGATCTCGATACGATCCCGCAAACCAACGCCACCGGCTATCCCGCCCCCTATGACGCGCCGGTGCAGGGACGCTGGTACCGCCGCCTCGCGCCGCTGACCGGCCTCAGCGATTTCGCCGCGAGCCATGTCGTGCTGAAACCCGGCGCCTGGTCGTCGCAGCGCCACTGGCACGACGGCGAGGACGAAATGCTGGTGATGATCGCCGGTGAGGCGGTGCTGGTCGAGGACGACGGGCGCCAGGTCATGCGCCCCGGCGACATTGCAGTGTGGCCGAAGGGCAGCACCAACGGCCATCACCTGATCAACGAATCGGAAACCGACTGCGTCTTCGTCGCCTTGGGCGGTGGCAAGGCGCACGACACCGGCGGCGGCTATTCGGACATCGACATGCTGTTCACGCCCGACGGCTATACGCACAAGGACGGCACGCCCTATCCGGCCAAGCGGACGCCGTGACTCAGCGCCCGATCTCAGAGCCCGGCCTCAGCGCCCGGCCTCAGCGGATGTCGAAGCTCAGCAGGGTGAAACGCGCCGGCCGCGTCGCATAGACGCCGTGACCGCGGGCATTTTCGGCCCCGAACACCAGCCCGATCCGCTCGGCATCGCGCAGCGCGGCGGCGAGCGCGCGCGGATTGCTGCTGGCGGGCTTGCCCAGCACCGACAGCCACCAGGGGTCGTCGAGGCGGACGGTCATCTCGTGGACGCCCGGTGCCAGCGGCTTCACCGTCGGACTCGGCGCGAACCAGCGATAATATTGGTAATTGCCGCGCGCGTTCCAATTGTCGCCGCGCCGCTGGACATACAGCGACACCGTCGCCGGGCGGTCGGGGTTCGCCTGCGGCACGAAGCGGGTACCGGGCGCCGCATCGACGCGGTAGCGCACGACGATCTGCGACTTGCCCGCGAGCGAGCCTGGACGATAGGTCACATAATGGACGTGGCCCGCGGCGGCGCTGCCGACCGGGAAGTCGAACGACCAGCCGCGGCGCGTCGGCGCCGGATGCGGCGGCATGTTGACCGAATAATTCTTGCCGCGGATGACCGGGCCGATGTCCCAGTCGCCGGCGTGCGGCGCGGCAACGGCGCCCGCGGCGGCGAGGCAGGCAAGCGCGGCGGCGGAGGCGATAACGATCTTTTTCATGGTCACCTATTAGCACGGCCGCCGCGCTCGGTGCTGAACGTGGCATTCATTTCCGCGACAGCTCAATCCGCGACCGGCCCCTCGAACTTCTCGATCACCCAATCCTCTGCCTGCGCGCCGCCGATCCATTCCTGCATGTGCGGATGGCTGATCACCGCCTGGCAATAGGGCAGCGCAAAGCGCGGCAGCGCGATCGAATAGGTGATAAAGCGGGTGACCACCGGCGCGAACATCATGTCGGCGGCCGACCAGTCGCCGAACAGATAGTCGCCGCCGCCGCCGAACCGCGCCCGCGCCTCGGCCCAGATCTGCAGGATGCGGATCACGTCGGCCTGGACTTCGGGCGCCAGCTCGGCGGCGGGATAGATGCGGCGGATATTCATGCTGTGCGCGCGGCGCAGCGCCGCGAAACCTGAGTGCATTTCGGCCGCCATCGACCGCGCCATCGCGCGCGCCGCCATATCCTCGGGCCAGTATCCGCGGGTGCCGCCGGTCTTTTCGTTGAGATACTCGACGATCGCCAGACTATCCCAGACAACGATGTCGTCGCCATCCCACAGGATCGGCACCTTGCCGCCCGACGGCGCGAATTCGTCGCCCTCGCGGCGGTTCGACCAGTCCTCGTCATAGAGCGGGACGGTAATTTCCTCGCACGCCAGCCCGCTGTGCCGCGCGGCGAGCCAGCCGCGCAGGCTCCAGCTGGAATAGGCCTTGTTGCCGATGAACAGTTTCATGCGATCTCCTTTTCCCTCCCCCTTTGACGGGGGAGGGTCGCGCAGACTTGCCAGCTTGCTGGCTAGTCGAAGCTGGGAGAGGGTGATGCGAGCCGAAGGCTCGCGCGGCCTGACGGGCCGCAACCCCTCTCCAAGGTCCGGTAGCGGGCAAGCCCGCAACCTGCCCTATCCTCTCCCGCAAGGGGAGAGGATTATTAGATTTCCACCGCCTCCAGCACCGCGGTGCGCAGCTCGGCAATCCCCAGGCCCTTCTCCGACGAGGTCACGATCACTTCGGGGTGCGCGGCGGGGTGCTTGCGGGCTTCGGCTTCGGTCGCGGCGTGGACGGCGGCCAGTTCGCTCGCCTTGATCTTGTCGGCCTTGGTCAGCACCAGGCGATAGCTGACCGCGGCGGTGTCGAGCATTGCGACGAATTCGCGGTCGACGTCCTTGATCCCGTGGCGGCTGTCGATCAGCACCAGCGTGCGTTTGAGCACCGCGCGCCCGCGCAGATAATCGTTGATCAGGTAGCGCCATTTCTTGACGACATCCTTCGGCGCCTTGGCAAAGCCATAGCCGGGCATGTCGACCAGCCGGAACACGAGCGGTTCGCCGACGTCGAAATAGTTGAGCTCCTGCGTCCGCCCCGGCGTCACCGACGTGCGCGCGAGGCCGTTGCGGTTGGTCAGCGCGTTGAGCAGCGACGATTTGCCGACGTTCGAGCGGCCGGCAAAGGCGATCTCGGGCATCGAGGGCGCGGGCAGATGTTCGAGCGCCGGCGCCGATTTCAGGAACGTTATCGGCCCCGAAAACAGCTTGCGCGCGCGCTCCGCCCGTTCGGGGTCGGCCCCCGGCGCCAGATCCTCGGCGTCGCTCACGTCGCCGCCTGCGCCTTCAGCGCCGGGAACTTGCGGTACATCCATTGCTGCTGGGCGATCGAAAGCACGTTGTTGGTGATCCAGTAGAGCAGCAGTCCGGCCGCGAACGGCGCCATGATGAACATGAACAGCCACGGCATGATCTTGAACACCTGCGCCTGCACCGGGTCGGCGGGGGCGGGATTGAGGCGGAACTGCAGCCACATCGTCACGCCCAGGATTACCGCCATCACGCCGATCGCCAGGATCGACGGCGGGGTGAAGGGCAGCAGGCCGAACAGGTTCAGGATGTGCAGCGGATCGGGCGCCGACAGATCCTTGATCCACAGGATGAACGGCTGGTGGCGCATTTCGATCGCCAGCATCAGCACCTTGTACAGCGCGTAGAAGATCGGAATCTGGATCACGATCGGCAGGCAGCCCGCCAGCGGATTGATCTTTTCATCCTTATAGAGCTTCATCAGCTCCTGCTGCATCTTCGGCTTGTCTTCCTTGTACCGTTCCTGCAGCGCTTTCATCTTGGGCTGGACGACGCGCATCTGCGCCATCGACGAGAATTGCCGGTTGGCGATCGGGAACATCAGCAGGCGGATGATCAGGGTCAGCGCCATGATCGCGACGCCGAAATTGCCGACCTGCAGGAACAGCCAGTGGAGCAGCTTGAAGATCGGCACCGCGAAAAATTCGAACCAGCCCCAATCGATCGCGTTCGACAGGCGGGTGATGCCGAGCTTGTCCTGATAGCTTTCGAGCACCTCGACTTCCTTGGCACCGGCAAAGATGCGGCTGGTGGTCGTGATCTGCTGGCCCGGGCCGACCTGCGCAAAATCGCGCGCGAACAGGGTCTGGTAATTGTTGGCGCTCGGCGAGCTGATCGCCGCGGTGACGCGCTCGCCCGTCGCCGGGACGATCGCTGCCAGCCAATATTTGTCGGTAAAGCCCAGCCAGCCCGCCGAGCTATAGCGCACGGTGCGGTTCGGGGCTTCCTCCAGATCGTCATAATCGGTGTCGAACACCGACTTGCCGTCGAGATAGCCGGTCGGCCCGACGTGGATCGTCCAGCTGTCGACCTCATGCGGGTCGGTCGGTTTGCCGAGCCGGTCGATCAGCGCAAAGCTGCTCGCGCTGACCGCGGCGGTGCCGGCGTTGGCGATCGTCTGCTTCGCGGTGATCAGATAATTGGCGTCGATGCTATATTCGATGCGAAAGGTCTGGCCGGTGCCATTGGCCCAGCGCAGCGTCACCGGCGTCGTCGGGGTCAGCCGGCTGCCGGTCGCGGTCCACAGCGTGTTCGGTCCGGGGACTTCGACGCCCTGCGCCGACCAGCCGAGGCTGGCGAAATAGGCGGCCTTGGTGCCGCCCGGCGCGAACAGGCGGACGGGGGGCGAATCCTTTTTGATCGTCTGGCGATATTTGGTCAGCGTGATGTCGTCGATGCGCGCGCCGACCAGGTTGATCGATCCCGCCAGTGCCGGGGTGATGATCGGCACACGGTTGCCTTCGGCCAGCGCGGCCTCGACCGGGCGGATCGCCTGCGTGGTCGGGGCAGCGGCGGGCGCGGCAGCGGTGGGCAGCGCGCTCGGCTGGCCCTGCGTCGCCGGGGTGGCGGCAGGCGTGCCGTTGGCGCCCGCGACCGTCGTCGTCACGTCGGGCTTGGCGGGGGTCGGAAAGAACTGCGCCGAGACGAAATTCCAGCCCAGCAGGATGGCTACCGACAACAGGATTGCCGCGATCAGATTACGCTTGTCGTCCACGCTCTTCGGTCTCTCTTTATCGTCTGATGTCGGGGGATTTTGGCGTCACGGAACGGGATCGTGGCCGTGCCCACCCCAAGGATGGCAGCGCAATAGCCGCTTTGTCGCGATCCAGCCACCCTTGATCGCGCCATGCCGCTGGAGCGCGGTAATCGCATAGGCGCTGCACGAGGGCGAATAGCGGCAGGTCGGCGGCAGCAGGCGCGACGGGCCCAATTGCCAGCCGCGCGCAATCAGGATGAGCAGGCGGGCGATCATGCCGGAAGCCCCGAAAACTGCCGAACTTCACTCGCGATTGGCGTTTTTTTGCCGTGACGAGGCAGGCGAAGCAGCATCATCGTGCCAATTTCTTCGCCGCGCGCTGGAGCGCCGAATCGAGATGCCCGCCGAGTTCGGCAAAGACGATGTCGTTGCCGCCGGGGCGCCCGATCAGCACATGGTCGGCGCCGGCGATTCCCGATTCGGGCAATGCGGCGCGGGTGAGTTCGCGCAGCCGGCGCTTCATCCGGTTGCGGGTGACGGCGTTGCCGACCTTCTTGCTGACGGTATAGCCGATGCCCATCGCGTTATCGGCGTCGCCGCGCTGGCGGACGAGCAGAACGAAGCCGGGCATGGGAAAGCGAAGGCCGCGGTTGGCGGCCAGAAATTCGCTGCGTTTTGAAAGCGTTCGCACCAGTTTCACTGGCGCAGAAGCGTCAGCGATCAGGCCGACAGCTTCTTGCGGCCCTGGGCGCGGCGGTTGGCGAGAATCTTGCGGCCACCGACCGTCGCCTTGCGGGCGCGGAAACCGTGGCGACGGGCGCGTACGAGGTTGCTCGGTTGAAAGGTGCGCTTCATCGCGGTTGTCCCTAAATCTCGTCAAAAGCTGTAACAGAAAAGGGCCGCCAAACGTGGGCGGCCACCGATGGAGGCGCGGATAAGCGAGAGTCGGCGGAAAGTCAATTGCCCCCGAGCATATTCGGCGGTCAACGGCCATCGCGGCGGGTTTCCAGCGCCTCGCCATCGGCAGCGATCAGCGCTTCGCGCCCGCGCCGCCGCGCCGCGCTGGTCCGCCGCATCACCCGGTCGGTCCAGCCGGCATAGCGCGGGTGGCGCCATTTGAAGCGCACATAGACGCGCTTGGCCCACGCGCTGTTCTGCAGGCACAGCATCAGGCCGAGCGGGAACAGGATCAGAAAGCCGGGGCCGGGCAACACGCCGACGATCGGCGAAATGGCCATCAGCAACACACCAAGCACGAACAGCGCCAGCCGCACCTGGGCGGTCGATCGCAATCGCTGGTAAAGGCTGCGCTTCGCCATGCCCGGCGATGTGGGTAGGATAGCGCCTTGCGGCAAGACTAAAACAGTTGGGGCGAGGCAGCGACACACCGCATTCGCTCCGGCCGAGCGGTCTTTTGAAACGCTTCGGCCAGCGCGCCACCGACACGAAGGAACGATCCTTTCACGCCGACGTTGCCGAAAATATGGAAATTAGGGGCAGTCGGCCCTTTTGTCGGAGAGAGAGAATGAAAAAGCTTCTGACGATTTTTGCGATCAGCGGGTCGATGTTGTTCCTGTCTGCGTGCAATACCGTTGACGGTGCAGCAAAGGATGTCGACTCGGTCGGCGACTGTGCCGATGGTGTCCCGGGCAACTGCTAGGTGCTGGAGTGGCCGACCAACGATGATCAGTTGAGCGTGACGAACCGCATCATATCGTCGCGGCTCAGGTAGCGCACTTCGTTAAACGGCGTGCTGTTGGTCAGCGCGTAAAAGGCGCGCGCCGTCGCGTCGTCCATGCCCATCTCGCGGTAATAGCCCAGATATTCGGTGTGAACCGGGTCGCTGGGCGCATAATCATTCGCCTCGCGCCCGGTTTCGTCGGCCCAGCTGTGGACGCCGAATTCGGCGTCGGGCGCGGCGCGGCGGACGGCGCCGGCGAGCCACAATTCGACCGCCCCCGACCGTACCGAGCCACCGGCGGGGACGATTGTTTCCAGCCCGGCGCGGCGGATCGCGCGGGCGAGGGCGAGATTGGCTTCCTCGTCGAGGCTGCCGGGGCAATCGACCATCTCCAGCTGTTTGAGGCCCGGAAACGCCGCGAGCATCGCCGCGAACTGGCGCGGCGTCGCCGATGTCACGTCGCCCGCCATGCGCACGGTGGCGGCGTCGATCACCGCGAACGGTCCGAAGCGCGCCTGCGCCCGGCCGAGCGTCGCCAGCGTCGCGCCGGGCGCATAGCGCCGCGTCGCGGCCAGGTCGGCGTCGCCGCTCAGCCCCTCGTCACCCAGCAGCGCGGCCTGTTCGTCGATCGCGTCGGGCTCGGCGTTATCGGCATCCTCGTCGGCATAGGTCCAGCTCACGGTGGTGGTGACGGTCACGACCTGCTGCGCCTGCGCCGGCGCGAACGCCAGCACCGCGGCCGAAGCCGCGATGACGAGGGTGCGCAGGAAGGCGGTCGGCGAGATCATGCGCCCGCCTTCGCGCGGACGCGCCTACCAAGGCGTCAAGCGGTGCGGTCAGCGCGGCGTTAACCGCGATATGGGACGGCGCGCGTCAATCGCGGCCCGACACATCGAACGGGAAATAGCCGCGGTACGGGCGGGCGTCCTCGATGCACCGCGACACGCTCGGCCGCGCAAGCAGGCGGGCGCGATACGCCCGCACCCGCGCATATCGCGGGTCGACCGGATGCACCCAGTCTGCATAGAACAGCGCCGGCGCCGCGGCGCAGTCCGCCAGGGAAAAGCCGTGCGGCGTCGCCCAGCCATCGTCGCCCAGCCGCGCCTCGAGCCAGCCATAGACTTTTTCGAGCAGATCCTTGGCCCGCTCGACGCGGACCGGGTCGGGGGTCTCGGTGATGAAGGGCAGATATTCGGCGACGACGGCCTGGAACCGCGCCTGGAAATGATTGTCGAAAATCCGGTCGAGAAACCGTACCGCCAGCGCCGCCTGTGGGTCGGCGGGCACCAGCAGCGGTTCGGCGACCAGCTGGTCGAGATATTCGACGATGATGCTCGCTTCGAACAGTGGCCGCCCATTGTCGACGATCAACGGGAACTGCCCCACCGGCCAATGCGACCTGAGCTCGTCATAATGGGTGAAGGGCGGCTCGGTTTCGAGCGGGCGATAGTCGAACGCGATCCCCTTCTCGTACAGCGCGATCAGCGCCTTCCACGTGTAGGACGAGAAGGGGTGGCCATAGAAAATCAGCATCGCGTCAGCCCTTGATCGCAGCTTCGATCGCCGCGATGTCGATCTTCTTCATCGCCATCATCGCCTCGAACGCGCGTTTGGCGACCGCCTTGTCGGGGTTCGTCGTCGCCTCGAGCAGCACGCGCGGGGTGATCTGCCACGATACGCCCCATTTGTCCTTGCACCACCCGCAGACGCTTTCCTGTCCGCCATTGCCGACGATCGCGTTCCACAGCCGGTCGGTTTCCTCCTGCGTGTCGGTGTGGACGATGAACGAAAAAGCCTCGTTATGCTTGAACATCGGCGGGCCGTTGAGGCCGAGGCACGGCGTTCCCAGCACGGTGAATTCGACCGTCAGCACATCGCCTTCCTTGTTGCCCGGCGTATCGGTCGGTGCGCGATGCACCGCGCCGACATGGCTGTCGGCAAAGGTCGCGGTGTAAAAGGTGGCGGCCTCTTCGGCATCGCCTTCGTACCAGAGGCACAAAGTCAGCGGGGTCTTCGTCATCGTCGCTCTCCTGATCTTTCCCGGGGGATTATGATGTCCGCGGGCCGACGAAGCCGACCGGGGCGCCCTGCGGGTCGATGGCGTTCATCGCAAATTCGCCGCCGGGGATTTCCATCGGCTCGTTGGTGACGGTGCCGCCGTTCGCGCGCACCGCGGCGTGCGCGCGGTCGATGTCATAGACGCCGATATAATAGGACCAGACCGGCGCCGGATAGCCGTCCATCAGCGGCATGACCGCGCCCAGTCCGACATCGCCGCGCTGGATGAAGCGGTAGGCGCCGAGCTCGCCCATCGGCATTTCGCCGTCCTGGCCCCAGCCGAAATGCTTTTTATAAAAAGCGATCGCCGCGTCGGGAGCGCTGGTCGCGAGTTCGTTCCAGCGCACGCGCTGCGGCTCGGTCACCGAGAAAGCGTCGCTCTCGCCGCCACCTTCGGGCGGAACCGGGGCCATGATATAGAAGGGTGCGCCCTGCGGATCGGTGACCATCGCGATGCGCCCGACCGGAAGGTCGAACGCCGGCATCTGCACCGCGCCGCCATCTGCGGCGATCGCGGCGACCGCCGCATCGACGTCGGCGACTTCGAGATAGCCAAGCCAGACCGGCCGCGCGCCGCCCGCGATCATGTCGGCGTTGAGCGCCAGCACCCCGCCGGCGTTGCCGCCGTCGCTGCGCCCGATCATGCGGTAGTCCATGTCGCCCGCCGCCGGATCGCGCGTCGCGGGGATCGTCCAGCCGACGACCGCGCCGTAAAAGCGCGCGGCGCCGTCGGGGTCGGGGGTCATCAGTTCGTACCAGATGAAATTTGATGGCTTGGTCATCGTCTCTCTCCTCGTAATCCTCCCCATGGCAGCGCCACAGGGAGGATTATTGCGTCAGGCCTCGACGATCGGGGCGAAGCCGCCATAGATCATGCGCTTGCCGTCGAAAGGCACCTCGCTGCCGTCGGGCTGCATCCGCTCGTCGGCCATGACCTTTTCCCAGCCCGCGACCCGCGCGTCCTTGCTCGGCCACTCGACCCAGCTGAAGACGACGGTCTCACCGTCCTGCTTGTGTGCGGCGCGCGCATAGTCGGTGACCTTGCCGTCGGGGACATCGTCGCCCCACGCCTCGACGACACGCGTCGCGCCATGGTCGCGGAACACCTGCGATGCTTTTTCGGCCAGCGCGCGATAGGCGTCCTTGTTGGCGTCGGGGACGGGCAGGACATAACCATCGGCGTAGCCCATGGCGCCGCCGGTGCTGTCGTCGACGATCGAATCGAAACCGCCGATGATCATGCGTTTGCCGTCGAACGGCATGTCGCCGCCCATTGCCGCCATGCGCGGGTCGCTCATCATCTTTTCGTTCGCGGCGTCGCGCGTCGCCTTGTCGGGATATTCGAACCAGCTGAACACGACGGTCTCGTCGGGTTTCGCCTGGACCGCGCCCTTCAGGTCGTTGACCTTGCCATCGGGGACGTCGTCGCCCCATGCCTCGACCATGCGGCTCACGCCAAATTCCTTGAACAGCGGCGCCGCGTCGGCGGCGTGCTTGCGATACGCTTCCTTGTTGGCGGTCGGCACCGCCACGACAAATCCTTCGACATAGGTCATCTTGTCTCTCCTTCGGGGGGTAGGAACGTCAGGCCGCGACCGGCTCTTGCTTGAACGATGCCAGCTGCGCGTCCATCGCGCGCTTGAAGGCAGGGCGGGCCGTGCAGCGATCGAGATAGGCGGCCAGCCGCGGATGTTCGGCGACCAGCCCGGCCTCGACGCCTTCGCGCAGCACCGTCGCCATCGCGATGTCGGCGATGCTGAAGTCGCCGACCAGATAGGGTTTGTCGCCGAGCGCATCGGACAAACGCGCGAATCGGCCGCGGATGAAGTCGACCAGGCCGGGGCGGCGCAGCTTCGCCCACTCCTCGTCCTTGGCGAAAATATCGACATTGCCGAGTTCGAACATCATCGGCTCGACGCTGTTGAGCGCGGCGAACACCCACGCGGTCGCATCGGCACGGGCCTGCACGCCGGCCGGCAGCAGCCGCGGGTCCCTGGCCGCGAGGTGGAGCAGGATCGCGCCGCTTTCGAACAGGGTGACGTCGCCGTCGCGCAGCACTGGGACCTGACCCCACGGCTGCAATTGATAATGATCGGCGGGGCGATCGACCGCGCTGATCAGATCCTCCGCATAATCGAGCCCCAGTTCCTCGCACGCCCAGCGCGGGCGGAGATCGCGGACGAAGCCGCGCGCGAAGTCGGGCACCCAGTCGAAGGCGATGATTTCAATCGGGCTGTCGGGGACGACGGGCATGGTTCAGTTCCTCTTCCCTTTGAGATAGGCGACGATCGCCATTGCGTGGCCGTGGCCGAGGCCGAAATCCTGTTTCAGCCAGTCGACGACCGCGCCGGCCTTGACGCCGGGGGCAAGGCCCGCTTCGTCGGCAAGGCCCTTGGCGATCGCGAGTGCTTGGAGGTCGGCGGGCGACTTGCCCGTCTGCGCCTCGATATTGTCCATATAGGCCTGGAAACTCATAGTCTCGCTCCGGTCGGGAGGAGGGCGGCGGCGGCAAGGACGCCGTCCGCCCCCCTCCGCAGCGCGGTCAGGCGGCCGCTTCGACGGGTTCGCCGGCGGGGATGGCAGTCGGGTCCATCCACATCACTTCCCAGATATGGCCGTCGGGATCTTCGAAGCTGCGGCCGTACATGAAGTCGCCATATTCCTGGGTCGGGGTCGGGTCGGCCTTGCCGCCCGCGGCGGTGGCTTTGGCGACTTGCGCGTCGACGTCGGCGCGGCTGTCGGCCGATACGCACAGCAGCACCTGCGCCGTCGTATGCGCGTCGGGGATCGCCTTCGAGGTGAAGGTCGCCCATTTTTTGTGGGTCAGCAGCATGACGTGGATCGACCCTTCGGCGACGACCATGCACGCGGCGGTGTCGTCGGTGAAGGCGGGGTTGTTGGCGGCGCCGACCGCTTCATAAAAGGCCTGCGACCGGGCAAGGTCGGTCACCGGCAGGTTCACGAAAATCATCTGGGGCATCTTATCTCTCCTTGGCGGGCTTGGGGGTTGGCTTCGGGGGTGAAGGGTTCAGCGCGGACCGATCGCCGCGGCAATTACCTTGTCGGTCATGCGCCTTGTCCTCTGCCGAACAGCATGAGGATGTAACGCTTCAGATGGGTGACGGTGCCGCGGGCAATCGCCGGGTCGTTCGTCGTTTTGGCCAAGACGAAGGCGCCCTGCAGCACCGACTGGACATGTTGGGCGAGGCCGATCGCGGTGACGTCTTGGGGCGCACCGTAAGCGTCGATAGCGGCCTGGATGTCGGGCGCCAGCGCCGCGCAATAGGCGTTGATGCTCGCCTCGCACGCGGCACGGATGCGGTCGCTGGTTGCATAGGCTTCCTGCACCATCGTGCCGACGAAGCAGGTGTAATCCTCGGTCGGGCCGTCGAGCATCGCCAGGCGAAAGTCGATATGGCCGATCAGCCGGTCGAGCGGATCGTCGAGCCGGACGTGCGGCGGCATTTCGAACATCGGCCGGGCGCGTTCGGTCCAGCCCTCGGCCGCCGCGACCGCCAGCTCTTCCTTCGACGCGAAGTAATGGAAAAAGGCGCCCTTGGTCACCCCCGCCGCGGCGCAGATTTGATCGACCGTGGTCGCCGCATAGCCCTGCCTGCGCACCGTTGCATGCGCCGCCGCAATCAGCGCGGCGCGCGCGCTGCCGCGCGGGGCGCGGGCCGGGACGGGCGCGTTGGTGGCAGGGGGATGATTCGGGTTCATGCGACTCGACATACCGACTAGTTGGTATGTCGTCAAACCGCTTATTGCGCGCGCGCTCCGCGGCACCCCCGCCTTCGCGGGGGCAGGCTGTTCGCCAACATCCGAAAAAGACTCGACCTTCCGGCCGAATCGCGTCACAAGGTCAAGAACAAAAGGGGGACAGGGGCAGCCATGGTCGCGATCGTTTCCACCGTCGCCTATCTTGGGCTCGAGGCGCGCGGGGTCGAAGTGCAGTGCCAGGTGACGCCGGGCGTCCCGCGCTTCGTCGTCGTCGGCCTGCCCGACAAGGCGGTGGGCGAAAGCCGCGAGCGGGTGCGCGCCGCGATCGCCGCGATCGGGCTCGCGCTGCCGCCCAAGGTCATCACCGTCAACCTGTCGCCCGCCGACCTGCCCAAGGAAGGCTCGCACTACGACCTGCCGATCGCGCTGGCGCTGCTCGGCGCGATGGGGGTCGTCGACCCCGAAACGCTTGCGTCTTACGTGGTGGTCGGCGAGCTCGGGCTCGACGGCCGCGTCGCCGCCTCGCCCGGGGTGCTGCTCGCGGCGCTGCACGCGGGTAGCCAGGATCGCGGCCTGATCTGCCCGGTCGCGCAGGGGCCGGAGGCGGCGTGGGCGGGCAATGTCGAGGTGCTCGCGGCGCCCGATCTGTTGTCGCTGCTCAACCATTTCAAAGGCAACGCACTGCTGCCGCCGCCGCGCCCCGGCGAAGTCGAGGAGCCGCGGCGGATGGCCGACCTCGCGCAGGTGAAGGGGCAGGAGGTCGCGAAGCGCGCGCTGGAAATCGCGGCGGCGGGCGGCCACAATCTGCTGATGGTCGGGCCGCCGGGGGCCGGCAAGTCGCTGATGGCGGCGTGCCTGCCGGGCATTTTGCCCGATCTCGACCCCGGCGAGGCGCTCGAAGTGTCGATGATCGCCTCGGTCGCGGGCGGGCTGGAGGGGGGGCGGCTGGTTCGCGCGCGGCCGTTCCGCAGCCCGCACCACAGCGCGTCGATGCCGGCGCTGGTCGGCGGCGGGCTGCGCGTGCGCCCCGGCGAGGTCAGCCTGGCCCATCTCGGCGTATTGTTCCTCGACGAACTTCCCGAATTCCAGCGCAGCGTGCTCGATTCGCTACGCCAGCCGCTCGAGACGGGCGAGGTCAGCGTCGCGCGCGCCAATGCGCATGTGACCTTTCCGGCGCGGGTGCAGATGGTTGCGGCGATGAACCCGTGCCGCTGCGGGCATTTGGGCGATCCGGCGCTCGCGTGCAGCCGCGCGCCGCGCTGCGCCGCCGATTATCAGGCGAAGGTGTCGGGCCCGCTGCTCGACCGCATCGACCTGCATGTCGAGGTGCAGGCGGTCAGCGCTGCTGACCTGGTGCTGCCGCCGCCCGCCGAGGGCAGCGCCGAGGTTGCGGCGCGCGTCGCCGCGGCGCGGGGGCGGCAGACCGCGCGCTACGCCGAGCATAAGGCGCGCACCAACGCCGAAATCGACGGCGAGCTGATGGAGGCGGTCGCCACTCCCGACGAACCGGGGCGCAAATTGCTCGCGCAGGCGGCCGAGGCGATGCGGCTGTCGGCGCGCGGTTATACACGGATATTGCGCGTCGCACGGACGATCGCCGATCTTGCCGGCTCCGAAGCGGTCGGGCGGATCCATGTCGCCGAGGCGCTGAGCTACCGCCGGCAGGCGCCGCGCAGCTGATGCTGACCTTCGAAGCCGAGATCATCGAATGGCGCGGGCCGCCGCCCTATCTGTTCGCGCCGGTGCCCGACGAGCTGGTCGGCGAGGTCCATTATGCCGCGCGCGAGGCAAGTTATGGCTGGGGTATGGTGCCGGTGACGGCGCAGATCGGCGGAACCGAATTCACGACCTCGCTGTTCCGGCGCGGTGACACCTATGTCCTGCCGATCAAGGTCGCGGTGCAGCGCGCCGAAGGGGTCGGGCTGGGAGACCGGGTCGCGGCCGTGCTGCGCATCGGGCGCCGGCGCGGCTGAGCCGGTCGCACGGTTCCGTCAGGCCAACCCTGCCGCGTCGATCGCAGCGAGGGCGCTCTGCAGCCGCGCGTCGCCTTCGCCTTCGACCCACGCCCAGCGGAGCTGCCGCCGTTCGAGTTCGGACAGCGCGGCGTCCATGAATTGCCGCCGCGCCGAATCGCTGCCGAACAGCCGCGTGCCGTCGTCGCGCCACGGCAGGTCGAGCGCGGGGACGAGATAGAGGTCGGCAACATCCTCCCACGCGTCGATCGCGGGCAGCCGCGTGCCGAGCAGCATCGTCGCCCACGCCTGCGTCATCAGCGGATCGGTGTCGGCGATCATCAGCGGTCCGGCGTGCGGGCGGAGCGCCGCATCCATCGCGACATGGCCGGCAAAGATGCGCGCGAGATCGTCGGCATCGAGCGCGGTCCCGAAGGTCTCGCAATAGGTGCGGCCATATTCGGGCATTGCCACGGTACCGAAATGGCGGGCGAGGCGCTGCGCGAGCGCCGACTTGCCGACGCTTTCGGGGCCGTGGAGGACGATGCGGCGGCGATAGTGGCGCCGCACCGGTTCGCTGAGCCAGCGCCAGTGCGCAGCAGGCGCGGCGCGCACCGCGGTGGCGGACACGGGGATGGCGCTGCGATCGATATCGACCGGCACGAAGCGCGCGCCGACCCGCGCGGCCAGCTCTTCGCCATAGGGCTCCGACGCAAAGACCATGTCGATCGCCGACGGATGCGCGCCCTGTACGATCGCGGTCCAGATCGACCAGAAATCGGGATGGTCGGCAGGTTCCTGCGGCACCACCGCGCCGTGACCGATCACCGCGCAATCGGGGTAAAGTTCAGCCACCCATTGCCGCCGCAACTCGCCCGGAACCGGATCGTCCGGCAGCCAGCAGACGAGGATGGTCAGCCGGTCGACCATCGCGCGCGCGGTGTCGATCAGCAGCTGGTGCCCGGCATGGAGCGGCATGAACTTGCCGAGCAGAAAACCGCTCGTCATGCCGGGGCCGGCTCGGCGGCGGCGCGGCGCCAGCGGTAAAGCCCGACCAGCGACATCAGCAGGAAGAGCGCGTAGAGCCCGGCGGTCAGGGTCAGCCCGCGCGAGGCGAAGAGCGGGATGGCGAGAATGTCGACCGCGATCCACAGCCACCAGTTTTCGACCATCCGCCGCGCCATCAGGATTTGCGCGGCGACGCTCATCATCGCGATGGCACCGTCGACCCAAGGCGCGGCGGCGTCGGTGAAGCGCGCCATCGCGGCGCTCCAGATGAGCCAGGCCGCGACGATCGCGGCGCCCCAGATCAGGCGGGTGCGCGGGGCGAGCCAGCGCACCGGCACCTGCGTCGCCGCGCTCGCCGCGCGCCACGCGATCCAGCCGTAGATTTGCACGATGAAGAAAAAGCCTTGCAGGACCATATCGCTGTACAGCCTGGTTTCATAGAAGATCAGCCCGTAGAGGCAGACCATGGCAAGGCCGAAGGGATAGTTCCACACGCTGCGCGCCACGACGAGCGCGACATTGGCGAGACCCAGCGCGACCGCCAGCCACTCGAGATCGGTCATCCGGCGGCCCGATGGCGCGGTCGGGTCCACAGGCCGTCGCGGCTGATCCGGCGGCCCGGCGGGCGGCGCAGCACCGACCAGCCGGCGCGCGCGATCCAGCCGAGCTTGGCAAGGCGGGTCGTGCTGGCGCGGTGGTCCCAGGCGTGATCGCCGCGGGCGCGCACCTCGCGCGCGATATCGCCATAGATGCCCGCGGCGGCGAGCACCGCCCAGCGGCTGCGCGGCGGCAGCTTGCGGGCGCCCCAGCGCGCCGAAGCCTCATATTCCCCCGCCATTTCGGCGAGCCATTTCGCCATCACCGACAGGCGGCCGCGAAAGGCGGGGTGCATGTGCTGGCCGGGCGGAATGTCGAGCTCGACGATCCAGTCGACCGGCAGGTAACAGCGATCGGCGGCGGCATCCTCGGCGACGTCGCGCGCGATATTGGCGAGCTGGAAGGCGATGCCGAGGTCGGCGGCGCGGTCGAGCGTCGCCTCGTCGGCGGGATCGACCCCCATCACCAGCGCCATCGCCACCCCGACCGCGCCGGCGACATGATAGCAATAGCGCAGCAGGTCGGCCTCGCTGCGCGGGCGCCAGTCGTCGGCGTCGAGCGCGAAGCCGGCGACGATATCGTCGATGACGGCGCGCGGGATCGCAACCTGGGTGATTAGAAAACCGAGCGCGTCGAACGCGCGGTCGCCGGTCGGCTGTCCGGCAAAGGCGGCGTCGGTCAGGGTGCGAATGCGGGCGAGCGCGGCCTGGGCGTCATGATCCTGCGCCATCGCGCCGCCATGGTCCTGACCGTCGACGAGGTCGTCGGCGGCGCGGCACCAGGCATAGAGCAACCAGACGCGTTCCCGCGTTTCGCGGTCGAACAGCTGGCTGGCGAGCGCAAAGCTTTTGGAGCCCTTCGCGATACTGTCGCGCGCAAAACCATGGAGGGCATGCGCGTCATAGACCCCCGCTGCGCGCATTACAGATCGTCGGCCTTCATCGCAAAGATCGGCGCGTGCGGTTCGTAGGCCGCCATCTTGGCGAGCAGATCGTCGAGCCCGGCATCGACGATCATGATCCCGGCGTGGGCGGGGCGGATGAAGCCGACGTCGATCATGTTCCGGTTGAACGCGATCAGATCGTTATAGAAACCCGCGGCGTTGAGCAGCCCGACCGGCTTGGCATGATAGCCAAGCTGCGCCCAGCTGATCGCCTCCCACAATTCGTCCATCGTGCCGACGCCGCCGGGGATGGTGAGGAAACCGTCGGAGAGGTCGGTGAACATGCGCTTGCGTTCGTGCATGCCGCTCACGACGTGCAATTCGGTGCAGCCGCGGTGCGCGACCTCGCTGCCGACGAGCGCCTCGGGGATCACCCCGATCACTTCGCCGCCGGCTTCGAGCGCGCTGTCGGCGACCGCGCCCATCAACCCGAGGCGTCCGCCGCCATAGACGACCCCGATACCGCGCTGGGCCAGCGTGCGCCCGACATGGCGCGCAGTGTCGATATAGACCGGATCGGCGGGGGTGGCGGATCCGCAATAGACGGCAAGGCGTTTCATTGCTCTGAGGCTTTCACAAATTTCCGTTCGGGCTGAGCTTGTCGAGCCCCGCCCTTTCTTCCTCTGCCTTTGAAGGAAGAACGGCCCTTCGACAAGCTCAGGGCGAACGGTGTTTTGTATTCAGGTGGCGTCTTCGAGCATCAGCTTCGCGGTCGCCTTTGCACTGCCGACGACCCCCGGAATACCCGCGCCCGGATGCGTCCCGGCGCCGACGAAGTAAAGATTGGAAATCACATCGTCGCGATTGTGCGCCCGGAACCACGCGCTTTGCCACAGCACCGGCTCGAGGCTGAACGCGCTGCCGAGATGCGCCGACAGGTCGCGGCCGAAATCGGCGGGGGTGTAGTGAAAGCTGGTCGCGAGATTGGCCTTCAGCCCCGGCAGCACCCGCGCCTCGACCTCGTCGAGGATCGCATCGGCGAACTGCTGGCCGAACGGGCCGTCCCAATCGACCTTCGCCTTGCCGAGATGGGCGACCGGGGCGAGCACGTAGAAGGTCGAATAGCCGTCGGGCGCCATCGCCTTGTCGGTCGCGGTGGGGTGGTGGAGGTAGAGCGAGAAATCGCCCGGCACGACGCCGTTTTTGTAGATGTCGTCGAGCAGCCCCTTATAGCGCGGCCCGAACAAGATGCTGTGGTGCGCGATGTCGGGATAGTCGCCCTTGACCCCGAAATGGACGACGAACAGCGACGGCGACCAGCGTTTGCGCGCCAGCGATTTGGCCGCTTTCTTGCCGCGCGGATGGTCCGACAGCAGCGCGGCATAATTGTGCATCATGTCGCCGTTCGACGCGATCATGTCCGCCTCGCCGCGCCACCCGCTCGCGGTCTGCACCGCGGTCGCGCGGTCGCCCTGCGTTTCGATCTTGGTCACCGGATCGGCGATGCGGAGCGTGCCGCCCAGCCGCTCGAACAGCGCGACCATGCCTGCGACCAGCTTGTTGGTGCCGCCGCGCGCGAACCACACCCCGCCTTCCTTTTCGATTGTGTGGATCAGCGCATAGATCGAACTGGTGTTCATCGGATTGCCGCCGACGAGCAGGGTGTGGAACGACAGCGCCTGGCGCAGCCGTTCGTCCTCTACATAGGAGGAGACGATCGAATAGACGCTGCGCCACGCCTGATATTTCATCAGCGCCGGCGCCGCCTTGATCATCGAGGCGAAGTCGAGGAAGGCGGCCGAGCCGAGCTTGACATAACCCTCCTCATACACCCCCTTCGAATAGGTCAGGAATTTCTCATACCCCGCGACGTCGGCGGGATTGAGCCTGGCAATCTCGGCATTGAGCGCGGCTTCGTCGTTCGAATAATCGAAATTGGTGCCGTCGGGCCAGTTCAGCCGGTAAAAGGGCATCACCGGGTCGAGCGTGACGTCAACGGCCATGTCCTGCCCGCTGAGCGCCCATAGTTCCTGAAGGCACGGCGGATCGGTGATGACGGTCGGGCCGGCGTCGAAGGTGAAGCCCTGCCGCTGCCAGTGATAGCCGCGCCCGCCGGCCTTGTCGCGCGCCTCGACGATCGTCGTCGCGACCCCGGCCGATTGCAGCCGGATGGCGAGCGCGAGGCCGCCGAAACCGGCTCCGATGACGATGGCGCTGCGGGTCATTTCCAGTCCAGTTTCGAAAGCGCCGCAACCGCGCGGCGGATAGCTACGGGCGGCTTGCCCGACAGGATGCGCAGCTTGTCGGTCGCGGTCGACCGGCCGGCATAAAAACGCGCGATCAGTCCGGCGCCGAGCCCGTAAAAACGCTGGAAAATGCGGTAGCGCTCGCCCGGATCGGCGGCGCGGAACAGCATCGCGCCGAGCATCCGGTAAAAGCGCTGGCGCCGCCACGATGTCGCGGCGCGGGCGCGCAGCCGCTCGGGCAGGTCGGCGCGGTCGACGAGCGCCGGAAGCGCGGCGGCGGTGCGCACCGCATCGGGCAGCGAATATCCGGTCATCGCGTGAAAGGTTCCGGCGCGCACGCCGATCCGCGCCGAGCGGTCGATCGCCGGCCACAGCCGGTCGAAATCGCCGGCGACGACGACGGGCAGCACGCCGGTCTCCTCGCGCGTCACCGCGGTCACATTCCACTGGCGGCGCGCGGCATAGGTCGCGATCCGATCGCGCACCGCCGCGACATCGAGTTCGGCATCGTCGCTGTAATAGGTGTCCTCGACGAACAGCGTGTCGGCGTCGAAGGGCAGCAGATAGACGAAACGATAGCCGTCGATCTGTTCGACCGTGGCGTCCATCACCAGCGGGCGCTGAATGCCGTGCCCGCCTTCGACGGTCAGCGCTTGGCCGACGAACTTCTGCCACCCGCAATCGAGCAGCGATGTCTTTCCGGTGCCGCGCGCATCGATGACGTGTTTCGCCGACAGCCGCCCGCCGCGCGCCAGCAGGACATGATCGGGCGCGACATGCTTCGCCTTGTCGGCGATGATCCGTCCCGGCGGCATCGCCGCGGCGACCGCTTCGGCGAGCGCTTCGCCGGTGATGCTTTTATACCCCATGCGGACGCGGCGTTCGCGGTCGGGGAAAGCGACGTCGTAGCTGTCCCAATGATGGCGGACGAGCGGCGCGACGAGCCAGCGGTCGCGCCGCGCGATGTCGGTGTCGAAAAAGGACCAGATATGATTGCCGCCGATCGCATCGGGTTCGATCAGCCGCACGTCGAGCGCCGGCCGCTTCGCAGCGAGCGCCAGCGCCGCGAGGCCGCCGGCCAGCCCGCCGCCAACGATGGCGATGTCGCAATAATCGGGTTCGGGGCCGGTCATGCGTCCGCCCTAGCCGCAGCGCGCGCGGGCGGCTATCGCTTCGTGCATGGATGCGATCATTTTCTCCGCGCTGGCGATGACGCTGATCGTCGGGGTGCGCTACCTGATCAGCAGCGGCGGCTTTGCGCTGGCGACGCGGCTGAAGCACCCCGGCCTCTATCGCGGGCTGGAACCGCAGATGCGGCGCGAGATCGGCTGGAGCCTGGCGAGCGCGGCGATCTATGGCGTCCCCGCCGGCATCGTCGCCTGGGGGTGGCAGACCCACGCGTGGACGCGCATCTACACCGATCCCGGCGCTTTTCCGCTCTGGTACATGCCGGTCAGTCTGCTCGCGTACC
The DNA here is from genome assembly GCF_050916055.1 of Sphingopyxis sp. Lineage (GTDB taxonomy): Bacteria > Pseudomonadota > Alphaproteobacteria > Sphingomonadales > Sphingomonadaceae > Sphingopyxis. The sequence goes on from NZ_CP051527.1 coordinate 3,361,315, forward strand.
TGCTCCTCCACGACACCTGGTTCTATTGGACGCACCGCTGGATGCACCGACCGCGGCCCTTCCGCATCGCCCATGCCGTGCATCACGCCAGCCGCCCGCCGACCGCCTGGGCGGCGATGAGTTTTCACCCGGTCGAGGCGCTGACCGGCGCCATCGTCATCCCCGCGCTCGTCTTTCTGATCCCGATCCATGTCGGCGTGCTGGGGCTGGTGCTGACGATCATGACGGTAATGGGGGTGGGCAATCACATGGGGTGGGAGATGTTTCCGCGCGCGCTTGTTCATGGACCAGCAGGGCGGTGGCTGATAACCGCGACGCATCACGAGCAGCATCATGCCGCTTATCGGGGGAATTATGGCCTTTATTTCCGGTTTTGGGACAAGCTGTGCGGTACCGATATCGGGCTTGGCAGCTTTGCTGCTGCTCACCGCCGCAGCGAGCGCGCCGCCGCCGCCTGGCCCGACGGTTGACCTCAGCATCACGGGGCTGCGCAGCACGAAAGGCCAGTTGCTCGTCTGCCTGACCGCCAACCCCAAGGCGTTCCCCGATTGCAGCAAGGACAAGGCGTCGGTGCGAATGGTGGTGAAAGCCGCCAACGCGGGGCAGTTCACCGTCACCGCCCCCGCCGACGGCACCTATGCGGTCGCGGTGGTCCATGACGAAAATGGCAACAACAAGATGGACATGGCGCTGTTCATGCCGCGCGAGGGCTTCGGCTTTTCGCGCAATCCCGCGATCGGTATGGGGCCGCCCAAGTTCAATTCGGCGAGCTTTGCGGTGAGCGGCGAGGCGCATCAGGCGATCAAGATGAAATATATGCTCTAGTGAGCGTCGCGGCGCCCGGCTAAGAGAGCGCGCGTGACCGCGCTATCCCCCCGCATCGCCGCTTTCGCCGACCGCTGGCCCAAGCTGATCGCCCTGCTGCTCGGCGCGGTGTCGGCGACGGGATTTGCGCCGTTGAATTTCTGGCCGCTGACCTTGCTCGCGCTCGCGGGCTGGATGGCGCTGGTGGCGCGCAGTCCCAAGGGCTGGCGGACGTTCGCGATCGGCTGGGCGTTCGGGGTCGGCCATTTCGCCGTCGGGCTGAACTGGATCGCCACCGCCTTCACCTATCAGGCCGCGATGCCCGCGTGGCTGGGGTGGGTCGCGGTGGTGCTGCTCGCGCTGTATCTGGCGGTGTATCCGGCGCTGGCGGCGTGGGGGGCGTGGGCGATGACCAAATTCGTCGCCCCCGTGAAAGCGGGGGCCGCTGGAGGTTTACCCAGCAGCGAAGGCCCAACACCGACACCGGCCCCCGCCGGCGCGGGGGCGACGATGTCCTTCATCCTCGCCTTCGCCGCGTTGTGGACGCTAACCGAATGGCTGCGCAGCTGGGTGTTCACCGGCTTTGCGTGGAATCCGCTGGTCGCCGCCTGGCCGCATCTAACCCAAGCCGTCGTTCCCTTTGTCGACGCGCTGACACTGGTGGGAAGCTATGGTGCCAGTGCCTTGGTGATCCTCGCCGCGGGATTCATTGTTCCGCTGATCGTCGATTGGCTGTTCGCGACCCCCGAAGAACGCGAGGCAAAAAAGCAAGCGAAGCTCGACGAGGATATGCGCGGCGCTCCGCTCAACGATAGTTTGATGCCATCGCTTCGAAATATCTTGCTGGGGATCGCCTACGGCGCGACGGTGGCAGGCCTCGTCTATTTTGCCGGCGATGAGTCAAGCGGCAAGACTGGCGCGCCCATCACCGTCGTCCAGCCCAACGTCGGGCAGGCCGATAAATGGGTCGGCGCGAAAGCCGACGCCAATTTTGCCAAGCTCGCGCAGCTGACCGCGCCGCAGGATGATACCCCGCGGCTGATCCTGTGGCCCGAGGCAGCGGTGCCCGATTATCTCGAATGGGGCTATCCGGCGGTCTATTACGATCGCTCTCCCGCGCAGGCGCGGGCGCGGCTGACTGCGTTGATGAACCCCGGCGACCTGATGCTGCTCGGCGCGCTGAAGCTCGAACTCGACCGGACGGGCGAGGTCGTCGGCGCGCGCAATGCGGTGATGACGGTACACGCCGACGGCACCCTCGGCGCGCGGTACGACAAGGCGCACCTCGTCCCCTATGGCGAATATCTGCCGATGCGCTCGATCCTCTCGGCGATCGGGCTGTCGCGGCTGGCGCCCGGCGACATCGATTTCTGGCCCGGCCCCGGCGCGCGCACCCTCGACCTCGGTGCGTTCGGGCAGGCGGGCTTGCAGATCTGCTACGAGATCATTTTTTCGGGGCAGGTCGTCGACCGCACCCACCGCCCCGACTTCATCTTCAACCCGTCGAACGACGCCTGGTTCGGCGCCTGGGGGCCGCCGCAGCATCTGGCGCAGGCGCGGCTGCGCGCGATCGAGGAAGGACTGCCCGTCGTGCGTGCGACGCCGACGGGGATCAGTGCGGTGATCGACGCCGACGGGCGCATCCGCGAATCGCTGCCGATGCATGCCGCGGGACGGATCGATACCGTCATCCCGCCCGCGCACGCACCGACGCTGTTCGCGCGTTACGGCAACATGCTGCCGGTCGGATTTGCGCTGCTGCTGCTCGCGGCGGCCATTGCCTTTCGGCGGCGCGGGCGCTAACAGCGCCGACACATAAAGCTTCCTTTATATTCGACTCAAAGAAGGCCTCCCATGCGCAACAGCTTCCTCTTCACTTCCGAAAGCGTGTCCGAAGGGCATCCCGACAAGGTGTCGGACCAGATCAGCGACGCGATCGTCGATCTGTTCCTGTCGAAGGACCCCGAAGCGCGCGTTGCCTGCGAAACGCTGACCACGACCCAGCTTGTCGTGCTGGCCGGCGAAATCCGCTGCAAAGGCGTGTTCGAGAATGGCGAATGGGCGCCGGGCGCGCTCGACGAGATCGAGACGACCGTCCGCAATACGGTCAAGGAAATCGGGTACGAGCAGGACGGTTTCCACTGGAAGACCTTCCGCTTCGAAAACAACCTCCACGGCCAGTCGGCGCACATCGCGCAGGGCGTCGATGAAAGCGGTGACAAGGACGAAGGCGCCGGCGACCAGGGCATCATGTTCGGCTATGCGTCGGATGAAACCCCCGATCTGATGCCCGCGACGCTCGATTACAGCCACAAGATCCTCGAGCGCATGGCCGCCGACCGCAAGGCGGGTACCGCGCCCTTCCTGGAACCCGACACCAAGAGCCAGGTCACGCTGCGCTACGCCAACGAACGCCCGGTCGAGGCGACCGCGATCGTCGTGTCGACCCAGCATGCGCCGGGCTATTATTTCCACAATGGCGAAGGCGACGAAGCGAAATATCAGGAGCTGCGCCAATATGTCCTCGGCGTGATCGCCGACGTGCTGCCCGCCGAGCTGCTCACCGCGAACACCGTCTATCACATCAACCCGACCGGGCGTTTCGAGATCGGCGGGCCTGACGGCGATGCCGGGCTGACCGGCCGCAAGATCATCGTCGACACCTATGGCGGCGCCAGCCCGCACGGCGGCGGCGCGTTCAGCGGCAAGGATCCGACCAAGGTCGACCGTTCGGCGGCGTATATCACGCGCTACCTCGCGAAGAACATCGTCGCCGCGGGCCTCGCGCGGCGCTGCACGATCCAGCTCAGCTATGCGATCGGCGTCGCCGAGCCGCTGTCGATCTATGTCGATCTGCACGGCACCGGCAATGTCGACGAAGGCAAGCTGGAAGCGGTGATCCCGCAGCTCGTGCGCCTGACGCCGAAGGGCATCCGCACCCACCTCGGCCTCAACAAGCCGATCTATCGCCAGACCGCCGCCTATGGGCATTTCGGCCGCAACTCGGAAGGCGACAGCTTCCCGTGGGAGCGCACCGATCTGGCGGAGAAGCTGAAGGCGGCGCTGGCCGGCTGACGCGCGGGGCAGGGGGGCGCTTGCCGCCCCCGCCTCCCGTCGCTAGGGCGCGCGGCATGACTGCTTACAAGCCCGGCGATCCGACGACGATCAACCGCCTCTATGGCCGTTCGATCGGCAAACCCCTGCGCGCCGGGCAGCAGGCGCTCGTCGACACGCTGTTGCCGCAGATCGCGGTGCCCGCCGATGGCGACGTCACCGCCGAGCGGCTGTTCGGCTATGATCGCCCGCTGCATTTCGAAATCGGCTTCGGCGGCGGCGAGCATATGGCGGCGCGCGCCGATATGCTGCCCGATCACGGCTTCATCGGTGCCGAACCTTTTATCAACGGTGTCGCGCAGGCGCTGGTCCATGTCGCGGGCGATCATGGCGCAAGGCTGCCGATCGGCAATGTCCGCATCCATCATGGCGATGCGCTGGAGGTGCTGCGGCGGATCCCTGACGGCGCATTGAGCTTTGCCTATCTGCTCCATCCCGATCCCTGGCCCAAGGCGCGCCATGCCAAGCGGCGGATGATGAACGACGGGCCGCTCGACCTGATCGCGGCCAAGCTGAGGCCCGGCGGCGAGTTCCGCTTCGGCACCGATCATCCGGTGTATCTGGCGCATGCGCTGATGGTGATGCGCCGCCACCGCCACCAGTTCGAATGGCTGGCGAAGGACGCGCAGGACTTTCTGGTCCGCCCCGGCGGCTGGCCCGAAACGCGCTACGAAGCCAAGGCGCGGGCGCAGGGGCACGAGGTCTGGTATTTTCGCTGGAGGCGTATATAGGAGTGCTATAGGGTTGAAAAGGCTAGTTTTTTATAGCCACTCCCTATGCTATCTTTTCCCCAATTACGCGGCAATTTCCGCCACGGTGATTGCCGGGTGATTGCTGGAAACGCCGTATTGGGAGACCAATTTATGGCAAGCGGAAAGATCACAAAGCGCTCGGTCGATGCTCTCATTTCGAGCGGGCAACATGACATTCTTTGGGATGATAGCATAAAGGGTTTTGGCGCAAAGCGAACCAAGGCTGGCGCCGTCTCGTACGTGTTACAATTCCGAATGGGCGGTCGCGAATCTAAGACGCGCCGATACACGATAGGCAGCCATGGGTCGCCGTGGACGCCAGTCACCGCCAGAGCCGAGGCGGAGCGGCTGTCTATCCTGATCGCCCAAGGGACCGATCCAGGCGAAGCAGAGCGGCAACGACGACGAGAGTCGGTCGATCTAGCGTTCGATAATTACTCTGATCGTTTCGCTGAGGCTTGCGTCGGAGAAGGCTGGAGGCGCCTCGTCAATCGCAGCCTCGAGCTGCATGTAAAACCGGTCTTGGGGTCAAAGCCCCTTCCCAAGCTTACCCGAATCGACATCGTTGCCGTCTTCGACCGCATGCCGCGCGCACAGATCGCAAACAACCGTAACGTCTTCGCTGTTTTGCGCCGCCTTTTGCGCTGGGCCGTCAGCCGGGGAGATATCGATCGGAGCCCGATGGAAGGCATTGAAACCCCGCCCCCGGTCAAGCCTCGCGATCGCTGGCTTTCAGACGAGGAGCTTGGCCGCATCTGGGTGGCGGCGCCAAACACGCATCCCTGTTTCGGACCAATCGTCCGCCTTCTGATCGTTACCGGTCAGCGACGAGAGGAGGTTTCTTCGCTGCGTTGGGAGGAACTCAACCGGAAGGAACTCCTATGGACCCTGCCTGGCGAACGGGCAAAGAATGGCGAGCCCAACCGCATTCCGCTCAACGACCTTGCAGTTGCTATCCTCGACGAGGTTGCTGGGTCGGCTATCTGGCCACGTAGCGGCAGGATGTTCGCGACCTCCAGGGGCGGAAGGTTCACCGGATATAGCAAAGGCAAGATCAAGCTCGACCTGCTTATGTCGCAAGACGGCGGCGAACCGATACCGGACTGGCGACTGCATGACTTGAGACGAACTCTTGCAACCGGGTTTCAACGGCTAGGCGTTCGATTTGAAGTGACCGAAGCTGTGCTCAACCACGTCGGAGGTTCCCGCGCGGGCGTCGCCGGTATCTACCAGCGCCACGACTGGAAGGACGAGAAGCGCGAAGCAATGAAGAGTTGGAACGATCATCTGGCGGCGATCATTCGTTTGGCGAATATGGCGCCTGATCGCACATGCTAAGCGCCTATAAAGAGACTTGCTGTCCACGATCGATTGCGCCGAACAAAATATGCAGAGCGAATCTGTCGATTTCCGTTGCGAACAGCTCTTGCAGCCGGATCCGTTCGCCAACGACTGACTCTTGCGTTCTTGCTGATCAAGGGGGCTATTCGCGGCGTGCGTAGCAGCGCCCAAGTTGGAGACAATTCGAGTGAACAAGAAGGATGAAATTTACGATCTTCTCGTTAGCCGAATGGTTGGCGCGCAATATAATTTTGGCCAGCGGCTGTCGGTAAAGGATCTTGTGAGCGATACCGGAGCGAGCCGCCAGCCGATCATGGCCGCGCTCAACCGTTTGAGTTCGGAAGGATTTGTCCGCATAATTCCGCAGGTCGGTTGCGAGGTGATAAATCCAAGCTATGACGAGATCGCAGATTTCTACATCATGTTTGAAAGGCTCGAGGGACTGCTGACGGAACTGGCGGCAGCGCGTCGGACCGATTCGCAAATGCGCGATTTGCGCGCGCTGCAAGCACGTATTCTCACGATCGACTTTGACGAGCCGCGCAGCGCGGTAATTTATTGCGAACTCAACCGTGCCTTCCATCAGCTCATCCACGATATGGCTCAGTCGCCCTTTGTCGGCGCGCGGCAGAACAGCAATTTTGACATGTCTGATTTCTTCAACCAAGCCGGTAGTTTCAATCATTTCATGGCCGATACCGCACGTGAACATGATGAAATCATCGAGGCGATCGCTTCCAAATCCCCTGCCCGCGCGCGAGGGCTGGCAGAATCACACATCGGCGCGGTCGCCTCGTCGGTGTTGGCGGGCCTGCGAAACCATCGCGCCGCCGCCTAACTGATATTCATGAGAGCATGGTGAGGAAGGGCATGATTGGAGGCTCCATCGTCGCTCGGTGCGGTCGATGAGGATCACCCTATTACTCCTCTTGTCCTTAGCCCCGCTACTTCCAATTCGCCCAGTCCGAGCTCTCTCCGCAGAACGGAATCAGTATTCTCGCCCAAGAGCGGTGGTGGTGTGGAGGCAACCGCGCGCTCGCCATCGACTTTGATGGGGCTGGCTATGCCTGGAAGATCACCCAATTCCTTGTGGTTGAGCGAAATCTTCATTCCACGGTGCAGAACATGAGCGTCCTTAAAGACGTCCGAAATTTCATTGATCGGACCAGCCGGGACATCGGCGGCGTCGAGCCGTTCTATCCATGAAGCTGCGCCCGCGCCTGCAAAGATCGGCGCCAACTCATCTTCGAGCGCCTGTTTGTTTCCGGCCCGCGAACCATTGGTGGCAAAGCGTGGGTCGTCAGCAAGGTCACTCCGCCCAATTGCGTCGCACAGCCGACGAAACTGAGAGTCGTTCCCGATTGCGAGATTGATCCCGCGGTCGGCTGTCAGGAAAGACTGGTATGGCACGATGTTGGGGTGAGCGTTGCCATACCGGGGCGGATTCTCCCCCGTGGCGAAAAAGTTGAAGGCTTGATTTGCAAGGGTGGCAACGGTGACATCGAGCAACGACACGTCGAGATGAGCGCCCTCGCCGGTATTTCCCCGCCGGACAAGAGCTGCCAGGATCGCGATCGCCGAGTAGAGACCCGTCATGATGTCAGACAGGGCAACGCCCGTCTTCATCGGGCCACTTTCCTGCGAACCCGTGACGCTCATTAATCCGCCCATGCCCTGCGCGATAAAATCATAACCCGGCCGGCCGCTATAGGGGCCGTCTTGGCCAAAGCCCGTCACGGAACAATAGACCAGGGCCGGGTTGGCCTCTCGCAGCCTCGCAGCGTCGAGCCCGTAGCGCTTGAGCGTCCCGACCTTGAAATTCTCAACGACAACGTCGCAACCGGCCGCCAAATCTCGAATAATCTGCTGTCCCTCGGCGTCGGTGAAATCGACGGCAATCGCTTCCTTTCCCCGATTTGCGCACAGATAATAGGCAGACGTTGCCTCTCCGCCGGCATAAAGCCAGGGCGGCCCCCAACGACGCGTGTCGTCCCCTTCGAGCGGGCGTTCGACCTTGATAACTGTGGCGCCCAAATCGGCCATGAGCTGCGTTGCCCAAGGTCCAGCAAGGACCCGACTGAGGTCAAGAATCCGAATTCCTTCTAACATTCGGGTCATTGTGCCCCTCCAGCGAACGCTACCTTATGCGCTTCCTTATTGCATTTAGAAAAATGTGATGCACTATGTGCAACGCGATGACGCAGATCGGATCATGGTTCAAGCCAAATTTTGCGAGCCAAAAGAAGCGCAGGGCAGCGCACCAGATCGGCAAACTGACCACAAGGGGCATCCATTGACGCATCGATTTCCAATATTTCAGCGAGCCTGGGGTTCTGCCGGCTTATTGCTTTGCGCAGCCTCGCTTTTTTGGGCCCTCAACCCCATTGTTGCGCGCGCAGTTCACCACCTCGTTACCCCCCTCGGCATGGCCTTTTGGCGATGGGTCGTGGCAATGGGGGTAGGCTTACTTTTCGCTTGGCCGCATCTTGTCGCGGATCGTCGCGCAATTCTGCAGAATTGGAAAATGCTGTCGTTTCTCGGAACGCTTGGAATCGGAGCGTTCGCCCTCGTGGTTTATTGGGGCCTTCAATATACAACGGCGACGAATAACCTCATGATGCAGGGCGCCATGCCTTCGATGATACTCCTGCTTTCGACAGTGATCTTCCGAGACCGAATTACGATCGGTCAGTTGGCAGGCACGCTCGTATCACTGGCCGGTTTGCTCGTCATCGTCGCGCAAGGTAGCCTAGCCAATATTCTGGCCATGACGTTCAACCGCGGAGATGCCGCCGCCCTTTTCGGCGTTTTTCTCTACTCGCTCTACTCGACCCTTTTGCGGAAGAAACCCGCCATACATCAGCTGAGCTTTCTCGTAACGCTGTTCGCGGTCGGGGCCGCAAGCATTGCCATCCCGTATCTTCTGGAGATTGCGCACGGCCATTATATGGCGGCGAGGATCGAGGTTCCGCTCGCCATCCTTTATGTCGGAATTTTCCCTTCGCTCCTTGCATATTTCTTTTTCAACCGTGCAGTGGATTTGATCGGTGTCGCTCGCGCGAGTATCTATATGAATCTGCCCCCAGTCTTTGGGGTTGCGCTTGCAATTCTCCTGCTTGGAGAACATCTCGCTCCCTTTCACATCGCGGGCGCGGCACTTGTCGGTGCAGGGGTGTTCATGGCGACACGCCGCGGGGACGAGCCGCCAGCAGCAGGCCGCGTCGAAACTGTGGCCGTCGAGGCTGCATCCTCGCCGCGCTAATTTTCACGTTCGATTTGCCGGCGGACACTGGCACACGGCAGGAGAGCGGATACGCGCGAATGGCTGGCAACAGGGCGGAATCTGCCATTGCATAGGAATGCTGCGCGGGCAGTTACACAAGAAACGACTTTGCATCTTGAGATATGAATTGTATCTGTTGTCGCTTACTTGAACCCTTGTAACCCTGCAAAAGGGACAACATAAGAGAATGGAAGAAGTTTGGAACGGCAGTCAAAAAGCGTGAGAGTGACAGAGCTTGAAGACGATCACTCCGATATGTCCGCCTCTTCCAAATCGCCGCGCGATGTTGCGCAAAAGCCTCGCAAGAGTATCCAGTCGGTAGAGACTGGGGTCCGCGTGCTCGAAGCGCTGATATCTTGTCCCGGCGGCTGCGCACCCCTTCGCGATATCGCCGCGGGAGCCGAGATGTCGCGCAGCCAGGCGCACCGATATCTTCAGGCGTACATCAATACGGGGCTGGTCCAGCAGGAGCCTGCGGACGGTCGCTATTCTCTCGGTCCGACCGCCCTCAAGGTCGGACTCTCGGCCTTGTCGAGGCTCGACGTCATTCGCATCACCACCGCCTATCTGCGGCAGCTTGCGGATGATCTCGAGACCACTGGTCTGCTCTCGATATGGGGTGACTATGGGCCGACGATCATCCGTTGGCTCGACGGCGGAGTTCCAATTGCGACGTCTTTGCACGTCGGATCGGTCCTTCCCATTCAGCATTCGTCTGCAGGGCTCGTTTTCATGGCTTTCCAGCCGCTCCCTGCCTATAAGCGGCTGCTTGAACGTGAGCGCGCTGCACGGACGTCGATTGACGAAACCGAGCTGCAAGCGATGCTGACGGAAATCCGACGCCAAGGCTACGCCAAGGTGGACGGGCAAGTGGTACCGGGGCTTGCTGCCATTTCGGTTCCGATTTTCGACATGCAGGAAAAGCTGATCGCCGTGATCGGTGTACTCGGCCGGATGACTGACCAGAAATTCTTTTGCCAGAGCAATATCGACAGAGTCCAGGCCGCCGCTCTCAAAGCCAGCAACGCAATGGGCTGGCAGCCGGAGGAGATGCGTGGGGACTCCTGACCCGCTTGGTGCGATCGCCATGACCGGGAGCATCCCGGGCGCTGGCATGCGAGAGGATTTCGGGGTCAAGACGTGAAGCCACTCGATCCCGACACCTTCTGGCGTTTCTCGGTGTCCGCCTATGAGCAGCCCGGCGTAGCCGATCTTTGCCTAACCTTGCAGGACGATCATGGCTTCGACGTCAACCTCCTGCTGCTGTGCTGCTGGTTAGCGCAGCTGCGGTCGACCGTGCTTAGCGAGGCGGAGTTGCGTTTTCTCCTCGCAAAAATTGAGGCGACAAATTCAGAAGTCATCGGGCCACTGCGTCAGGCCCGCCGGTGGCTGAAAGCCCCCGCCAGTGCCGGCGGCCCTTCGGCCGGCAAAGCGCAGAGTGTCCGCCGCCTGGTAAAGATGGCAGAACTTGAGGGGGAACGGCTGGCGCAGCACCTGCTAATCAGCGCGGCGAATGCGCTTGGAGCTGAGAGCTGCGCGGACCGAGTGAACGCCGCAAACCTCAGTCTGGCGGCCTATACGCGGATCGTTAACGAGACTGACGCTGCCGATGCCTTGCAAAGCCTTGCGCGCCTCGTCGTCAAGGAGCCTTCGAAGGACCCTTTGCCGTCTTGATGTAGGTGAATACAAGATCCACATCGGCGTCTGTCAGCTCGGTTGGGCGGAATGGCGGCATTTCGATCAGCCCGTTTCGGACGACCGAGTGGACATAGTCCTTGTCGAGGTCCTTGCGGCCAATGAGGGGCGCAACGGGTCGCTCCATCTCTTCAAGCAGCATAGTGGCGGGATGACCCGGGCCCGGGTCGTGACAACCCGCGCAGTTCAGGGCATATAATTCTGCACCGTCCGGCTTGTCCGCATCTGACGATTTCGAACAAGCGGTTAGCATCAGCAGAGCGACCGCCAGCAATCCCATCTTCATGCTTTCGATTCCCTTGTTTGAGGTCAGGCCGACAGAAAGAGGTTCGCGGGATCGAGCGCGCGTTTCACGCGCGCGTGCAGTTGAGTTATCGCGCCGCTTTCATAGGTCGCCCTAGCAGAGGCGGCGAGCGCCGGCTCGACGTGCGTCTGTCCAAATCCGGCACCTGCCTGCGCATCGATCAGCTCGATAGCGCAGTCTCTCGCCCGTTTACTGCCCGCGGGACTGCCATCGAAGCACAAATACTGCCGATGCTGGGCAGAGCGCCAGACGGCATTCGTTTCTCCGACAAAATCGAAACCGTGCCGGCCGGAAATATCGCGCGACAAGTCATAAAGGCGAAGTCCTTCTTCGCCATCCACCGGGCTGATCGGGCCGATGTCGAGAGAGGATCCTCCGGCCCACGCCGATGGGCGGCCAAGTGCATTGCCGACCGAGCCAAGCATCATGCCTTTTCGCCACGCCCAGAGTCCCTCCGTCCCGGCTGCTGCAGCGGTCAGCACGCGCGCCCCCTTGATCGATGCGAACGCGTCCTGAACCATCGACCAGGCGATAGGAACATTGTCGGGGAGCCCGTAAAGCGAGCCGTAAAGAGTCCAATAGCCAAGCCCGATCGACTCTCCGGCTTTTCGAACCTCGCCAGCGGCCATCGGGCCGGTGCCGCCGAAGTCGCGGCGTACCTTGCCCGAACGTGCTGCTTCGTGCAGCGCATTTGCCACCGCCACGCCATTGGGGACGACCATATTGGTCTTGAGCGGGCCCAAAACATCGAGAAGTTTGCCAAGATCGTCTTCGCCCTGCACCGTGACAGCAAAGGATTGCGCTGCCGGGGGCTGGGGCATGAGCCAGAGGCCGACCTTGGTCACGACGCCAAGATCGGATTGCGTGAAGAGCCCGTCGATCCAGGGCCCGTAACCAAATTTGAAGAGCTGCCAGCAGGTACTCTTGGGCATAGCACCCATCCCAGTCCGGACAATGCGGCCGTCGGCCAACATCAACTCCAGCCCGCATTGCATAAGATAATGATCGGCATATGGGGTATAGCCCACGCGCCGCTTCAGAAAGGCGCTCGCCACCGATTCGTCGGGCTCACCCGGGCAATCGACCCAGAGCTTGAGCCCCCGCTCGCCTATCTGTTCGGAGAGTTGCCGAAAGGTGACGCCTGGCTCGACGAGGCAGTAAGCCAAGTCCTCATTGATCTCGAGAATCTCATTCATGCGGCCAAGATCGAGTAATATGATCTTGTCGCGTGCCGCAACCTCCTGACCTGCGACCGCGCGGCACACAGGTTGAAGCGCCGCTCCGGCCTCGCTCGCCACCGCGAGGACCTTGGCAAGTTGCTCGGTGTCGCGCGGCGCGATGATACCCAGGGGCAAGGCGACCCCGGAATGGAAGGGTGCGAGCGCCGCCGGATCGCGCGTTACCCCATCGGCACCGACCAGTGCCTCTAGCGCGTCGAGCGCGGCGGCTTGGCGATTTGCGTCCATCTTGATCACCCCCTATTTCCGCATGGTCGAAGGTTGCAGGACGATCGGAAAAAGATCCGGCTCCGAAACATCGATCGCGAACTCCTCGGCGCGCACGCGCGGGTCGATCGCACTCGCCGGCTCGCTGTCGCGCCAAGAGAAACAGCAGGCCGTGCAGCGATGGATTGTCCAAATCGTTTTCTCGCCATCGACGCCGCGGAAATCAGGGATCGAAGCGTCGGAGCCACATCGCGGGCAATGGGGTGCAGTCATAGCGTCTCGCCTCGTTGCATCGCCTGGATCCGTTTGCCGAGGTCATCGATAGTCTGGCCGGTGGGCGGGGTGACCAGATGTGCCTCGCCAACCGGATCGGGCGGGAGATAGCTTGTTGCGTCGATTATCAGATGGTGTCCCTTCCCCGGTGTCACGGCCGCGGGGTCGATCGGGACCATCGCCATGTTCGGCAGAACGATGATGTCCTCCGCGCGCGTCCGCGTCGACAGGGCCCACATGACCTGGTTGAGATCGAAGGGATCGATATCGCCATCGACCATGATCAGATTTTTCAGATACATGAGGCCATGGGGCGTACCAAGCGCGCGGAGCGCCACGGATTTTGCGAAACCCGCCATCCGGTTCTTGACCGCGATGATCGCTGTCAGTCCGTGCTGGTACAGCGCATTCACCGCGGTGACTTCGGGGAAGGTCTGGCGCAACTGTGCATAGATCGGCGCCGACGTATGAAGACCGATCAGCGTGTCGTGCTCCGTCCAGCCACGACCGATGTAGATATTCTCGAATATAGGGTTCTTTCGGTGCGAGACGGCGGTCACCTTGAAGACAGGGGCGCGTCGCACGCCGCTGTAGGATCCTGGGAATTCACCGAACGGCCCCTCGAAGACTCGCTCGCCGAGCTGGAGCTCGGCTTCGATGACGATCTCGCTATCCGCGAGGATGTCGATACCGTTGCCGGAATTCGTCAGCCGGATCGGCGCTCCCATCATCGCCGAGGCATAAGCATATTCGGACTCGTCGTAGCCGATTGGTGTTGCTGCGAACAATGCGACGCCGGGATGATTGCCAAGCATGACGGCAATCTTGAGCGGCAACCCTTCGCGTTCCGCCGCTAGAATCTGGCGTCCCATGTCATGCGATGGGATGGTCATCAGGCTGAAGCGATCGGGACCCTGAATCTGAAGCCTGTAGATACCGACATTCTGCTTGCCGAAATTGTCGGGATCCAACGGATCGCGCGAAGCCACCGACGCCTTGGCCAGATAGAAGCCACCGTCAAACTCGTTGATGCGATACACGGGCAGCAGGTCGTAGAGATTGATATTCTCCTCGTGCCGGCACTCATGCACAGGCGCCTGCCCCTCGGAAACGCGGCTGATCTGGGCAGAGGCATCGCCCCAGCGCCCGGCTATGTCGAAGAACATATCCCGGATTGTGGTGCCTTTTGGCTGACCCAGGAGCAGCGCGATATTATCCCAAGAGCCGTGCACCCCGACAACCGTGCGCTTGCCGGGGTAGCCGGCGATATTGTCGAACAGGATCGCAGGAGCATGGTTGACATCGCGCGAGGCGGCCACGGCAATGTTGCGCAGGTCGGGCTCGGGCATGATCCGGTCCGTCCAGGTAATGGCCTGCCCATATTCTTCGAGGAGCTCCAGAAAATCGCGCAGCGATCCGACGCCTCTTGCGCGATCGGCGAGGTTGGCGCGAATGGCTGACTTTCCTTGAGACATCAGTGTGCTCCCCCAACGGCCGCGTCGGTCTGGATGCTCACCCATTTCCACTCGGTCATGATTTCAAGATCGGCCTCGGTGCCCTCGCGGCCAAATCCGGAAGCCTTGGAACCGCCGAACGGCACGTGAGGCTCGTCGTGCAACGTGGGCGCGTTGACATGGACCATCCCGGACTCGATTTCGCGAGCGAACCGAAGCGCCTTGTCGATGTCGCGCGTGAAGATCGCGGCGCTCAGGCCATATTCGGTGTCGTTGGCAAGCCGGAGGGCTTCATCGAGGTCATCGAACGGATAGAGCGACGTGACCGGCCCGAAGGTTTCCTGGGCCGCTACCTCCATCCCGGGCTGGACACCGGAGAGGATGGTCGCATGGCACACATGGCCCGTCCATTCGCCCCCGGCGAGTATTTCGGCTCCCTTGCTGCGGGCGTCATCGATATGCTGCCGCACGCGCGCGCGCTGACGCTCGGAAATGATAGGACCCAGCATCGTTGCGGGATCGCGCAGATCTCCGGATGAGAGTTTCGCAGCTGCAGCAGCGAAAGCCTTGGAGAACCGGTCGAAGATCGGACGTTCGACATAGATACGCGACGCCCCCATGCACACCTGGCCCTGATACATGAAGATGCTGAAGATCGCGGCCGCCACGGCCTTTTCGATGTCGGCGTCGGCGCAGACGACGAGAGGACTCTTCCCGCCGAGTTCGAGGGTATATTTCTTGAAGCCTTCAGCTGCGATGCGCGCGATATGCCGCCCGACCCGGGACGAGCCCGTGAAGGTGATCGCGCGAACCTTGGGATGGCCAGTAAGCGCATCGCCGATTTTGGCGCCGTCCCCATATACAATGTTGAAGAGGCCTTCGGGCACGCCTGCTTCCTCCCAGAGGCGCGCGAGTTGATCCGCCACGCGCGGCGCCGCTTCCGACGGAAGCAGGACGAAGGCATTGCCCGTCGCGAGCGCCATGGCTGACTGCTTGATCCCCTTGATCAGCGGGACGTTGAACGGCGTAATGCCGGCAACGACTCCGACCGGTTCGCGAAAACTCATGCTGACGCGGCCGGGCGCATCGGATGGAATAGTCTCGCCGCGAATGCGCCGGGGAACGCCTGCGGCCGCGCGCAAGAAGCTCGTGGCGAACCGGGTCTCGAAACCGGCCTTTGCGATCGGCGAGCCGATTTCATCAACGAGCGTGTCGGCAAATTGCGATGCGTCACGCTCCATGAGAGCCGAAGCCTTTATCATCCATCCCTCGCGCGCGGCTGCGGAAAGGTCGCGGTTCCGGCGATAGGCCGTGTCGGCCGCTTCAACTGCTCGATCGACGTCGGCCGGAGTCCCGGCAGCCGCCCGGGAATAGAGACTGTCGTCAATCGGGTTCAGGCTTTCGAAATAAGCGCCGTCGCCAGGGGCAACCGGTGACCCGCCGATCCAGTGGTCAAGCCCCCTCACTTCGTCCTTACGCATCATGAATCTCCTGGGAGCGTGGGTCGCGTGGCATCAGGGACGCGCCGACTTCGGCCATATGCCCTGCTTTCCGGGCGAAAGAATGCCGTTGGGATCGAGAGCGTCCTTCAGGCGGTGATGGAGATCCCAAAGCGCCCCGTCGTTGTGACGATAGGTTCCAGCAATCTGGTCCATGAAGGCGAGATGAGTACGATATTCGCCGAACCCCGCCGCCGCGGCCTCATCCACCAGGAGACTGAAGAGATCGTGGGCGCTCTTGCGCATCGTTTCATCGGCCCGATTGTACATGATCATCAAAATGTGATGCATGTCCCGCCAGCCGACCAGAAACTCCCCGATGTAGTCGAAGCCGAATTCGTGGCAGCGTTTCTTGATCAGATTATATTGGGCCAAGGCTTCCGCCCCGTCGGGCGCGGAAATCGGGGAAAAGTTGACGTGTCCCCCTCCGCCGACCCAGTTCATGATGCTGAACTCGGTCATATTGGGTTCGCCGCGCATGAGCTTAACGCGATAATCCCACGCAGGATCATTCTCGCGCGCGAAGTGGAACTTGGCGCCCGGAATGTTGCTGAATGCCTCCTCGATCAATTTCCAATTATTCTCAATCATGGGCGGTGGTCCGTAGAGGGCGCCGTAATAATTCCACATCCCGAGATTGAGGTCCGCGGCGATCTTCGCCCGGATCGACGGCGGGAGCGGCCCCTTGCCGTCATAATAATGTCGCCGCGTGGTCTTCGCCGAGGCCTCCCACAATAGGTCGACCGCGACCGCTGCGTTAGGGATCACCTGATTCACCTTGAGCGGGCGCGTGATCTCGAAAATCTGCTCGAGATCCTCTTCGCGTGGAAAGGTGATCATGAACGGCTTGTAACCGGGCGGCTCTGGCATCAGCCAGATGCCGAGTTTGGTGACGACGCCGAAATTCGACTGGGTGAACATGCCATCGAACTGCGGTCCGAGCCCATGTTTGCTGATCTGCCAATGCTTGCTGTTAGAGATGCCTCCCTGGCCCGTGCGAACGACCTGGCCATCGGCAAGCACAACTTCCATCCCGCATTGCATAATGAAGTGATCGCCATAGGGCGTGTAGCCGGCGCCATGCTCGAGCGCGTTCCCCATGACGCCGCCCCAGGCGGGCGCTGCCGGATCGATCCACAATTTGCTGCCGATCCGCTGCAGGTGGCGATAAAGCTGCATGTAGGAAACGCCAGGCTCGACCAGCGCATATCCATATTTTTCGTTGACTTCGATGATCCGGTTCATCCGTTTCAGATCGAGGACAAGATATCCGGATTTGCGGGGTGCCGGCCCGCCATATGCGAAGTTCCGTCCAGTCCCGATGGTCCAGATCGGCAATCGGAAGCTGTTGGCGATGGCAAGGATCCGCTGCACCTGTTCGACGCTTTCCGGTGCAACGGCGGCAGAAGGAAGAAGAGTGCCATCGGCAAGCGGCGAATACGCGTCGCGGTAAGTCGACAGCGGAAGCTCGTCGACGAAAACCCAGGTTTTGCCAACGACGCCTGCGAGTTCATCGAGGGCCCGTGAAAAGTCGGCCGCCGCAATTCCCTCGGGCAGCGGCGGCCTCACCGCGTTTCTCCGGCAAGCCGAAAGGCCCAGGTCACAAGTAGGCCGGGGCTATTCGAGGCGAGTGCACATTCCCCCGAAATGCACGCGGCCCGGCGCGGTGATGATTTGTGGCCGTCCAGCTCATCGCGAACTTTTTGCGCAACGACGGCGGGCCAAGTATATTGCGGGAGCGCGCCCAAGCCGGGGGCGGCGCCGATGCGGTGTGTCCAGCGGCCCGCCTCATAGGAATGTTCCCAGCGAAGCAAAGGCTCCGCCCCACTCTCGATGAGCAACTGGGCCGCAATCATTGCAGCGGGGTCGGAGGTCAGGCCTGCAATCACCCGCGCGCCGCGGGGCCAGTCGCCAAGCAACTCATCCAGCCCGCTTCCGACATCCAGCGCGAGAGACTTTTGCGAAGACGATATGAGGGACGCGGCAAAACGCTCGCTTTCCTCAACCCTTGGCTGGCTGACGACGAGAACGGCCTCTTCGTCCGCCGCACTTCCTGACCGGAAGCGGGAGGCTCCAACCAGACCCGCGCAAAAAACCCCGGCGCCCAATAGCTCCCGGCGCATCAGCACTGCCGTCATTAAACTGCCCTTTCCGATTTATCCGCCTTCGCCAGAGGCATCACTTCTGCGCCCTTCAGTCCGGTCCATCGGCGATCGGCGGCCCGATGGATGCCGAACTGGTCGAGGACACGGATGCAGCTATGGTCGACAATATCGTCGATCGACGATGGCCGAGCGTAGAACGCCGGAACGGGTGGGAAAATTATCGCCCCCATTTCGGTACAGGCTGCCATGTTCCGAAGATGGGCGAGGTTCAGGGGCGTCTCTCGCACCATGAGCGTTAATGGACGACGCTCCTTGAGCATGACGTCGGCAGCTCGGGTGATCAGATTGTCGGAGAGCCCATTGGCGATCGCCGCAAGGGTGCGCATGGAGCAGGGCGCGACAATCATGCCGTCACAGAGAAACGATCCGCTCGCGATACTGGCGCCGACATTCCGTATGTTATGAACCACGTCAGCCGACGCTTCAAATTTTTTCAGCGTTAGCGGCAGTTCCTCGCGGATGTTGAGCACGGCTGCCTGGGAGACCACGAGGTGCGTTTCGCAGCTCGGATCTTCACGCAGCATTTCCAGCAGACGCAGACCGTAGATTGCTCCTGTCGCGCCGGTGATCGCGATCACGATCTTTTGCAACGTCATCGCCCCAGCCGGCGGAGGCCGCCTGTATCCGGTCGACTCGGCACTAGCATAGCCCGCTCCCAATTTCTATTTGGACACAGCATACAATCCATTGCTTATTGTGCAAGGGCAAATCCGGCGCGCGGATCGCGGTCACTGGCGGAATCTATCGAGCAGGCCTCGTGCCCCATCGGCGAGGGCGAACGCATCTATTCCGACAGCAACGAAGCTTGCGCCGCCAGCGAGATGGGCATCGAGAAGCGCGAGATCGCGCGACAGAATTCCCGCTGGCTTTCCCGCGGCAAGGATGCGGGACAACGCGCCCAGCGTGAGCTCGCGCACCCGCTCCCGGTTGGCGCTTCCCAAGAGCCCGGCCGACGCTGCCAGATCGGCTGGACCGATGAACAGCGCGTCGATCCCGTCGACGCCGGCGATTGCTTCGATATTCTCGACACCCTGAATCGTCTCGATTTGCGCAATCAGACAAAGCCGCTCGTTGGCATCGGCAACATGGGTCGAAATGCCGCCCCAGCGCGATGCCCTTGCACCGCCGATGCCTCGGCTGCCCGATGGGGGGTAGCGGCATGCTTCGACCAACCGGACGGCCTGCTCAGCCGTTTCGACCATCGGAACCATGAGGGTCGTCGCTCCCAAGTCGAGGATCTGACGGATCGCGACGGGGTCTGATGAAGGCACGCGCACGACGGCGGCGCAGGGCGGGCAGGACGCTATTGCCCGCAATTGCTCGATTATCCCGGGCAGCGTTTGCGGTCCATGCTCGGCATCGACAAGGAGCCAGTCGAACCCCAGTCCGGCGCAGATTTCGGCGATGTCGGCGTTCGCTAGCGCCAGCCAGAATCCCATCTGCGTCCGCCCTTCGGCGAGCGCGACTTTGAAATGGTTGGGAGGATTTGCTGACGACATGTCAGACAAACCGCATCGCGATCGAGCCGAGCCTGCCATAATCCGCAGATATCACGTCGCCGCGCGACACAGGGACCGGGCGGGTAAAAGAACCGCCCAGCAGGATTTCGCCCGCCTGCAACTCTTCTCCCCACTGCGACAAGCGATTTGCCAACCACGCGACCCCTCGCGCTGGATGGTTTAGCACGCCAGCCGCAATTCCTGTTTCCTCGATGACGGCATTGCGAGATAATATGGCGCCGGCCCATCGCAGGTCGATGGCGTCCGGCCGGATGGGCCGGCCGCCGAGGACGATCCCGGCATTCGCCGCGTTGTCGGCAATCGTATCCTGGATTTTCCGAGCGCTGCCGGTCTCCGCGTCGATCGGCTGAACGCGGCTGTCGATGATCTCCACGGCGGGCACTACATATTCAGTGGCAGCGAGAACAGCTCGTGTCGTCACATCGGGACCCCCCAGCGGCCGGGAGAGAATGAAGGCCAATTCGACTTCGACCTTCGGATTGATGAAGCGATCGATGGGAATTTCGCTCCCCTCCTCGAACGCCATGTCATCGAGCAACGTGCCATAGTCGGGCTCGGTGATACCAGCAGACGCCTGCATCGCACGCGATGTCAGACCAATCTTGCGGCCAATGGACCGACGTCCCGCCGCCTTCTTGAGCTCAACCCAGGTGCGAGCGATGCGATATCCATCTTCTATCGTCATCTGAGGGAAGCGAAGCGACAGCTGCCGGACGGGTGTTTGGCTCGCCTCGGCGGCATCCAGTTCACGCGCGAGCGATGCAACAGTCTCGTCGTCCATCTCGGCTACTCCCGTCCCACAATTGCTTATCTGGCAAATGCATTGCACAATGAGATATGAGAGTCCAGTCGGCAGGTCGCTAGAGATTACAATGGACAACACGATAGCCATTGTGCAATGTCTAGGACGGATGGAATGCCATCGATAAGACGGAAGGGAGAGGTTTCATGGGTTCGGATGTCATCCGGGAAGAGAAAATCGAAGGACGCGGGCTTACATCGCACACGATGATCGCCGGCGATCCCGAGAAGCCGGCAGTATTGCTTCTGCATGGCGCCGGGCCGGGTGCGCACGCCGCATCAAACTGGCGCCATCTAATGCCCGATCTCGCCGAAAATTTCTTCGTGATCGCACCCGATCTGATCGGATTTGGCCAGTCCACCATACCGGATCCGTTCCCGGACAATGTCATGGCGTGGATCGGTGTTCGCGTCGAACAATGCCTCGGACTGATGGACGCGCTTGAGATCGACAGCGCTCATATCGTCGGAAATTCGATGGGCGGCGCGCTGACACTGCAGCTTCTGAGCGAAACGCCCGAACGATTCGATAAGGTCATTCTCATGGGGTCGATCGGTGCCCCGGCGCCGCGGACGCCGGAGTTGGTTCGGCTGCTCTCCTTTTATTCCGATCCGCGCCCAGCGCGATATCGCCAGCTGATGCACAGCTTCGCCTATGACGCGGACAAGTTCGAAGGAATGGAAGAGATCGTATCGTCGCGCTATCAAATTGCGACCGATCCCGCTGTCATGTCCATCGCGTCGAAGATGATCGATTCGATGAAGGTCGGGATCGAAACGCTTGCAATGCCGCCGTCGATCTTGGGCAAGCTTCCGCACGACGTGCTGATTTTTCACGGCAGGCAGGACCGGATCGTCCCTCTCGATACGAGCCTCTATCTGCTTGAGCATCTCCAGCATGCCGAACTCTATGTTCTCGACAGGTCGGGACACTGGAGCCAGCTTGAGCGATGGGACATCATGCGCCCGATGCTCGAACGCCATTTTGGCGCACGCGACTGGACGACGGCCTGAGGGCCGTCGTCACCCCGATGACGTACATATCCAAGGGCGCTGGCTCTGACCATCGCTCCCAGGTGTGACTAGATCGGATAGACCAGATAGCGGGGTAGTACCGTCGTATCGAGGAGGGTACGACGGGAAAGAAGCTTAAGATCTCCATCCGCGCCTTCTCGAACGAGATCCTCATATTGCCCCGTCGCGAGGACTTCGGACACGCCGCTGTC
Source organism: Sphingopyxis sp. (assembly GCF_050916055.1). GTDB lineage: Bacteria > Pseudomonadota > Alphaproteobacteria > Sphingomonadales > Sphingomonadaceae > Sphingopyxis. The sequence goes on from NZ_CP051527.1 coordinate 3,382,991, forward strand.
TTCGGGCGTCATGAAAACGCTGAAGTTGGATCGCGCCTTCCAGGTGTGATCGTCGATACGGTCCGCAGCAACGCGCTGGACGAAATGCCGGGTGCGATAGTCTTGGAATGTCCCGGCCCATATCTTCGTGATATAGGTCACCCGGTCGAGCAGGCGCGCGTGGCAGTCGTCGTACATGAAGCCCAGCGCGAGCCCCTGTTCCTCATTTTCACGCGACAGACAGATATAGGATGCGTCGTCCTCTTCCACATAGTTGGATAGCCAGCGCTGCATATCTTTGCTGTCGAGAGCGTCTGCGTCCGCGACGAGCAAGTCGTCGAGCGCGCGATTAAAGTTTTCGGGCGCCAAGGTCATGCTGCGCGCCTTTCGAAACCCATTATTTCCCGATAATATTCCCATCTCGGAAGATTTCCGCTCTCGTCGTTCTGAAGGAACTCGTCCTCGATCTTCTCTTTGTCACGGACACCTTTTTGAAAGATGGCCGCGCCGGGCGTGTGGTTCCCGATATGAATCCGGTGAAAAATCGACGCGTCTTCCATGCTGATCAGGCCGCTCGGACCCAAGAGGTTCGAACTTTGGCGCAAGCGGTGCCGCACCATCTCCTCATCGTCATCGGCATGCGCGAAATAAGCGTAATGCACTTCGACCCGCTCATGATCGATGGGCGTCGCGAACCGCAGGTTGATAACGTCCAAATGCTTCGTTGCAACGAAGGTCGGAAAGAGGCTGACGATCCGGGATCCGACGGAGGGGTCCTGCCCCTTGAACTCGATGATCGACGGATCTTCGAGCATCGTATCGCCGCGGGCAACCGACAGCTCGGATTCAAAGCCTATATGGCCCCGTTTCGTGCTGGTGAACTGGCGCCCCTTACCGCCCTGCCAGTTTAGGAGATTGAAGGCCTGGTGCAGGAGCGGTGCATGATAGCCGTCATTGTCGGTATAGGACTTCCAGTTCGTGTTGTACCGGACCTTCTGGTAGCCGAGCAGCTTGAGGCGGCCGTCCCCCCCCACGAGCTCGCGGAGCGTTTCCACGATCGATCCGAGGCATTCGAGAAGGGGTTCGGTTCGAGCGGACATGGTGACGAACACGACGCCGTAGACGCTCTCCATCCGGGGTTGGGCCAAGGGATAGTCGGAGCGGTTGAAGCCAGGCACGAACTCGCGCTGGTTCGGACACCCGACCAGGTCCCCCCGCGTGCTAAACAGCCAGCGATGATATGGGCATTCGAATTCCTGCTTGTTCCCCATCGGAGCGGTTTCGAGCTGGTTCCCGCGGTGCGAGCAGGCGTTGAAGAAGGCGCGAACGACACCATCATCGCCGCGCGCGATCAGCAGGGGAATACCGGCGAGACGAAATGTCTTGAAATCCCCTCGTTCCGGGATCTCGCTCTCATGGCAAACCGGATGCCACTCCTCGCCATGAAAAATGCGCTGCAGTTCGGTGTCGTAAACGTCCTTGCGTACAAAAACTTCCTTCGGAATCTCATTGAAATTGTGAGGCCAGTCCAAATCTAGCTTCGTCATGGGATTGCCTCCAATGATAATGGCGTGGATTGCTCGCGTTCCAGCTCGCGTCCCAGGTCGGCCCACATCGTGCCGGATTTGCGCGCCCCGGCCAGAAACGGCTCGGGTACGAGATGATAGGGCGGCCGAACTGGTCCCGCTTTCATCCACCCTGCAGCGTCCATTCGGGCCTTCTCGAGGCCGATGTTATACGTTGAAAATTCCTTGAAGCTCCCATTCGGGAACAGGGGCGCGGCGGTGGGGCCCAGACGCGCCTGCAGCGCCCGCGCGGCCGCCCAGTCGCCGCTTGCCCTCGCCTTCGCGACAATATCGCGCAAACTCGTCGTCACGAGCGGATGGCAAACGGCGCCACTGGACCAGAAGGCATCGATTTCGTCGACCATCCGCGCCGCCGCATAATAATCGAAATCGATGGGGAGTAGCTTGATATTGCCCTTCACGGCCGCGAGATCGGCCAGCAGCGTACCGACCCCGATATATTTCGCGGTCACGACCTGGGGAATTTCCGCGACCTGCGCCCAGAATGCCCGCGGAAAATCGAACTTGAACGCTTCGGGGTTGGCGTAAACGGCAATATTCATTTCGGGGACGGCCTCGGCGACGTCGCGATAGAATTGCACGGAAACGTCGAGCGCGGGCGCGCACCACATCGGAATGCCAAGCATGGTCCCGTCGGCGCCAAGCGCAAGCGCTTCCCGGGTCAGGGCGATCGTATCGCGCGTGTTAAGGCAGGTCGTGCCCACGAACACGGGAACGCGGCCGCCGGCCGCATCGACAATCGCTCGCATATAATCGAGCTTTTCGCCGTGGGTGAGCGTTGCCGCCTCTCCCAAAGTTCCCATGCTGAGAATGCCGTCAATTCCAGCGTCGATCAGCCCGTTCACCACCCGCGCGGCTTCATCCAGGTCGACCGTGTTCTCTGAGCGCCAGTCCGAGGCGTTTTCGGTAGCGGGCGTCGGCACGATGGCCCAGGCGCCTTTGATATCATCGGGTCGGAGCAGCCGGCTGCGCATCATCCCTCTCCTTTTTGGACCCGCAGAATCACGGCCCTTTCGTTGTTCATAGTGTAATGCATTACTCCTTGTGTTTGCAAGCTGCGACATGTAATTCCTGAATCAACCATTGGGTAATAAATCTATCTAGTTGATATTTATCAATTTTAGTTGCGCAATAGTGGAGAGCTCACGATGATTTCCTCCGGGCGATATGCCGATAAAATTGCCGTGGTTACGGGCGGAGCCCAAGGCATCGGATTGGCGGTTGCGACCCGAATGGCCCGGGAAGGCGCGACAGTGACCATCGCTGACCGCGCCGAGGACGCCACGATGGCGGCCGTTGCGGGCCTTCGTTCCGACGGGCTCGACGCTTATGGTGAAATTCACGACCTTGAGAAAAGAGACGGCGCCTGTTCGCTTTACGGGAATGTGATCGAGCGGCATGGACGCGTCGATGTCGCGGTCCATAATGTCGGCGGCACGATCTGGGCCAAGCCCTTCTGGGACTATTGCGCGGAGGAGATAGAGGCTGAGATCAACCGTTCGCTCTGGCCTACGATCTGGTGCTGTCATGCCGTGCTCCCGTATCTTTTGGCGGCGGGCCAGGGTGCGATCGTCAACGTCGGCTCGGTCGCGACGCGTGGGATCAACCGCTTGCCCTATGCCGCAGCGAAGGGCGGCGTTGCTGCGCTGACCGTGGCGCTTGCCCAGGATCTCGAAGACAGGCCCATTCGGGTCAATTGCGTGGCGCCAGGCGGCGTGAACGTCACGAGAGTCACACCCAGAAATCCGGCCGACCCCACGGAGGCGGACAAGGCGGGGTTCGAGGCTGTCGTAAGGCAGACGCTGCGCGACACCCCGATGGCGCGCTTTGGCGAGGTCGACGAGATAGCTGCCGCCATCTGTTTTCTCGGCGCCTCCGAGGCCTCCTACATTACCGGACAGACGCTCTATGTTGCCGGAGGCGGGATCGGCTGAAGTTCGGGGACCTAGGAAGCAGACTTCTTCAATATCTCGCGCAGCGGGACATCGACATCGGCCAACTCCGCCGGTCCGACGCGCGCGCGGCGTTCGACAAGGCGCTTGGCGACCCCCATATCCGCCGACCGGTTCGCAGTCAGCGCGCCCATGATGAGATCTCCTGCGAGGAAGAATGCGCAAAAGGCATCATCCTCCACCCTCCCGCGCATGATGAGCTGCTGCTGCGCGTCGATGCGCCCGGTCACTTGTATGTTCAGATCATATTGGTCGCTCCAGAACCAGCACGGGCGGCAATATTCGACGGGTTGACCGAGCATGGCGGCCGCTGCAGCTGCGCCCTGCTCGGCTGCATTCTGATAGGTCTCCATTCGCACGCGGCCGCCGAAGAAGTCGGGTTGCTCGGCGACGTCGCCCGCGGCGAAGATGACGGGATTGCTGGTACGGCATTGCGCGTCGACAACGATCCCATTGCCGACGATCAGGCCGGCATCCGCCGCCAGTTCGACGGCCGGGACGATCCCGATGCCCACGACAACTGCGTCGCAGGCAAGTTCTTCGCCATCATCGAGCTCGACCGCGCAGACTTTTGCGCCGCTCAGGCGAAGACCTTTGACCGATCGGCCGTAGAGCGCACGAACGCCCTGCATCCGGTGATGCTCGCCGAGCCAAGCTCCAAAATGGTCCCCGAGTGCCCGAATCATCGGCGAAGCGAACGGCTCAACAGCGGTAACATCGCAGCCCATGCGCCGCGCACTGGCAGCAACCTCGGCGCCGATGACGCCCATTCCGATGATCACGATCTGCGCGCCGGGCCGCAGATCGGCGGCAAGGCCGGCGGCGTCGCCGAGGGTGCGAAGATGGTGCACATTGGCAGCCTCGGCCCCTGGCAAAGGCAGGCGGCGAGCGGCGCCGCCCGTTGCCAGGAGAATGCGGTCCGCCTGAACCGCTTCGCCGGACGCGAGCCTCAGCGCGCCGGCGCGCAGGTCGATCGCCGTTGCTCGCACGCCCAGGCGGAGCTCGACCTTGTTCGCGGCGTACCAATGCTCGTCATGAAGATAGAAGCTTCCAGAAGGCGTTCCGCCTTCCCACAGAAACTCCTTCGAAAGCGGCGGCCGTTCGTAAGGGCGCCACGGCTCCTCGCCGATGAGATGAATATGGCCGTCATAACCTGCGCTGCGCAGTGATTCCGCCGCCCTTGCGCCGGCCATGTTTGCGCCGACGACCGCAATGCTATTGATCACTATTGGTCACCCTATTGATCGAACATTCCAAGCTTGCCCTCGTCGAGGTTCACGATCACCGACTTCGTCTGGGTATAGTGGTTGAGCACTTCGTGACTGAACTCCCGGCCAAACCCGCTCTGTTTGTATCCGCCGAGCGGCATGTTCGGTTTGAGGTTATAATATCGGTTGATCCATACCGTCCCCGTTTCGAGCTTCCTTGCAATGCGATGCGCGCGCGCGAGGTCGCGGGTCCACACGCCGCCGGCGAGGCCGAAGCTCGTGTCATTGGCACGCGCCATCATTTCGTCCTCGTCGCGCCAGCTTTGCACTGTCGTAACGGGACCGAAGATCTCTTCTTGCGCAATTCGCATGTCGTTTGCGACCTTGGTGAAGATTGTCGGCTGGACGAAATGCCCTTTCGCGAGCCCGGCATCCGCGGAACGCGCGCCGCCGGCAAAGACCGTCGCCCCTTCCTCGATTGCGAGCGCGAGATAGGATTCGATCTTCTCCATTTGCATGGTCGAAGCCTGCGCTCCGAGCTGCGTGGCAGGGTCCAGCGGATCGCCCTGCCTGATGTTGCCGAGCGCATCACGGAATTTCTCGAGAAACTCTTCCTCGATTGCCTCGTGAAGGAAGAGGCGCGACCCGGCGAGGCACACCTCGCCCTTGTTAAGGACGGTCGACATCGTTGCGCTCTCGACAGCCGCGTCGATATCGGCATCGGCACAAATGATGTGCGCCGATTTTCCGCCGAGTTCGAGCGTCTGCGGAACGATATTCGCCGAGGCATATTGGATCACGCGGCGCGCGGTCGCGACAGATCCCGTGAAAGCGACTTTGCGCACGTCGGGATGGGTTACGAGCGCCTCGCCGACGTCGGCCCCATAACCAGTGACGACATTCACCACCCCCGGCGGCAGAATATCGGACATCTCCACGAAGAATTCGAGCACCGAGAGGCATACCGTTTCGGCCGGCTTCAATACCACCGTATTACCCGCCGCCAGAGCCGGCGCGATTTTGCACGCCATCATGAGCAGGGGAACATTCCACGGTATGATCTGGGCGCAGACGCCCAGCGGCTCGCGGTGCACGATGCCGATCGCATCGGGAAAGTCCAGCGTCTGGCCATGCAGGCCATAGGCGGCACCCGCGAAGAGCTCGAACTGGCCGATCGCGTTGGGCAGGTCGAAATACAGCGACTCGCGGATGGGCTTACCGTTGTTCAGCGTTTCGAGGACGGCATATTCTTCAAGGCGTGCCTTGAGGCGGCGCGCAATTTCGTAAAGAAGGTCCTGCCGCTCCGCCGCGCTGCTCTGGGACCATGCGGGAAAGGCCGCTTTTGCCGCCGCCACGGCCCGACCGACATCGGCGGCGTTCCCAGCTTGAATTCGGGCGAGCGTCTCACCCGTAGCAGGGTTGAGCAGCGCGATTGTCTTGCCGCTGGCGCCCCCGACCCATTCTCCGCCAATCAGATGGCCATATTCGTCGCGAATGCCATAGTTACTTTCAATCGCCCTCAGATTTGTCGACATGTCGCTTCTCCACCTTATTCCACAACTTCGATCGTCAGACGACCGAGAGGATAGAGCCGGCAAGCAAGGGCATATCCCGCCTGGAGCTCCGCGTCCGATACATGCGCCTTGCTCATCTTGCCGAGCCGATGCGCGCCTTCGATAACCCGTACCCGGCAGATTCCGCAGCCGCCGCCCCGGCATCCGACGCCGATGTCGCTCGCTCCGCTGCGCTCCATGGCAACGAGCACGCGCTCCCCGTCCGGGCATGGAAAGGCGCTGCCTCCCACGATTTCCACGAGATGCGGGCGCATAGCGACTATCCCCCGGATTCGCGCGCGCGCCGGGCGGCGAACGACTGGCCGCCCACTGCGAAATGTGCTGCGGGAACCTCACGCAGGATGACGCGAACCGACTCGATCGGCGCCCCGACGGCGGATACGGCGGCGTCGGTCAGCGCCGCGACGAGAGCTTCCTTCGCCTCGGGCGTTCGTCCCTCGAGCAAGGTGACCTCGATAATCGGCATCAGGCGTCGACCCCGATCGAAACTGATCCGAGATTCTGGACAGTCGTGCGGATCGACTGACCCTTGGCAAGGGTCGGAGCAGCTGTGATCCCGCCCGCCAGGACGATATCCCCGGCCTCGATGCGCTCGCCGCCCTCCGACACCATGCGCGCGGCCGCAACGAGCGATCGTAGCGGATGCCCCAATATGGCGGCGCTGGAACCCACTTCGACGACTTCGCCGTCGATTTCGAGAATGACCCCGAGATTCGAGATATCCTGGTGCGGGTCGTTCCAGCTTCCGACGACAAAGCCCGAGGAAGAACTGTTGTCAGCGATGACATCGGCAAGCGCGAACTTGAAATTCTCGTATCGGCTGTCGATCACCTCCATCGCAGGCGCCACCGCGGCGACCGCGGCGAGCGCCTGGGCCATTGTAACCCGACCGGCGAGGGGCGCCGACATCAGGAAGGCGATTTCCGGCTCGATGCGTGGGTGGACGAAGTTGGCGAGCGCAAGGCAGCCCCCTTCCTCGATCAGCATCTTGTCGGTGAGTCGGCCCCAAGCCATCTGGTCGACGCCCACTTGCTGCATCTTGGCGCGGCTCGTGAGACCCATTTTGATGCCGACGCGCCGTTCGCCGCGCTGGAGGCGACGATCGATGGACAGTCGCTGGATTTCATAAGCGTCCTCTACGGTCAGCTCGGGCCGGGCATGCGTCAATTGCGGCGTCGCCACGCGTTCACGCGCGGCCCGGTCAAGGATTTCGGCCAGACTTGCCAAATCGCTCATTGCGACACCGCCTGTTCCTGGTCCCGAACGAGATCGAGGGCGACATCGACAATCATATCTTCTTGGCCACCGACCATGCGGCGCCTGCCGAGCTCGACCAGGATCTGGCGGGTATCGAGACCATATTGTTCGGCCGCCTTTTCGGCATGGCGCAGGAAACTGGAATAAACGCCTGCATAGCCCAGGCTGAGAGTCTCGCGATCGACGCGCACCGGGCGGTCCTGCAGTGGCCGCACAATATCTTCCGCGGCGTCCATCAAGCCCATCACGTCGCACCCGTGCTTCCAGCCCTTGCGATCGGCGGCGGCGATGAAAACCTCAAGCGGGGCATTGCCCGCCCCGGCACCCATGCCGGCGAGACTGGCGTCGATGCGCACCGCGCCGGCCTGCGCCGCGACGATCGAGTTTGCGACGCCGAGCGAGAGATTGTGATGCGCATGCATCCCGCGCTGCGTTTCGGGCTTGAGGACCCGGTCGTAAGCTTCGAAGCGGGTCCGGACGCCGTCCATGTCGAGGGCTCCGCCGCTGTCGGTGACATAGACGCAATGGGCGCCATATCCCTCCATGAGCAAGGCTTGCTGCGCGAGCGCTTCGGGATCGATCATATGGCTCATCATTAGGAAGCCAGAGACGTCCATGCCGAGGTCCCGCGCAATCCCGATATGCTGCTTTGCGACGTCGGCTTCGGTGCAATGGGTAGCGACGCGCACCGAGCGGACGCCGAGACTGTGCGCGCGCCTCAGTTCCTCGACCGTTCCGATTCCCGGAACCAGAAGCGTCGTCAGCACCGCATGTTCGATGACATCAGCCGCTGCCTCGATCCACTCCCAATCGGTGTGGGCCCCAAACCCGTAATTAAAGGATGTCCCGTTGAGGCCGTCGCCATGCGAGACTTCGATGGCATCGACCCCGGCTGCGTCGAGCGCCTTGGCAATGGCTCGTACGCTGTCGGTGCCATACATGTGAAGGATGGCATGCATCCCGTCGCGGAGCGTTACATCCTGGATGTATAGCGACTGGCTGGATGGATCGAAGGTCATGCTGCGATCCTCCCCGTCTGACGCACGAGGACTTCGGCAGCAGCCTTTGCCGCAGCGGTCATGATATCGAGGTTGCCGGCATATTTTGGCAAATAGTCGCCGGCGCCTTCGACCTCGAGGAAGACGCTGGTCTTCATTCCTTCGAATTCGCCATAGCCCGGGATCTTTAGCGGCCGGTTCGATCCGAACCGTTCGAACTGAATGGCCTGCTTCAATCGATACCCTGGCACATAACGCTGGACCTCGGCGACCATCGCCTTGACGGCATCGCAGACCAAGCTCTCGTCAACCAAGTCGGTCAGGGTGAAGATGGTGTCGCGCATGATCATCGGCGGGTCGGCCGGATTGAGAATGATGATCGCGCGGCCTTTGGCCGCTCCCCCGACAACCTCGATGCCCTTGGCCGTGGTGCGCGTGAACTCGTCGATATTGGCCCTTGTACCGGGTCCGGCCGACCGGGACGAAACCGACGCGACGATTTCCGCATAATGGACCGGCGTGACGCTCGACACCGCAGCGACGATCGGGATCGTAGCCTGTCCGCCGCACGTGACCATATTGATATTGCGCGCGCCCGAGGAGACCGCTGCGTTGACCGGCGGTACCACGAAAGGGCCGAGCGCGGCGGGCGTCAGATCGACGACAAGCTTTCCATCTGCTGCAAGGGCCTTGGCATGTTCGACATGCGCATAGGCGGAGGTCGCGTCGAAAACGAGCTCGATGTCAGGGTAATCCGCAAGCGCGCGCAGTCCGTCGATACCTTCGTGGGTCGTGGTTACACCGCGCGCGCGCGCCATCGCAAGCCCTTCCGAGGCGGGATCAATCCCTACCACAGCGGCAAGCTCGAGTTCGCTCGAGCCCTGCAGTATCTTGATCATGAGATCGGTGCCGATGTTGCCCGATCCGATGATCGCGCATTTCGTCTTTGCCATCGCTTTATACCTTTCCGGTTGACCGCCTCAGCTTGCAAACGCCGCTTTGACGGTCCCGACTCCATTGATTCTGGCCTCGACGACGTCGCCGGCCGCGACGGTTGCCATGGGTCCGAGCGCGCCCGACAAAAGAACATCTCCGGCAAGAAGCGGACGGCCTTCGCGCGCCATGACGCGCGCCAGCCACAAGGAGGCACTGATCGGGCTGCCGAGACAGGCAACGCCCGCGCCGACAGATACAGGCTCGCCGCGGCATTCCATCACCATCCCGCACGCGCGCAGGTCGAGCCCGTCCAGCTTGCGCGGAACGGCGCCAAGCACGAACAGACCGCTTGAAGCATTATCGGCGATGGTGTCCAATATTCGGATGTCCCAATTGGCGATGCGGCTGTCCACGACCTCGATCGCGGGGACGACATATTCGACCGCCCGGATCAGTTCGGCGATCGTGAGGTCGGGCTGAAGCAGGTCGCGCCCGACCACGATTGCGATTTCCGCTTCGACCTTTGGCTGTATGACCCGCCCGAGCCCGATCGGTTCGCCCTCGGGCACATCCATATCAGCGAAGAGCATGCCATAGTCGGGCTGGTCCACGCCGAGCTGTTTCTGGACCGCCCGCGAGGTGAGCCCGATCTTGCGTCCGACGAGACGGCGCCCCGAGGCGAGTGCGTGGCGGGTGTTCAGTTCCTGCACCGCATAGGCCCCTGCGACACCGCCGCCGCTGAGGCTATCGCGAAGCGGGGGGATCGGCGCGCGCGTTTCGGCCGCCGTTCGCAGGGCGATCGCCGCTTGTTCGATGATGCCAGGGTCAAGGGTATTTTGTTCGGACATGGTCATAACTTCACGCAGATGTTTTCAAGCTCGGTGTAGAATTCGAGGCTGTGCGCTCCACCCTCGCGGCCTATTCCCGATTGCCCCGAACCGCCGAATGCCGTGCGCAGGTCGCGCAGGAACCAGCAGTTCACCCAGCACACGCCGACGGACATTGCCGCCGCGACGCGATGAGCTCGAGAGAGATTTTCTGTCCAGACGGTAGCGGACAGGCCATAATCCGTGTCGTTCGCCCAGCTTATCGCGTCGTCTTCGGTGTCGAAGGGAATGATCCCGCAGCAAGGACCGAAAATCTCCTCCCGCATGACGGTCGAATCATGAGCGAGGCCGGTCCAGATTGTGGGTTCGACCCAGAACCCGCCCGCCGCCGCGGCATCGACGTCGGGTACCCCGCCGCCCGTAACGGCGATTGCCCCTTCGGCGATCGCCCGCTCATAATATCCGAGTACTTTCTGCCGATGGTCTTCGCTGATCATCGGCCCGAGGTAATGCGGATCACCCTTGTTCCCGGGTTTCAACGCGCGAGCGGCAGCGGCAAGCTTGGCTACGAAAGGTTCGAAGACGGATTGCTCGACATAGACACGCTCGGTCCCCAGGCACACTTGCCCGCTATTCAGAAAGGCGGCGCGCGAAATGCCTTCGGCTGCTTTCTCAAGATCGGCATCGGCGAAGACGATCGCTGGATTTTTGCCGCCGAGTTCGAAGCTGATGTCGCGAACGCCGACGGCAGCCTGCTTCATTATGGCCTGCCCGGTGCCGGTTTCGCCTGTGAAGGTGATGGCATCGACGTCCGGATGGGCGGTGAGGAACTCGCCTGCTGCGCCGGGGCCGAAGCCGTGGACGACATTGTAGACCCCCGCGGGCATTCCGACCGCGTCCATCACTTCGCCGAGAAGGGCTGCCGTCCGCGGCGTCTCTTCGGACGGCTTGACGATCACGGTGTTCCCGCAGGCCAGCGCCGGGCCGACTTTCCAGGTCATCAGCAAGAGCGGGAAATTCCACGGGCAGACGACCGCGATGACACCCTTCGGTTTGCGTACAGCGTAGTTGATCGCACCGCTTCCGTCAGGCGTCGGGGTACCGAACGATTCTGTCGGGAGGGTTGTCACGATGTCGGCGAACATACGGAAGTTCGACGCGCCGCGCGGAACATCGATGTGTGCCGCGACCGCTCTCGGCTTGCCCGTATCGGCCACTTCTGCATCGAGAAAGTCTTCCGAGCGCCGTTCGATCTCATCCGCAACAGCGGCGATGAGCCGAATGCGCTCGGCTGTCGTCATTTTGCCCCAAGGTCCTGTGAGCGCACGCTTGGCCGCCGCTACAGCGCGATCCACATCCTCACGGGTCGCCTCATGAACGCGCCCCGTCTCCCGACCGGTGGCGGGGTCGATATTGGGGAACGTCGTCCCCGAGCCGCCCTTTACGAACTTTCCGTCGATAAAGTTCAAGATATCCGCAGCGACAGGTCGGTTTCTCTCTTCCATTTCGACCGCAACCTGTTGAACCTGTACCATTCAGAACTCCTTCGCGCCGATCGAGGCGGCCGCTGCCCGGGCGCAGGCGATGTCGAATTCCTCGGAGCCGCCCGAGACTCCAATTCCGCCGATGCAATCCCCATCGACTATGATCGGGACACCGCCGCCGAACATCACGACCCGCGGCTGATGCGCGATGCCGTTGCACAAGGCCTCGGAGCCCGAGACCAGTTTGTAGACCGCTGCCGTCGGCACTTTGAAACTTGCGGCAGTGAAAGCTTTGTCCTGAGCGATCTTTTCGGAGTGAAAGGGAGCCGCGCCGCCTTTCAGGAACGCGACCAGTTCCCCCGACGCGCCCACGACCGCAGCGACCACGGGCGTTCCGCCGGCGGTGCCATGCCCTACGGCAGCGGCGACCGCCTCCAAGGCGGACCCGTGTGCAATCGTGTGGTAGTTTTCGACCATCGCAGAAAGTCAGGTATTGACGGTCATGAAGCGGTCGTTGAGCGCCTTTTCATAATAGAAAATCGCCTTGCCCGCCTGTTCGACGCCCCACGACCGGCGAGGATTATCGGGGTAATAATCATAACCGCCGGCAAAGGTCTCGTTCCGATTTCCCGAAGGGTCGAAGAAATATATGGTCTGACCACGCGTGATACCGTGGCGCGTCGGGCCGATATCGAGTGAGATATCATAGCGACTGATGATATCGGCAGCATTTCCGACGTCGTTCCAGGATTCCAGGCGGAACGATGTATGGTGGATTTTCGCATCCTCGGGGCCTGCAAGGAACGCGATATCGTGCGCCTTATTGCTACAGCTCAGGAAGATGCCGAGCCGAGTGCCGCTCGCTTCGTCGACGAGTTCCTCGGTAACGGAAAAATCGAGCGCTTCGACAAAGATTCGCGCCGATCCCGCGACATCGATGCCGTTGAGCGCCGAGTGATCATATCGCATAGCGCGCATGCCGCGCGGCTCACTGTGCCAGACGTCCGGGTTCTTTGTGGGAGGACCGTCTGCCGATAATTCCATGTCGGCGTAAAGGTCGAAGATATGCCCGGTCGGAACCGCGAAGCGCAGCTTGCGTCCGACGCCCTCTTCCTCGCCCGCGGCGATCCATTCGACGTCGACGCCGGTGGCTTGCAAACGGTCTGCGAATATTTCGAGGTCGCTGTCGCGGCAAACCTTGAAGCCGATCCGATCAAGACCGGGCATATCCGCCTCACGCAGGATGACGCTGTGTCGATCGAATTCGTCGAACCCGCGGAAAAATGCCCGGTTACCCGAACGACCGACGAGTTCCAGCCCGATCCGGTCGCGATAATGGGGGATGGCCTCCTCGAGATCGAGGACGCGCATCTGGACAAAGCCTGGTCGCATCACGCCTGTAATTGCCATCACCGCTCTCCCGGGAAATTCAAAATTTCAGGCCGTGACTGAAAAATTCGATCACGGCGCGATTGAAACTGGCCATCCGCTCGATCTGCACCCAGTGACCACACTCTCCAAAGAAGCGGACGTCTGAGTGCGTGATCAGGTTTCCGAGGCGCAGCGACACCTCTTGCGGAATGACCTGGTCGGCCTTCCCGTGCAGGACGAGCACTTCATGGGGAAGCGCGGCGATATCTTCCTCGCGGCTCGACAGCATAGCAATATTGGCCTGCCGGTCGGAACCGCCGAACGTCGCATGATAGGGCTCATGCGCTCCTGGGCGGATGCTCGCCTGATAACGGGAGTCGATCAGATCGTCGGTCAGCCGGCTCTGGTCCCATGCGAGCATCTTCAGCGACTCATGCATCATTTCGCGGGACGGCTCATAACCCCAGACGAAATCGAGCGCCGGCGTGAGCGGGAATTCGAGTCCCGCCGCTCCCATCAAAACGGCACGATCGACCCTGTCGGGATGAGCGATCATGAACGCGAGCGTCACGCCGCCGCCGAAGGAATTTCCGACCATCGAGACCTGGTCGATTCCCAGTTCGTCGAGAAGTCGGACCAATTGATCGGTCCAGATGGCCTTATCGGTGATCCGACCCACCGAGTCGCTGTAGCCGAACCCAATCATGTCGGGAGCAATGACCCGGAATTCCTTAGCAATCTCGGGCATATTAAGCCGCCAGTTCGCCCATGCCGTGACCCCGGGGCCCGAACCGTGGACGAGGAGGACCGGCCTGCCCTCGCCGGTGTCATGATAGTTGGTTTTGATCCCGTCAGCGACGAATGTCTTGCCGATTTCGGGCCGGACCATGTCGGGCGCCGAACTCATTGGCCAGCAACCACGTAATCATCATGTCGGGCGACCTGCCCCCAAACGGCTTCAAGCATCACTCAATCTCCGTTCCACGGGCCGTCATGTCGCAGCCCTCTTGGGACAATGTTTTGCACCATGGGAAACGCGTTTGCAACCGGTAAATGAAACCGGCGCCTCGGATGCGGTCACTTCGGGCTCTCGGCTCGCACGGCTTCGAGGACACCGGGCTCCTCTTCCATGCGAGCGCGGTAGCGCGTCAAAGCGGGGAAGCCCGCGAGATCGAGCGCCACTCGAGAGGGCCACCCGAGGATGCAATAGAGATAGGCGTCCGCCACGGTGAAGCCGTCCCCGAAGCAATAAACCTTGTCGGTCAATTCTACGTCGAGCGCTTGGAGATGGTGCATGGCGTCCCGCTTTGCCTCAGCGCGGATCTCCGGCCCTGCGGTTTTGGAGAAAAGCGGCACGAAGCTTTTGTGCAGCTCGGAGGCGATGAAGCTCAGGCTGTCCGTCAGCGTGTAGCGAGCGATTGTTCCGGCCGGCGGGGCGAGCCCCGCGCGCGGTGCCAGGTCGGCAACATAGAGAAGGATCGCTATCGTCTCTGTGAGAAGCTCGCCCGAATCCAGAAGGAGAGCAGGGATTTTTCCCGAAGGCTTTATCGACCGGAAGTCGATCCCATGCTCGGTTCTGCGCGTGGGCATGTCGACTTTTTCAATATCGAACGCTGCCCCTACCCGGCGCAGCGCGATGTGCGGTGCCAGCGAGCAAAGGCCAGGCGCATAGTAAAGGAGCATCTCATATCCTTATGGACGACTTGGAGCACAGCACGCGCCTGGCCGTGCTTCACGCCGGAGTTGGGCCGGCGCGTCAGCGATCCACCTCGGAAAATCCCTTTCCGGCGGTCAGCACCCCACAAGTCCGCATGGCACTCAGCATCATCGATGGATCGGCTTTGCCCGTTCCCACAATATCGTATGCCGTGCCGTGTGCGACCGACATATGGAGATAGGGCGGCCCCATCATGATCACGCAGTTTCCCGAGAATCCCCATGTCTTGACGGCTATGTGGCCTTGGTCGTGAAACATCGCTAGCACGAGATCGTATCGGCCTTCGATACATTGGCGAAAGACGGTATCGGGCGCGGATGGTCCATCGACATTGATGCCGCGCGCGCGCGCGCGCGCGACTCCAGGACCGATGGCACGATCCTCCTCATCGCCGATGGCATGAGGATTGAGACCCGCGACCACGATCCTGGGGTTGGCGACGCCCCAGCTTCGAAGCGCCGCGTCGATTTGCTGCAGGGCGGTATCGATCAACTCGGGCGTGATGAGGTCGCAGACCGCCCGAATCGACATATGATCGGTGAGGTGGGCGACACGGAGCGGTCCGGTGAGGAGGAGCAGATAACTCTCGCCCGGCGTCGGGCTGATCACCATATCCAGCTTTCCCGCCAGTTTAAGCGATCCGGTGCTGATCGGACCCATCACTGTGCCGGCGAAGACCCCGTCGCGCGCGAGCGCATCGAGTTCGGCTAGCCACTTGGCGGTCGCAATGCCCGATTCGAGCGTATCTTTCGCGAAGGGAAGCGCGCGGTCGTCCAGCGCCCCTGTATCCAGGATATCGATGACTGCCGGGTCGTCGCTGAGCGGCTCGAGCGAACGCATAACACGCAGGCGGGCCGACACTTTAGTCAGGTCAAGCGCTCGTTCGACCGAGGCCGCCGATCCCACTAATAGGGGAACCGACACCTCATGCACGCGGCCTGACGCCCAGGCGCGAACGGTAACCTCGGGTCCGATGCCTGCCGGCTCGCCGACCATGGTACCGATGCAGGGCCGGGATCCGGCCTGCTGCGACGCTACGCCGACTTCAAATGCTGTAGACATCGAGCATCGTCTGCGCGAGGTCGTTGATGACGACGGTATATTTGCGTTTTATCACAAAGGCGTCGCCCATCGGTTCGAGATCGTAAATGGCCGACCCACTGTAGACGGTCGGCCGATCCTCCAAGACCGAGGTCACCGACCAATTCGTCCGCGCCCGAATGACGTCGTCCTCATGGTCTACCGCGAGCAGGCTAAAGATATGGGAAGTGCGCGGGGCCGGCGAACTGGCCGACGACCGGCCCGTCCGAATGCGATAGACGCGGTCCTCAAGCCCTGCCCGGGTCGGATAATAGATCAGCGAAATCTCGCGCCTTGGGTCCTGGGTCAACCGGCCGCTGTCATCCCACGCGGGGACCCAGTATTCGGCATCGGGATGATATAGATCGATCCAGCTATCCCAATCCTTGGCATCGAGAGCGGCCGCTTCGCGCCCGAGAAATCGCTGGATCGCGGTCCATTGCGCAACTTCGCTGCTCATTTCGCCATCTCCGGCTTCGCGGGTAACGCGCGCTCGGCCTCTTCGCTCGCAATGGCTCCGCGCATGCGCAATATCCATTCGTCGTGGATCGCGACGTAAAGCCCCTCGTCGGCCACCGCCGTGCCGCTAAGGATGGCATCGACGCCCAGGGCTTCGCCGTGGGTGCTGACGCCTTGCACCCACCGTGTCGATCCCCGCGACATGTCGTTCATCCGGCCAGCCCCGCCACCGAAACCGACCTGGCAATTGTTGAACTCGGTCAGGTCGTCCGGCGTAGCCATGCCGCTTGCATTGAAGAAATCTTCATACTGGCGGATGCGCAGGGCGCGGGCGTCGTCACTCTCACCCACCGGAGCTATGCAGTAGGTTGTCACCTCGGTCTCATCCACCGAGATGGGCCGGATGATACGGATCTGGGTGCTCGTCTGGTCCATGAGGAAGACGTTAGGGAACAGCTCCAGATTGCGTATCCGGCCGTTCATCCAGGTAGCGCGCTCTTCGCCGCGCTCGCGCTTCAACCAGTCCAGGATTTCGTAATTCGGCCGGTCCTGATAGTTTGCATAGTCATTCCAGAGCACGCAATGGCCATTGTCGAAGGAGAAAGAGCCGCCCTCGAGCTGAGCCCAGCGACCGAAATCGAATGCCCTGGTATCGTTCTTCGATGTCCCGTCGACCCGGCGTGCGACCGTCATGAAGTAATTCGCGTGCACCGTGCCGATATGATAGCCGTCGAGGCCATTTTCGACCTGCAGCTTCCAGTTCCCTCGATAGCGGTAGCGCGTAGCGCCTGGAAGCACTTCGAGCTTCTCTTCGACCGACTGATCAACCATGAGATCGATGAATGTCTTCGCGCCCGCGAGATAGTCCTGAAGAGGAATGACCTCGGGGTTGAGACTGGCGAAAATGAAGCCCCGGTATATCTCGAGCCGCGCAACATGTTCTAGACCATAGTCTTCCCGCTTGAAGCCCGGCGCGTAGCCACCCCCAGCCTCATCAGTCACGTCGAGGAGCTGGCCCGCGGGGTTATAGGTCCAACCGTGGAAGGGGCAGGTGAAGTTGCGGCGGTTTCCGCTCTTCTCGCGGCAAACGCGCGCCCCGCGGTGTGCGCAGGCATTGATCAGACAATGCAATTCCCCGGCCCGGTCGCGGGTCAGGATGACGGGCTGGCGGCCGATAAAAGTCGTGAGAAAGTCGTTCGGCTTTGCGACCTGGCTCTCGTGCGCAATGAAGACCCAGTTGCGCTCGAAGATATATTTCAGCTCGAGAGCGAACACGTCCGCGTCGGTAAAGGCCTCCCGGTCGATCTGAAAGCGGCCGCTTCCCTCGTCTTTTACGAGCCATGCATCGATACGCGAACGCAGTGATTCAAGCTCTGCCACGGCTGCGCCGTTTCCGTCAGGTTGCAACATCCTCTCCTCCATTTCCGGACACCGAGATTCGAAGATCAACTATTGGATCAACGATTCTCGGCTCAACTCTTTGGACTCTTCCGATCCCGATTGACCCAACATAGCATGCGTGGCTCATTGTGCAATGGGTTGCACAATGATCTAAATTGCCCTATTCGAATCGCGTTGCATCGTGTGCAACACGTCAACCAGGCTGGTTCAGGCGTATAAAAGCCAAAAATGGCTTGAGATTTGGGAGTGCGAAATATGGTGGGCGTGACCGAGCTGGGTTATCTAGGCTTGTCGGTATCTGATCTGGATGCATGGAAGAGCTTCGCGTGCGGCGTCGGCGGCATGGAATATGTCGATGAAGGCGAAGGCGACCGCGCGTATCTGCGAATGGACAAATGGCATCACCGCATCACGCTGCATGCTGATGGCGGTGACGATCTTGCCTATCTTGGCTGGCGCGTTGCGGGTCCGGTAGAGTTCGACGAAATTGTCGAGAAGCTGACAGTCCAGAATATCGAAGTCGAAATAGCGAGCGACGAAGCGGCGCGCGAGCGCCGGGTCCTCGGCTTGGCCAAGCTCAAGGATCCGGGCGGTAATCCCACCGAAATCTTCTTCGGCCCCCAAGTCGACAATTACCGCCCTTTTCATCCCGGTCGCCCGATGTTCGGTCGTTTCGTTACCGGCGCCGAAGGGATCGGCCATTGCATCCTGCGTCAGGATGATGTCGCCGCGGCGGTTCGCTTCTATCAGCTGCTCGGGCTGCGGGGCTCGGTCGAGTACCACCTCGCTTTGCCGAACGGTGAGGTCGCCGCCCCCTATTTCATGCATTGCAACGACCGGCAACATTCCGTGGCTTTCGGCCTCGGTCCGATGGACAAGCGGATCAACCATTTGATGCTCGAGTACAGCGAGCTCGACGATCTTGGCCTTGCCCACGACTCGGTGCGCGAACGAAAGATCGATGTCGCACTCCAGCTCGGAAAGCACGCGAACGACGAAGCGCTGACATTCTACTGCGCAAATCCGTCAGGGTGGCTGTGGGAATTTGGCTGGGGAGCGAAAAAGGCGGGCCCGCAGCAGGAACATTATCTGCGCGACCTCTTCGGCCATGGAAATGAAGCCGAGGGCTACGGAATGGACATCCCCCTCGGCTGACCACCCTAGGATATTTCAAGAGATGGATGTGATTGCAATGGAGAGACTTCGCCTGTGCCCAATTGATGCCCCCCAGGACGGCGAGCCGGTTGCGATACCGGCAGGCGCCTTCCCGGCGCTCGCGGTCTATAATGTCGATGGCCAGATTTATGTCACGGCCAACACATGTACGCACGGCAACGCGCAGCTTACCGATGGCTATCAGGACGGTGCGACGATCGAATGCCCCTATCATGGCGGCGCCTTCGACATTCCGAGCGGAGCCGCGACAACTTATCCCTGCCAGATCCCGCTGAAGACCTATGAAGTGACGATCGAGGACGGCTGGGTGACGATCGACGCTCCCGGTGCGCCGGAGAGCTGAGGCTATGGACCTTTCCACTCTGCCTCGCACCGAGCTCCTCCGGGAAGTGACGGACCTTATTGCCCTGCACGCCGAGCTGATTGACGACGATCAGCTCGAAGCGTGGCCCGATCTGTTCGTCGAGGACTGCCACTATTCCGTATTGCCGCGAGAGAATGCCGACCGCGGATTGCCGGTTGCGACGATCTTCTGTGACAGCAGGGGCATGCTTGTAGACCGCATCGTCTCGCTCCGGCGCGCCAACATTTTTCCGGTCCATCACTATCGACACATCATCAGCACCAGCCGCATTCACGAGGTTCGTTCAGATGCGGTTGTGGCACATACAAACTATCTGGTGCTCCAGACAAGAAACACCGGCCGATCATTTGTGTATAATGCTGGTAAATATGTCGATGAAATAGTGTTTTCGTCCGGGAAATTTCTTTTTCGGTCAAAGAAGGCGATTTTCGACACGGACCTGATCGACACTTTGATGGTCCGCCCCATTTAGCCCATTTCGAGGTTGCGATATGCTCAATGTTCAAGATACGGCCGTAGGTAAAGTGTCGACCGACACCGAGGAGCCCATTGGCTGCCGGATACCATATTCCGTGTTCACGGATGATGCCTTTTACAAGGCCGAACAGGAGCATCTCTTCCGCGGCCCCACCTGGAACTTCGTTGCGCTCGAGGCCGAAGTCCCGAACCCCGGTGATTTCAAATCGACCTTCATCGGCGACACGCCGGTCGTTGTGACGCGGGACAAGGACCAGAGCCTCCATGTCGTTGTGAACCGCTGCGCGCATCGCGGCGCGACGGTATGCCGCGCACGCCAAGGCAATGTGCCGCATCTCGAATGCGTTTATCATCAATGGGCTTATGAATTGAACGGAGATCTCATGGGCGTCCCGTTCCGCCGCGGGATCAAGGGCAAGGGGGGGATGCCGGCGGATTTCGATCTCAAGCAACATGGCTTGGTCAAGCTGCGCGTCGAAGCGTTGAATGGGCTGGTTTTCGCGACATTCTCGCAAGAGGTGGAGCCGCTGACGGACTATCTCGGTCCGCTCATCACCAAGCATGTCGAGCGGATCATGTGCCGCCCGATCAAGATATTGGGCAATCAACGCCAGTTCATCCACGGCAACTGGAAGCTATACGCCGAAAATACGCGCGACCCCTATCACGCAAGCCTCCTCCATCTGTTTCACAATACTTTCGGCCTTTATCGTTCGACGCAAACCGGCGAATGCCTGATGGACGAGAGCAAGCGGCATTCGTTCCTTTATTCGAAGGCAGGCAGCAACGACGCGGCGCGCGATAGCGAAGTCTATCAGGACTCGCGCAGCTTCGACACGAGCTTCTCGCTCCAGGATCCTTCGCTGCTCGCGGGCCGGAGTGAGTTTCCGGACGGCATCACCCTCGTCATCCTGGCCCTTTATCCCAACCTGATTTTGCAGCAGATCTCGAACACGCTCGCGGTTCGCCAGATCGTCACCCACGGACCGGATTCGTTCGAACTCGTGTGGACCCAATTTGGCTATGCGGACGATGATGCGGAGATGGACGCGATCCGCCTCAAGCAATCGAATCTCATCGGACCGGCGGGCATGATCTCGATGGAGGATGGCGAGGCGGTCGAGATCGTGCAGCAGGCGGTCGGCTCGGACAGAAAGGCAAGATCCTATATCGCGATGGGCGGCGGCGGCGCCGATGATGCGGATCATCTTGTCACGGAAGGAGCCATAATCGGCTTCTGGCAAAATTACCGCGAGATGGTGGGCATCGAAGAG
Source organism: Sphingopyxis sp. (assembly GCF_050916055.1). Lineage (GTDB taxonomy): Bacteria > Pseudomonadota > Alphaproteobacteria > Sphingomonadales > Sphingomonadaceae > Sphingopyxis. The sequence continues at coordinate 3,404,111 of NZ_CP051527.1, forward strand.
AGGGTCTCATGACCGCCACCATTGATTTCTACTTCGATTTCATCAGCCCGTTCAGCTATCTCGCACAGTTGCGGCTGCCGGAGATTGCGCGCCGGCACGGCCGGGCGCTGGCCTATCATCCCATCGACATCCCCGAAGCAAAGATTGCGGTGGGCAATTACGGCCCGTCCAACCGCGAGGTGCCGGCGAAGATAAAGGTTCTGACCGCGGATCTGCAGCGTTGGGCTCGGCGGTACGACGTGCCGCTTACCTTTCCATCGAGCTTCGAGTGCGGAGCCTGGAACACAGCCGCAATCTTCGCGGCCCGTCATGGTGCCGCCGAAGGCTTCGTGCGGGATGCCTATCGGCGCATCTGGGGCCTCGGAATCGATCCGCGAGACCGGGACGAATTGCGCGCCTCGGCGGCATCGGCGGGTCTCGAAGCCGATGCCGCCCTCGCCTTTGCTGACTCGGAAGAGGGCAAGCGCGACTATCGCGAAGCGCGGTCGAAAGCTTACGCCCGTGGCGTATTCGGCGCGCCGCTTATGTTTGTCGACGACCAGATATTCTGGGGAAACGACCGGCTGGATTTTCTTGAAGAGCATGTGCGGACGAATTGAAAAAAAGAATCAGGGAGAGGGAGAATGGACATGAGGACCAACAGATATAATAGCGGGCGCGCCCTCGCGAGCGGCATCGCACTTTTCGCACTGGCCTGGAGCGCGGCCGGCCAAGCCCAGGATACGGCCCCGGCTGCCGAACCCGAGCCCGAGGCGCAGTCGAGTTCGGGTATCTCCGACATCATCGTGACGGCCACGCGCCGCGAGGAGCGTCTGCAGGACGTTGCTGTCGCCGTGACCGCGATCACCGGCGATTCGCTCTCGGCGGCAGATGTTTCGACGGTGCGCTCGTTGACCCAGGTGGTTCCCGGGTTCATCGGAAGCCGCAACATGGGCGTGTTCCAGCCCGTCATTCGCGGTGTCGGTTCGACCGGCATCTCGATCGGCGACGAGCCAAACATCGCCACCTATGTCGATGGTGTCTACCAGCCAGAGTCGGCCGCCAACTGGATCGATCTTGTCGAGGTCGAGCGCGTGGAAGTGCTGCGCGGACCGCAAGGCACGACATTTGGCCGCAACGCCACCGGCGGCCTGATCAACGTGATTACCCCCGACCCCAGTTTTGACCTGCGCGGCAAGGCGTCGCTGCGTTACGGCCGCATGCGGAGGGACGCGGGCGATTATGATGCCCGCTTCTATATCACCGGCGGCCTTAGCGATAAATTGGCTGCCGATTTTGCCGCCCTCTATCGCAAGAACGACGGCTATATCGACGATCTGGTGCGCGGCGGCACGCTCGGCGACCAGCAAGTGATCAACTTTCGCAGCAAGCTGCTGTGGCAGCCTTCCGACAATGCCAAGGTCATCCTGACCGGCGAATTCTTCGACCAGAACAGCACGACCAATTCGCCCCAGCCGGTCAATGGGAATACGGCGGGCCGTCGCTTCCCGGGCGTTATACTTCCGACCGACGCTTGGCAGGCGTCACTGACCAGCATTCCGACGCTGGACTTACGGCGCTGGAGTGCGGCGCTGCATGTAAAACTCGAGTTCGACGGCTTCAACCTTGAGGCGACGAGCGGCTTCATGAATCTGCGCTGGTATCAGGAAACCGATTCGGACGCCTCGAACATCTTCCTCGGTAATTTCCCTGCAACATTTGCGACGGAATCGGGGAGCCAGGAAATCAAGTTCACGTCTGCCGACCCCGGCCGATTCCAGTGGCTCCTGGGCGGCTATTTCTACCAGTTCGGCGGCCATTCTGGGTTGGATATCGTCACGTCGCCGGGGCCTGGAATCCCTCCGACCACCCTCAACCTTGATCCCGCACTATCGGGTCGCTCGTTCGCGGGCTTTGCCGAAGGAACCTACGAGATCGTCGACGACCTGTTCATCACTGTTGGCGCGCGGTACACCACCGAGCGGCGGACCTTCGAACAGGTCGTTAATGGAAATCTGGTCGTTCCGAAGACCGCCAAGTCGTTCAACAAGTTCAACTATCGCGGCGCAGTCCGGTACCAGTTCGCACCCGACGGAAGCATTTATGCAAGCTATGGCACCGCATTCAAAAGCGGCGTCTACAATATGGCGGGCACATCGCCGAATCCGGTCAATCCCGAGAACATCAAGGCATGGGAGGCCGGCATCAAGGTCGACCCCTTCAATTGGCTCCGCACGAACCTCGCCGTTTATCACTATACGTACGACGATCTGCAAGTTCAGGCCAAAGACGCGTCGGGTCCGAGCTACGTCCTGCAGAACGCAGCGAGCGCCAAAATCTATGGCGGCGAGTTCGAGGCGATTATCCAACCGATTGACGATCTCAACATCCGCGGCTCGGCGGCCTACAGCCACGCGCGCTATCGTGATTTTCCGCTCGCGCAGAGCTTTTTCCCGCGCCCCGACGGAGGCAACACTGTTGCCCCGGCGGACGCGTCGGGTAACGTGATGACCCGCGCCCCGAAGTGGACGTTCAACCTGGGGGTCGATTGGGGCCATGAGTTCGATGCAGGGCGCCTTGGGGTCTCGGTCAACACCTTCTACTCGACCCGGCTCTATTATGACTTCCAGAATATTTTCTCCCAGCCGAGCTATACCCTTACCAATGCGTCGATATCCTTTGCCCCAACCGGTGATCGCTGGAAGTTCAGCCTCTGGGCGACCAACCTCACCAACGAAAAGGTCTTCCAGACCATTCGTGTCGGGGCGCAGGCCACTGACGGCTTTTACGAACAGCCAAGAAAAGTGGGCGTCAGCGCCGAACTCCGGTTCTGACGCGCCCAAACGCGGTCCAAGGGCTTGATCCCGCGGATCGCGTGCGGCCGGGCTGCCGCCGTGTCCGCCAGCATGAGCCTCGGTGGCTTGTGCTGGCGGACTTTGTTTGCTGTCGCGTAAAGACGGTCCGTTCAACTGCTACTTGTCGAAGGATGCATGCATGACGATCACGGGACAAATGCAGCCTGCGCAACTGGCGATCGGCACGATCCTGACATATGCCGCCGACGCTCACGGAACGCGGGAAGTGGTGTCGCGCGAAATCGGCAGCGATCGGTTGTGGCGTTATGATTATGCAGCGCTCGCCCGCCGGGTAGCGCAGGCTGCCAACATGTTCACCCTTGCCGGGATCGGGAGCGGTGACCGGATATCGTCGCTCGCCTGGAACACGCACCGGCATTTGGAACTCTTCTACGCGGTCCCGGGCCTTGGGGCAGTGCTTCACACCGCCAACCCCCGGCTCCCCGACGATCAGGTGATCTTTACCTTGAACCATGCCGAGAGTCGCATATTGGCGTTCGAGCCCAACCTCGCCGCGCTCGTCGAGCGGATTGCGCCCAGCCTCCCGCATATCGAAAAATACATCGTACTGTCCGACGAAGGCGTTGGCGTCGGCGAGGGGTTCGGGGCGCTGGCCTATGAGCCCTTGCTCGCGTCGGCACCGGTCTCGATCACCTGGCCCGAAATCGATGAAAATTCCGGGGCGTTTCTTTGTTACACCTCGGGGACCACAGGCGATCCCAAGGGGGTTCTCTACAGCCACCGGGCAGTCGTTCTGCATGCGATGGGAGCGGGCTTGGCGAGCGCGTTCGGCCTCACGTCGTTCGATTGCGTGATGCCTTGCTCCTCGCTCTATCACGCCACCGCCTGGGGCCTTCCGTTCGTGGCGCCGCTCTGCGGCGCCAAGCTCGTTCTTCCTGGCGACCGCATGGACGGTCCTAGCCTCCAGGCCCTAATCCGAGGGGAGGCGGTTTCTTTTACCGGTGGGGTGCCCACGATCTGGACCATGTATCTCGCCCACCTCGAGGCAACCGGCGGCGACACGGGAACGCTCAAGCGGATTATGATCGGGGGCTCCGCCGTACCTCGCGCGATGGCAGAAAGCTTCAAGGCCGACCATGATGTCGATGTCCTTCAGCTCTGGGGAATGACCGAGACCTGCCCGCTCGGCGTGATCGCAACACCGACGCCGGCCGTCGCGGACCTCGGCGAGGCAGCGATGCAGGATATATTGTGGACGCGGCAGGGACGGCTCCAGTTCGGCGTCGAGATGCGCATCTTGGGCGAAGACGGGCGCCCCTGCCCCCATGATGGGGCGACGGCAGGCGCGCTACAGGTGCGGGGTCCGTGGGTGGTTCAGCGCTATTTTCGCCAGCCAGCGGATTGCACCGATGTCGACGGGTGGTTCGATACCGGCGATGTCGCGACGCTCGACGCCCAGGGGTTCATGCGGATCACAGACCGCACCAAAGATGTCATCAAGTCGGGAGGAGAGTGGATCAGCTCGATCGACCTTGAGAATGTTGCCGCTGGGTGCAGCGGGGTCAAGATCGCCGCGGTCGTCGGCATACCGCACCCCAAATGGGAAGAGCGCCCGCTCTTGATCGTCGAGCCTCATGATGGAATCCTTCCCGACGAAAAGGAAATTCTCTCGACCCTATCCGCGGAATTCGCGAAATGGCAGCTGCCCGATCGCATCCTCGTCGGCGCGGTGCCACTTACGGCAACAGGGAAAATCGACAAGAAGCAACTGCGCGAACGCTATGGTAATGTCTACGCGGCTTGAGGGAACGGGACCGATGGTTCGGCAGCAATCGCAGCGCGGCGAGAAGCTTGTCGTCGCAAGCTTCAACCAATAGCGTCTGGGCCGCCCGTCCCGTCGTTCCGCTCCCGCAGCGACTGCGCATAGCCGGACAGCAAGGCAATTGTCAGCTCGGTGACGCGCCTTGCCCGCTCGGGGTCCTTTCCGATCTGGGCCCGCACCGCCAATCCGCGGAGCACGCTCCACAGCAGCCACAATATGTCTTCGGCGTCAGACGGAGACAGGCCGGTCCTGGCAAAACGGCTGACCCATACCTGCTCGGCCCCGACGCGTCGTTGCTGCGACATACCGCGAACATCGTCGGCGAGGGCCCGAAGCTTGTTTCCCGAGATGACGAGGTCGAGCGCGATCAAAAAATCTTCACCGTAGAAGAATGCCTCGGCATCGTCGCATGCAGCCTCGAGGAGGCCGTCATCTTCGATAGCCTTACCCGCGGCAACGGTCGCCTTCTCCAGGGCTGCCGAAAAAACCTGCTCCAGGCATGCGGCGACTAGCTGGTCCTTTGTCGGAAAATGGTGAAGCTGCGCTCCGCGAGACACGCCTGCGCTTTCGGCAACGTCTGCGACGCGAAACGCCGAATAACCTTTCTCGCGCAACAGATTGATAGCGGCCGAAAGGATTCGAGCCCGCATCTTTCTACTGCGCTCGCCTTGTGGCTTGTGCGAATTGTCATGAACTGGGGAAATGTCCGCCACTGTGTCTGCTACACCTCTTGCCGAGACCCTCATGCGGCCGAACGTACAGATGGCATAGCTTTCCTATCGGGCTTGTCAAAGTCATAGCTGCGAGATGCGACAGGATGCCGTCCGCACCCGGCTGGCCATTCCGCCCGCCTCGTTGCGGGCCTGTTCAGCGAAACGTCGTACCACCATCGACGGCTATCGACTGGCCCGTCACAAATTCTCCGCCGTCCGACGCGAGGTAAAGCGCTGCGGCAAGCAAGTCGTCTGCGGTCTCGTGGCGCTTGATGCACTGCATGTTCAATATCTGGGTCTTTTGCTCGGGCGTCACCGTCTCGCGCTCGATCTCCGTGAAGGTTGCGCCCGGAAGCAGCGCATTCACCGTGATCCCGTCGATGCCGAGCTCACGCGCCATGGCGCGCGTCATACCGACCACCGCCGCTTTGGAAGCCACATAATGTAGATAGTGCGGCCGGCCCATAGTCACCACCCCGGACGATATGTTGATGATGCGCCCATGACGATTGCCTCGCATCACTGGCGCGCACGCTTTGGACACCAGCATTACGCCATCGACGTTCACGCGCATGACCTGTCTCCACTCGTCAAACGGGATTTCCTCGAAGGGCCGCATTTTCAGCGTCGAGAAGATCGCCGCATTGTTGATGGCGATGTCAATGCGGCCAAAGGCTTCCAATGTCTCCGCTACGGCGGCGTCGACGGCTGCCGGATCGGCCACATCGGCCCGAATGGCGATAACGGTGCCGGCGCCACATTCCGCTTCGACCTCGGCCGCTACCGACCGTCCGCTGTCTTCGTTCAGTTCGACGATGGCGATTTTCGCACCGGCGCGCGCGAAGCCTTTGGCGAAAACCCGCCCGATTCCTTGCCCCGCGCCCGTGATGAGCGCGACGCGCCCCGCGAAGTTGTCTGTCTTGGTCATGTCGGCCATATCGTTTCCTCTTTCTTGCTGGTATTCGGGCGAGGCAACGGCGCATGTGCGGGCACCGCGCCTTACGTCATCCGCCGCTTGCTCCTCGACCTTCGGTCACGTCCATCGCCGTCAGCCAACTCCACATCCGCTCAACGACGCCGCCGGCCAGGGTCTGGCGCGCGCGTATCTCGTCTTCATCGAGAAGCCCGTGTTGAGGGCCGAACCCCATCGAGCGCGCGTCGCGCTCTACCCGCGCGGAGTCTTCGAGGAAGAAGGCAAAAGTCGCAGCTTCCTTCAGGTCTTGCCCGACCGTAATCGCTCCATTTCCTCGCATGACGATCGCACGAGCCTCGCCAAGCGCAATTGCAAGATTTCTCGCTGAAGCGTCGTCGCGCAGGAGCCTGGGATCGTCCCAAAGCGGCGGCCGGGGAGCGAAATAGGCGCCTAGGCCGTGCCGCGCCGCCGGTGTGATCCCGAGCGTCGACAACGACATGGTGGCGGCGGGCATGATGCGACAAATGCCGCCGACATCGGACCGCGCGGCATAAATCGCCTGGTGCGCGCGCACTTCGCCAAGCACTTTTTCGGGAAGGGCGCCATCGACCGAGACAACAGTGCCGGGTTCATCCTTGATCAGCCCCATGGGCATCGCGGCACAGACAAGAAAGTGCCGCGCATCGATGCGCGCACTGCAGTGGCCGAACGCGTGCACGAGCCCGGCGTGCGCCAGGCCGCGCGCCGCCATGCGCACCTGCATCTGAAGTCCGGGGTCAATCGTCGCCGGCATGAAACCCTCTCCCGAAGCAGAGTGATTCGGCCATCTTCATCGCGCAGGCCATGCTGGCGTGCTGGGCGATGCCCTGTCCCGCAATTTCCATGGCAGATCCGTGCGGTACGGTCAGATGAACATAATCGAGGCCGATATAGATGGTGCACGCGCCTTCGAAGGCAGCCGTCTTGAGCGCAATCTGGCCCTGGTCATGATACATTGAGACAACGACGTCGTATTGTCCCTCCATGGCAAGACGAAATATCGAATCGGGCGACACCGGCCCCTCGACGCGGCGCCCCGCCGCACGCTCCCGTTCGACCGCCGGCGCGATCTCGCGCACTTCTTCAGTTCCCATCGCGTGCGGATTCAGGCCGGCGACGCCGATCCTGGGGGCATTGACGCCCCAACGCCTGAAAGTCTCGTCAACGAGACCGATCAGCGACGACACCGCCGCGGCAGAGACAGTGCCCGGGACCTCGGCGATGCTGATATGCTCGGTGATTGGGACGATCCGCAACGAGGGGCTGACTCTCAATAAATAGGTTCCAGCCGGCTGAAGATCGTCGATCGACGATATTTCGCCAGACGCCTTGAGTGATTGCGAGTCGACCGGGGCCATGATCCAGCCATCGATCCCTCCATTGCGAGCCAATTGCTCGGCCAAGCGGATCCATTCGATCACCGCCCGGCCCGAAGCGGCGCCTGACCGTCCGATTTCCCATGCCTCCCTCGCCAGCGAGCCGGGGTCGAGAACGGCGATTTCGCCAACCGCGCCGGACACCTCATCCGGCGTTTCCACCTGGTAGATGGGAGGGCTAATCCCGCTCGCCGCGGCCGCGAACCGGACAGCGTCGATGCTTCCGATCAATAGGTGCCGCGCCGCGTGGTTGCCGGCGGCGAGTGCCTTGACACAGACCTCTGGACCGATACCCGCCGGATCGCCAATGACGGTCGCGATGAGTGGCTGCTCACGGCGCGGCTTGCCCGCTCCTTCGCCTGCACCTGTCATAGCAGGAAGGTCACATTGCGCATGGGCGCATCATTGTTGATCAGATAGACCTTCTTGCCCAAGATTTTGAAGCCATCGGCCCCCTGTTTCAGGCGGTGGGTCGCGCGCGCGAACAAGGATTGATGCTGACCGGAGCGCGCCTCGCCCAGGATGAAGTTTGAACTGACAAGGACATCGGGTCCGCCGGATGCGGCGACCGTAATGTTCGAGACGATGCGGATCAGACGCGACTTCGGACTTTGCGAATGCATCCGCTTATCCTTCAGGCGGAATATTCGATCCGAGATCTGGTCATAATGCTCGTAGATGATCGAGACGGACCGATCGGGGTCGAGGTCGGCCTGATTGGAAGGAACCCAGTAGAGCCCGCCCGGCTCCCAGAGCGCGAGCCAATCGTCATAGGCGTGGCTGTCCATCAATTCGGCCTCAAAATACAAAAATGCTTCGATTTTGCCGAAAATTTCGCTCCCGGGCAGGATTGCCCGGCTCTCCTTCAATTCCGAGAAGAGGGTGATATCGCAAAGATCTGCCGCTGCCATGTTCATTCTAACGCCTCCCATCGGGCGATTCTTCGGCCATCATCGCCAGCCATTGCCGGATCTGAGCGCGCTGCGGAACCTCGTCGGAAACATGGCCGACGATCGTCCCATCTTCATCAACCCACTCGCGCTCCATCCCGCGCGATATATTGATCCACGGATCGAGATTAGCCTCCAGGCCGAGTTGCACCCGCTCGAAAATCTCGGCGTCGTCTGTCGATCCGGATCCTGCGGGTCCATAAAAGGATTCATGCTGGCGAAGTCGCAGCGCATTGATTTCGGTGCTAACGTTGGAGAACAGCACAGGGAACATCACGACCTCGGTCTCGTCGACAGACAGGGGATTAACGATCCGGATCTGGTTGTTGATCAGTTGCAGGTTTGGAAAAACGCCGACGTGAGGATCGCCCGCCATGGCAAGCAGCATGTCCGCCCAGGCAACATCATGCTCTGCATAGAGCGCGTCGATATAGTCTGCCCCTCCCGGCGTGTTTTCCAGAAGCGCGCGATATTTTCCCGAGTGCTTGAGCCGATGCTTACGGAAATCGAGCATCGTGTGGCCATGACCGAAGTCGCGCGTTTCCGAGATTCCGTCGAAGTCGAAGGGGTTCGCACTGTGCGTGGCACCGAGGCTGTGACCCGAATCGGTGTGTCGTTCCCATGTCGCCAGCACCGACGCATGGACGAACAACGGATGATATCCATCCATCCCGACCTGCTTCCAATTTCCCTTATAGATCGTCCGGTTCGATCCGGCTCGCACGCTCAACTCTCCGCCCGGTGCCGCGTCGACCAGGATGTCGATCACCTTGGCTGCGTTGCCGAGATAGTCCTCGAGCGGAAGGACCTTTTCGCTCAAAGCCGCGAATATGAAGCCGCGATAATTTTCGACCCGCGGCACCGGCGTGAGACCGTTTTCGCTCGCGTCGAAACTCGGCCCATAGCCGTCGGGCCCGGAAACGCTGACCAGTTCGCCAGCATTGGAATAGGTCCAGCCGTGATACCAGCAGCGGAAAAAGCTGTCCCTGCCTTCGTCCACCTCGCAGACGATTGCGCCCCTGTGTCGGCAGCGGTTCAGGAAAACGCGGATCTCGCCATCCTGGCCGCGAACAAAAATGACCGGTTGACGGCCCATCTGCCGACGCTTGAACTCACCCGTTTTTGCAATCTCGCTCTCATGGCCGATGAACAGCCAACCGGTGTGGAAAATCCGCTCGAGCTCAAGATCGAAAATCTTCGCGTCGGTATACACCGCCGAATGAATCCAGCCCGGTGCGACAAGCGATCGCAGGCCTGCCGCGTCATAGTCGCGGCCGCGTACGTCGAGGCGGTCCGGCATGCGGTGCGGTCCTGACGGCGCGCGATCGCCCTTGCCGGCCGGCAAGGTGCCGCCGGCGCCCATTGCTAGATGATTTTCCGCTGACAATTTCATTCTCCAGACAATGATGATGAACAATTTGTGTCACACTGGATTGACGGCCTTCCACCTGGTCATGTCGCGCCCGATCGACGACCTCGCGCGCCAGAAAAGAAATGCGGAGAATGGTGCGACCAGGCTTGTCAGGATGAGGGCGGCACGCAAACTCCTGCCGGAATCTTGATCGAACTGCCACGAGATCGCGTCGCTGGCCGTCCCGACGAACAGCGGTCCCAAACCCACGCCGACCAGGTTCAAGACCAGAAGGAAGAGGGCGGTCGCGCCGCCACGGATCTCCGGCGGTGAGACGCTTTGCTGGGTACTGTGGACGGGGCCCATCCACATGGCCCCTAGCATGTTGGGAAGCGCAAGGCCCGCAAGCGCCAGCGCGCCACTGTCGATGCTGAAGATGACGGCATAACAGGGAAGGGCCGCCAGCGACGCAAACGCAGGGATGGTCACATAGGCTCGGACGTCGCTCCGGCCGAAACGATCGGCCAGCAACCCACCGAGCCACACGCCGGCGGCGCCTGCGAGACCTGTGGATAGACCGAGCGTCAGGCCCAGGAAGCCCGAAACCCCCATCCCGGCCTGCGTGGCCATGACGACGATCTCCGGGCCATGATTGCGGATAAAAAAAGATGCGATGAAAGGTCCGAAGCCATATCCTACCGCCGCTTGCAGCGCTGTCGCGATCACGATGAGCCGGTAGGTGCGAACCGCCCAAAGCGTCCTTACCGTCGCGAGAGCGCCCGGCGGAGCCGTTCGCAACAGAGCGGCGTGCGCCTTGCGCGGTTCGCGCAAAACCAGCAGCAAAAAGGGGGCAAGGACGACACCTGGTATGCCGGCCACCAGAAAGGCGGTGCGCCAGCCATAGGCATCGGCAACCAGCCCTCCCAAGGCCATCCCCGCCAACGTTCCCAACGGCACGCCAAGATAGTAGAGCGAAAGAGCCGACGCGCGCCGTTCGGGTGGGTAATAATCGACGATAAGAGAATTCGCGGCAGGTGTCAGACCGGCCTCGCCAATCCCCACACCGACACGCCCCACCAAAAGTTGGGGAAAGCTTCGCGCGATGCTGCAGGCGATGGTGAAGCCGCTCCAGACTAGAACGGAAAATGCCATGATCTTTGGCCGGTTGCCGCGATCCGCCCAGCGCGCGAGCGGGATTCCGGCGACGCTATAAAGCAAGGCAAAGGCAAGGCCCGACATCAGCCCGATTTGCCAGTCCGCCAGCTGCAACTCTTCGCGGATCGGTTCGGCGAGAATGTTGACGATCTGCCGGTCAACAAAATTGAGTGTGAGAGCAAAGGTCAGGAAAAACATGGCGATGCGGCGGCGGAAAGCCGCCCCCGCCACAGCCAGCGTGGCTTCGCCCTCGCCAGGCGGCGTGCGTGCTGTGCCGAGCGCCGTTTGCAGCACAGGAGGCGCGCGCCCGCCCGTCACCGGTTGCCCGATCCCAACGAGATGTAGATATTTTTCTCCTGAGTGAATGCCAGCAGTTCGCCGAGGCATTCCTCACGGCCGATGCCCGACTGTTTCATTCCGCCGAAGGGGGCTCCAAGAATGTGGCGTGAAGTCTCGTTGATCCAGACATAGCCTACGTCGACGGCCATGGCGGTGCGGTGCGCGCGTTCGAGATCTCGTGTCCAGATTGAGCAGGTCAATCCATACTCCAGTTCGTTGACGACCTCGATCATCGTCGCCTCGTCGGACCATCGCAGGATTCCGAGCACCGGCCCGAAAACCTCTTCGCGGGCCAAGCGCATGTCAGGGGTAACGTCGGCAAACACCGTCGGCTCGATGTACAGGCCGCGCGCAAGAGCTTGGTCGGCCGGTGGCCCCCCGCCGCATATCAGTCGAGCGCCTTCCGCCTTGGCGCTATCGATGAATCCGACTATGCGCTCATGCTGTTTCGCGCTGATGATCGCGCCCATCGAAGTCGCCTCGTTGGACGGATCGCCCGGCTGAAACCGCCGGGCTTCCTCCTCGATACGAGCCAGAACCGCGTCGTAGATGTCCTCATGTATGAACGCCCGGCTCGTCGACCCGCATGATTGGCCGCACCACGCAAAATTCATGCCCTGGATCAAGGCTTTTGCTACTTCGGCGGGATCGGCATCGCCATAGGCTATCAGGGCATTCTTGCCGCCAAGTTCGAGCAGGACTGGCTTGAGCGTTGGACTGGCCTCGCGCATCAGAGCGCGACCTGCAGCCGCGCTCCCCACCAAGCTGATCATCGCCACCTTGGGGTGGGCCGCTAACGCCGCCCCCGTTTCGGCTCCTCCCGTAAGGACGCTGAACGTACCCGACGGCAACAAGCCGTCGATCAGCTCGGCGAAGCGGAGTGCTGACAGGGGCGCCTGTTCGGATGGCTTGACGATTACCGCATTGCCGGCAGCGAGGGGAGCGGCAACTTTGCCGGCGCAGAACAGAAACGGATGATTGAAGGCCAGAACGCGAGCGACGACGCCAAATGGCTGCCTGACGGAGAAGTTGACCGCATCTGGTCCGACAGGGACCGAAGCACCTTTCATCTCCGTCACCAGCCCGGAGAAATAGTCGATGAGCGCGGCTGCCACATGCGAGTCGGCCGCCAGTTCGCGGACCGGGTTGCCGCAATCGAGAGCATCCAGTTGCGCCAATTCCTTTGCATTCTGGCGAATGACTGCCGCTACTTCGCGCAGCAGCCGGGCACGTTCGAGGGGTGGTACATCGCGCCAGACCCTGGATCCGACGGCGGCAGCGAGGACTGCCCGGTCGACATCCTCGCTTTCTGCCTGCGCGACATGTGCGATGAGCGAGCCGTTGGCCGGATTGTGCGAGGGGCTGTATCCGCCCGCCGCCGGTGCATGCCACCCGCCATCATAGTAAAGGTCGTACTGATCTGGAATTGCCATCTATGCTCTCAATCCTTGAGGGGCGAGCCAGCCTATGACCGGCGATCGCATCAGAATTTCACTTCGACGCCGGCGCCGATACGCCGGGGGAGCTCGTATCTGAGGTCGGTGCCAAGCGCGCCGGGCCGAACTTCCTGGATGATCTTCTCATTGGTCAGATTCGTCACCCAGATTGAGAACCGAAACTTTTCGTCATCCGTTCGCCACGAAATTTCGCTGTTGATTGCGGTATAGGGATCTTGCTTCACGGAATTCAGGAAGTCGAAATAGACGACCGAACTGCGGAACAGGGTGCCGTTGATGTTCAACATTCCTGATGCGAGCGGTACGTCGAGACTTGGGGCGATGTTGAAGGTCCATCGAGGTGCCCGCGGGAGGCGGTTGCCCGACACATCCGCTTGCGACACGATATTGCCTCCCGTTGGCCGGGGAATGAAAACTTGCGCGAGCGGAAAATCGTCATATTCCGCATGGGCGTAGGCGACCGCCGCGTTGACCCGGAAATGATCGGTTGGCGCCAAAGTCGTTTCAAGTTCGCCGCCGTAAAGAGTGGCGTTCGCGGCGTTCTGCAGGACATAACCGGGACCCAACGGATCGCGGGCAGTGACCTGCAAATCCTTATAATCATAACGATACAAGGCGAGATTGGCGCGCAGCCAGGGCGTGATGTCAGACTTGATACCGCCTTCGAGGGCTTTGAGCGTCTCGGGATCGACCGCGAGAGGCGACACGCCAGTCATGTTGAACACACCGCTTTTGAAGCCGGTGCTGTAGGTCGCGTAGATATTCGTGTCCGGTCCGATTTCGAACCGGACCGTGCCTTTATACGTGACCCTGTTAAAGGATTTTTCCGCTGTCTGCGGAAAAAGGGCGACGCCGTTTACGATCTGATCGAAACTTCTTTTCTCATGGGTGTAGCGAATGCCGCCCGTCACGAACAGGCGCGGGACGACCTCAAGCGTCGCCTCGGCGAATCCGGCATAGGAGGTCGTCTTCAGGACGGGGTCGAATGTGCGCACGAGCAGTGGCTGGCTCGGATCAGCGCGACTGCTCAGAATGAAGTTGGCGTCGCCGGAGAGGTGGAAGGCATATAAACCAGCGATCCATTGAAGCGGCCCGGAGCCGGACGAGAGCAGGCGCACTTCCTGACTATAATATTCCGAAGTGATTTTGGGGGCCACAAAAGTCGCGAGCAAGATATTCGACGAATCCGAATCCGTCGCCTGAGAGGTTCGGTTGGAGGCATATGCCCCGGTCGTCTCCAGATTGACCCCGCCTAGATCGAAGCGTGTCTGCAAGGCGACACTGTATCGCCGGGTGGCGAGCGAGGGGCGCAGATCGGCGGACAGCTGCCAGGGTTTCGACGGGAGGATCGCGCCGGGAAAGGCTCGACCTGCCGTGTTATTCTCATAGGGCTGGTAGACATTCTCCGAGCCCTTGCGATCGAAATATTCTCCCGTGAGGACGATCTTGTTTCCGTTCTCGCCGCGGTACATCAGCTTGCTGCGGACATCGACAACCTGATAGCCGCCAGCTTTCCCACCGCGCACGAGATCGTCGACAAAACTGTCCGTTTTGCGGTAAATTCCGGCGATATCGGCTGCAATCGTATCGGACAGGCCACCAGTCAGATAGCCGCGCACATTATAGTCTCCGTCGCCCGTCTCGAGGGCGGCCGCGCGCGCCGAAACCATGCCGCTGAAGTCGAAACTGGGATCAGGCGTAATGACATTGATCAACCCGCCCGTCGCGTTCCGACCGAATATTGTCCCCTGCGGCCCGCGCAGGACCTCGACGCGGTCGACCTTGACGAGATCGGTCCAGGTGGAAAATGGGTCTCCCTGGTAGATTCCATCGACATAGGTTGCGACGTTTGACTCGTCCCCGACAGAAATACTGCTCGACCCCACCCCGCGGATAACGGGCAGGAACACGCCCGCAGCGCGGCCACCGAAGAAGCCGGGCACGACCTGAGTGAGATTCCGGATGTCAGCCGCACCCGAACGGCCAAGGGATTCCGAAGTCACGGCTGTCACCGCGACCGGCACATCCTGCAACTTCTGCTCCCGGCGCGTCGCGGTCACGACGATATCTACCAGGCCGCTCTGTGTCGAGGTTTGATCCTGATCGTCGGCTGGGGCCGACGGACTGGGCGCGGACGAGCCGCCAACGGGCGCCGTTTGCGCCATGGATGGCGCGGCGATGACGGCTGCCGTCACCGTCAGCAGCGCTTTGGATGCAAAAAGGCCTTTCATTGTCGGTCTCCCTCCCGATTGTTTAGTTATTGATTTATAAGATTATTCTGTCACCGCTCACAAAGGAAACACCAGATACCGCGGCACAACCGCATTGTCGGTCACCGCGTTCCGCGACAGAAAGCGACATTGATCGCCTTCCATTCGAATAATGTCCTCGTAGGTCCCGGCGGCCAGCTGCTGCGGCAGCCCGGTATCGTCGGGGGTAAAGATCACGGAGAAGTTCGATACCATGTCGACGAGACCATCCGCGCGGCGGCTGGCGTGCACGCGCTGAACGAAATGCCGGGTACGATAGTCCTGGAATGTACCCGCCCATATGTCTTCGATGAAGGTGCAGCGATCGATCAACCTGTCGCGGCAGTCGTCGAGCATCATCGCCACGCGCAGGCCGCTCTCGACATCGTTGCGCGCGATGCAGATGTAACTCGCGCTCGGATCATCTTCGAACGTGTCAAGCCACGACCGCATTTTCTTCCCGTCCAGTGCCGACATATATGCCGACTGGAGTTCATCGAGCCGCGCGAGCTCGTCGAGCGTCAAGCGCGTCATGCCTCCCTCCTCCGGAAGCCCATGGCGGCGCGATAATATTCCCAGTGCGGAAGATTGCCGCTCTCGTCGTTCTGACGGAATTCGAACCCGAGCCGGGATGGATCGGTGACGCCTTTTTGGAAGATGGCCTTGCCGGGGGTGCGATTGCCGATCTGGACCCGGTGGAAAACCGAGGCGTCTTCCATACTGATCAGGCCGGACGGGCCGATCGCGTTGGAGCTTTGCCTTATTCGGTGCAAGACCATCGCCTCATCGTCGTCCTGATGCGCGAAATAGGCGTAGGTGACTTCCACCTCGTCGATTGCGACAGGCGTAGCGAAACGGATGCTGATGACGTTCAGGTAATTTGAGGCGACCAGCATCGGAAAGAGAGCGAGCACGCTGGCGTTTTTCGGCCGCCCCTCGTCGCGAAACTCGATGACCGAAGCATCGCGGATTACGCTCGTGGGCTTGGGAACGGTCAACTCGGTTTCGATGCAATAATGGCCACGTCCGGTAGTCGCATACTGGCGGCCTGCGCCGCCCTGCCAGTTGAGCATCGTGAACGCCTGGTGCAGGAGCGGCGGATGATAGCCGTCGTTGTCGCTATAGGCTTTCCAGTTGGTCAGATACCGGACCCGATGATAGCCAATCAGCTTGAGGCGTCCGTCACCGGCCATGATGTCCAGCAACGACCCTTTCGCTTCCTGCAGGAAGTCGTCGAGGCTTTCGGTGTCCGGCGACAGCGTCACGAACAGGAGGCCGCCGACCGATTCCTGCCGCGGCTGGGTCAGCGGATAGTCTTTCTTGTCGAAGCCGGGGATGAATTCGCGCTGATTGGGGCAGCCGACCAACTCGCCCTCTTTGTTGAACAGCCACCGATGATAGGGACATTCGAATTCGGCTCGATTGCCCGAAGGCTTTACCTCGATCTGGGTGCTGCGATGTGAGCAGGCGTTGAAGAATGCCCTGACCTGTCCGTCGTCGCCGCGGATGATGAGCAGGGGGACGTCCGCAAGATTGCAGGTTTTGAAGTCCCCCGGGTGCGGCACTTCGCTTTCGTGCGCAACGGGATGCCACTCGGCTCCACGGAAAATCCGGTCGATCTCGGCTTGGTAGAGGTCTTGCCGGACGAAAATCTCCTTGGGGATTTCGTTAAAATTTGCCGGCCAGACAATGTCTTGAAGATAAGCCTCCGGAACCGTCATCTCCCATCCTTCCTCTTTGCTATTTCGCCGCCCGCGTCACCTCGCGATGCGATCACATTCATCCCATGCCCGCTGCCCGCCGGGGTCCAAGTCTATGTGGACAACTCCTTGATTTTCGGGGTTGCGCCCCACATGCAGAAGCTCTTCGGTTCGAAGCCGAACTGGCGTTCCCTGTAGGTCTCTTCGTCGACCTCGCGCACGCCGACGGAATATTCAAAAACCATCCCGTCGGGACCCTCGAAATACACGAACCGCGCGCCTGAAGTCGGATGCCGGCCGGGTCCGAAGACGATGGGTACCTTATGCTGGCTAAGCAGCGCGTAGCTGCGCTGCACATCGTCGATCGACTGAACCTGATGGTTGATGTGCTGGATACCGCACCGGTCTGCGGGGACGAGCGCGATGCTGTGGTGAATCTGGCTCAGACGGAGCAGCGGGAGTTCGCCTACCCGGTCACTGACGCGTGCATTGCATATTTGGGTCCAGAAATGCTCATCGCGACCGGGATTCCGGCTGAACAGACCGACGTGACTGAAACCCGTAATTCCAGCGTCGCGAGACAGCTGCGCGCCATTGCCACCGATCTGCGGCGAAACCGCGAATTCGATGCGTCCCCCACTGGGGTCACGAAAGGCTATGAATTCGGAAACGTGCCGCTGCTCGCGTTCCTCATGCGAACCGTAGCGCACCTCATACCCCAATGCTTCGAGCGTTTTAGCCGCATTGAGGAGATCCTCCCCATTCGCCAGTTCGAAGCCGACAATCGTTTCGGATGGGTCGCCGATCTCGTAGCTCATCGTGCTCATGCGACTGTCGGAGCGAAACGACAGGCGATCAACCGCGCGATCGACAGGCTCCAGGCCAAGTATTCGCGTGGCGAAATCGGTAGCGGCCGCGACATCCGGTGTCTTGAGACGAGTATAAGCGATGTCAATGATGTTGATGGTCATGGCAACGTTCCTCCCAATTCTTCGAGGTTGGAGGTCGAACCCCAACTGCATAGCGAGGCGGGAGAATCGGCAAACTGCCGTGGCCGGCGTCCGACGGGGGACGGATCCGATCCGGTCGAATAGGTGAAATAGCTGTCGGGCGAGGGCCCGCTGAAGGTCAGAAACACTTCACCGCTCGCGGGTTCCTTGCCTGGGCCGCGGACAATGCCGACCTGACGGTCAAGGAGAAAATATTTCGACTGCATCACGGCATCGATGCTCTCGACCTCAAACCCCACGACGAGGAAGCTTTCGCGCTTGCTCGGTACAATCATGATCCTGTGATGCTGATCGTCCCAGCCGAGGTAGATTGCCTCGCCCACCCGATCGGTGATCCGCGCTCCGAGGATATCCACCCACACGGCGGCGTCAGACGCCGGGTCCTGGCTGCCGAGGATCACGTGCGACAGGCCGACAATTCCCGCATCGCGCGATGGAAAATATCGCTCGCCGCTCTCCTCGGCCCGAACGACCAGCTCGATGAGGTTGCCGCTTAGGTCGCGACAGGCGAGCCCCGCGTGATAGCGGCGGCTTCGACACAGATCGTGAGGGATCGCCTCGACATCCCAATTTCGCTCCCTGAGTTTCCCGGAGACTTCCTGCAGCTGCTCGACGGTTCTCAGCGACACCGCCAGGCTGGGCCGGAGGCTGCTCCCGGAACCGTCGAGCTCCAGGCAATACGACCGGGAGTCGGAACGGAACCGTTCGGCTTCCGGCAACCGTTCGCTGTGCTGCAGGCCGACGGTATCAACGGCGAGCCGCGTGGCTTCGCCAAGCGACTGAACCGGGATCCGTACGAACCGTAGCTGCTCCAGCATTTGCCACCTCAAATCCAATAATCAGTCCGTCTGTACTGTTTGTTTTGATTCGGGGCAAGCCTTATCGCGAGTCCCGAGAGGGGTGTCGTCATGACCGGGGCGATGTGCTGAGCGGCACCCGGCGGCGTAGGGTTGTTATCGCCCGCTCGTCGCGAACGTTCGATCCTTCAACGCGCAGGGCCCGAGGCAAAGAGCGGCCGGCTTCAGCGAGCCCGTCGAGAGCGATCTGGTAGTCCCCGCTGCCCCGATATCAGACGTGTCGTGTCGGGCGATCCACCGAAAGGGGAAGCACTAGCTTGTTCGGTACCCGACCGCGTGCGAGCCTCTTCAGGATTGGAAGCGCGTTGGGATAGGCGTCGGCGAATGCCAGAGGCTGACCGTCGGCGCCCAGCCTCATTTCAAAGACCGGCCCGTCGCCACAAGCGCAGCCACCGGCACTCTGTCCTCGCATGAAGCGCTCGGGTTGAGCCATGTCGGTCTCCAAGCAGAGGTTCGTTTCTTAGTAGACAACACGTTGCACGAAATGGCTCGTCGGTCAATTGGCGTTGGCACGCGAAGCCAAGAGCGGAGGGCGCTCACCGCCGAACGATCGCCGGCTCGGTCGGACGATTATGCTGACACGACAGGAGGTAGGTAGGGCTCCCTGCCGCCATATTCGCAATTCGTTAGTCGTCAGTGCTGGCGATTTGGTGCAGCGGGGGCAGAACGGCGGCGGTGCGCCGCCGCAAACGCGAGCGGCGCCAATTGGGGAAATCGGCTTACTGACGATGAATGGCGTCGGCCATTTCAAATCTTTCAGCGCTTCTATCGAGGAGGCATGTCTTCCGATCCGCTTTCGAGATTGCCTGACATTTTCGTCAGCAATGCGCGGACCGCGCGTATTTCAGTCGGTGAAATCATATGGAGCAGCCGCGCGTAGATCATGTCGGCTTCGGCGCGCAGCTGGGGCAGGATTTCGATCGCTCGGGGCAAAAGATGAAGCTCCCAGACGCGCCGGTCGCCCTTGGCAGCGCGCCGTTCCGCGAGCGCCATTCTTTCCAGCTGGTCGACAACATGGCCAACGCTGGCACGCTCCAGTTCGAGGCATTTGGCGAGGTCCGTTTGGGTCATGCCCGGGGTCCGATAGATATAGACGAGCGCGCGCCACTGGGTTCGCGTCAATCCGAAGCGTGCCGTTGAGGCATCAAACATCCGGCGCAGTTTGCGGGGTACTTCCTCGATGAGAAAGACAAACTCGTCTGAGGCCGTCAGAAGACTTTTCGCGGGGGAGATGCCGCTCGTATCGCGAGGTTCAACCATCGTCATGGACTGTACAGCCATCATCATATTCTGAAAACCCTTTACTGTAAGATATGATACAGTATGGTAGTTGAATGATTGATCAGTCGATCACGCTTGCCGGGAAAGCGGGCCATGAAATCGCAGCGTCGGTTGATGGCCCGGAACTCGGATTCCCGGTAATCCTCGCGCACGGTGGCGGACAAACCCGAAGGGCATGGAGGGCGGTAACCCACCGGCTCGCGAGCCATGGTTTCCGGACCATCGCAGTCGATATGCGGGGGCACGGCGAGAGTGCATGGGCCAGCGACGGAGCCTATGATATCTCCGATTTTGCGGCCGATCTTGTCGAGATCGCTGCGGCGATGGCGAGCAAACCGGCGCTGATTGGCGCGTCGCTTGGCGGGCTGGCCGGGGTCATCGCCGAGGGAAAATGCGCACCGGGAAGTTTCGGATCGCTGACGCTGGTCGACGTCACACCTCAGATGGAACCGAGAGGCGTCGCCCGCGTGGTCGGTTTCATGGCGGCCCATGCGCGCGATGGTTTTGCGTCGGTGGAAGAGGCCGCACAGGTCATTTCCGACTATCTGCCCCATCGCCCCAGCCGGAAGGCTTCGGCGGGGCTGGCACACTATCTGCGCCGCAAGGACGATGAACGCTTCTATTGGCACTGGGACCCCGCCTTCATCGAAAGAGTCACGCAGCAGGGCGGCGTCTCCAGCGACCATGGCCGCACCGAGCTCAGCGCGGCCGCTGCCTGCTTGACCTTGCCGGTGCATCTGATCCGCGGCGGGTCAAGCGACCTCGTCTCGCTGGAAGCCGTCAAGCATTTCCAGGGCCTTGTCCCTCATATGGCGTATAGCGACATCGCGAATGCGACTCATATGGTGGTGGGGGACGAAAACGACGCTTTCGGGCAATCGATCCTAGAGTTTTTGCTCGGCATCCATGAAGCGGAGATGAAATCATGAATGCCCCCGCCGTCCCGGGGCTTGAGGAATTGCGTGACCTATTGGCGCTGGCCCCTTTTCACCGCTGGCTCGGGCTCGGCATCGCTGAGGTCGGCGCCAACGAGTTGGTGATCTCCATGCCTTGGCGAGACGAAATCATCTCAAATCCGACGGTCGGCGCGGCGCATGGTGGCATCGTATCGACTTTGATCGATCTGACCGGCCTCTATACGGTCATCGCGATGGGGGGTGCTGCGCGGGCGACGGCGGACCTCCATGTGGATTTTCACCGACCGGCCAAGCCCGGGCCGCTTCGCGCGATCGGCACCCCGGTGAAATTAGGGCGGCAGATAAGCGTCGCGGCTACCCGGATCCTAGCCGCAGACGGAACCCTAGTGGCGAGTGGTAGAGGGGCCTACGTCGCCTGATAACCGCCCGAGGCGAGCCAATCTGCGCGGCCAGATGCATGCCCAGCAGCTTTCGGAGCCGAGGCAGTGCCGGCAGCGACACGCTTTTTGGCGACGTGTCCCTAGGCCGAACCCACGACCGGACGGCCGCGCATCGGCCATTCAGTCAAATCGGCTCCTTGCCGGTCACACGCGGGTTTGGCCCCTCGTCTTTGAGCCGTCGACTTTGCCTAGTGCGACACGCCCGCCACGCAGCGCATGGAGAGCAAGTTCTCCTGTGCTGCGTGGCTAGACTGTCGGATCGGGTCAGGGCGCCGGAGTGCGGTTCGCGATAGCATCCTCGATCAGATCCTGCATGACCTGCTCGAGTTCGACGCCTTTCCGGTCGCCTCCGCTCGATATTTCGGTCGCGATCAGGGCATAATAGCCGGTCTCGCGGTCGATCCAGCCGGTCCAGCCATAAGCGCCGGGCGAAGAGTTGATCTTCGACGTCGCGCACGCGGAGGGCGTGTCGCATTCAACGAAAGACCCGAGCGCATATTCCCAGTTCACTGCGCTCGCCGGAACGAAGACACGCGGCAGTCCGGTCGTGCGCGGCTGCGTGAAGGCCGTCATGTTGGTGATGAAGCTGCCGCCGAGGAACGCGCGCAGCAGTTTCGCATAGTCGCGCGGCGTGGAGAAGGCGCCGCCGGCCACCCACGGGTTGGTTGGGACGGTCGCGGGAGGGTGGGGATCGTACCAGGTGGTGCTCGACATCCCGAGCGGGATCGTGACATGCTGCGCGAACAGTTCGTGGAAGTTCCGCTCGCGTGCCGGCGACGTTCCTGGTTCTATGCTTGTATCCTTGGCCTCCAGATACGCCCCTGCGACCTGAATGCCGTGCGGACCATAGCTATATTGAGCACCAGGCGCATTACCCGGGCGCAGGATATCGTAGCGCAGGTCGTGGATGCTCTTGGCACAGGTATAGAGACCATAAGTCGGGAGAAGCTGGCAGCCGCCGACGAGCGGGCTCGCATTAAAGCCCGATGTCATCGATAGCGTATGCTTGAGTTTGACATCCTTCTTCGTTCCGCTCGTCGTCCAGAAGGCGAGTGGTGGCCGCATCGGATCGTCGAGCGTGGCAACGCCGGCCTGCACCATGCGCATGCCGAGCGCGCCGGCGAACCATTTTGAGGCCGAGGCGAGCGGGGTCACCCGGTCGATATCAAAACTGCCCTTTTCAAATTCGAAAAGATAAGTGGGATCAGACGCGTTCCCGACAATGAAAAAGCCATTGGCGACTTCGGTGTCAGCGACGATCGCGGCCTCCAGCGCTGTCCAGTCGTAGGTGTAACCGCCGACGGTCGTTGTGAGGCTTGGGGTCACGGGCGCCGACGCAGCGGATGCCGTCGCCTTGGCGGCGGACGGCGCGGGTGGCAGTTGGACCATCGGACGCGTTTCGCCGCCGTCGCTGCTCCCGAAGCCACTCTGCGCCGCAAAAACCGCTACGCCGACCAATGCGGTACCGGCGGCAAGCCATATCGATTTCCGTCTTCCAGACATTTTATCTCTCCCAGCTTCGTTGCACTTTTTCGAAACGGTAGGCCGGTTTGGCCGGGCGAGCTAAGGCCTGGGTTGGCCTGCCGCGAAATGGATTTTCAGCAGGTGGTCGAGTTGCGCCTTGCGAAAACCGGCGGCGACGGCTGACCGGGGCGCGAGATGTGCGAGACGGTCGTCCGTCGGCTGGTACCGGGGCCAGTCAGGGACCAGCGCGCAGCCGGGTACACCATCCTTCGCAAAAGCGACCCAGCAGGCGGACACGCCTTCGCCGAAGCGGCGATCCTCGTCGTCGACGGGGCCGGCGAGCGAAGCGAAATAGCCCAGCGTCCCGAATATATAAGGAATTTCGGAGCCATGCCCGGCGCCCTTCGCCCGATCGCGGCGCGCTGCTGCAACATAGTCGAAATGATAGAGGTAAGACGGGGCGCCGGCGGCCGTGCGCGCCGCGAGCCATCGCGAGGGTGCGACGAACCAGGCGTCACCCAATATTTGGCGCGCCAGCTCGTCGTCGGCGATCCCGTCGCCATAGGCCGCGCGGCCAGCCGTCTGGTCGGAACCGAGATAAGCCAGGGCGGCCGCGGGCTGTACCCCCATCGCAAGGATCACGCTTGCCTCGTTGCTGTTGGCGCCAACCAGCAGCGGCACGTCGATTGTCGCGTGCCGCGCGAATGTCCGCCAGGGCGCTTCGCGGATTAGTTCGCCATCGAGGATGGGTCCGGTCATCGCGCCCGGCGTCCGAACATCGCCGGCCGCGACGAGCGCGTCGGCCGAAAGCGCACGGAGCGCGTCGATCGTCGCCGAAGGCGGCGCGCCGGCGCGAGCCGCCAATGCCGTGCCGAGCGCTTCCTGCTCGATGAGCGGGCGCGGGTCGAGAAGGCCGACGCCCGACTGTACGATGGCGCGCGCGAACAGGCCCTTGGCTTGGGGTTGGGCGAGGATCGTCGTCACGCCGATTGCCCCCGCGGACTCGCCGAACAAAGTGACCTTCCCTGGATCGCCACCAAAGGCTGCGATATTTTTCTGGATCCAGCGCAGAGCCGCCATCTGGTCCATGAGACCATAATTGGCGAGCGCCTCGCGAGGCGGCTTGGCTGCGCTCAGCGCCGGGTGGGCAAAATAGCCGAGTGCGCCCAGCCGATAGTTGATCGTGACCAGAATGACGCCTTGCTGCGCGAAGGCCGTACCGTCGAAAGCCGGGAAGGTGCCCGACCCGATGACATGCGCGCCGCCATGGATCCAGACCATGACGGGAAGTCTCCGCGCGCCGGCCGGGCGCCAGATATTGAGCTGAAGGCAATCTTCGGATTGAAGCCCGGCGACGCCGCCCGCGACGAGCGCGGGCCGCACCGTCTGCGGGCAAGCGGGTCCGAACTTCGCGGCATTGCGAACGCCCGTCCAGCGCGGCGGAGCCTGCGGCGCGCGCCAGCGGAGCGCGCCTACGGGAGGCGCGGCGTAGGGAATATCGAGAAAGCGCTCGACCCCTGCCTCTTCAGCGCCCGCGAGCCGCCCTTGCGCCAACGTCGCTTGCGGAGGAGCATCCGCTGCTACGGCGGATGCCGATGCGAGCAGCATTGCGGCCCCAACGCATGCTGCCATCACCCATTGCCGCATTTCGCTTCCTTTTCTTCCCGGCTGGCGGCCCAAGGCCGCGGGCAAGCGGATCCCCTAGAAAGAAATGCGGCCCTCGATGCCTATCACCCGGGGTTGGCTATAACGGTTGATGGTCGGCGCCTGTGCGACATAGTAGAGCTTGTCGAAGAGGTTGTTCGCGAAGGCGCTCACATTGACCTTTCCGAAGTCGACGCCGATGCGAAGATTGACGAGGACATAATTGTCGAGGTCGACCGAAGTTGCCGTCAATTCCTGCTTTCCACCCCATTGTCCGCTGACAAGCACATTGCTCGTCAAGGCAACGTTGCCAGTGACCGGATAACGAAGATTGAGGTTCGCCGAGGCGAGCCAGTCGGGGACCTGCGCGAGATCGAGACCGTCGTAACGGCCAGTCTTAACCTTGCCGCCCTGCCGTGAGCCGCTGAGTGCGAGGCGACCGTTGCCGTCGCCAAGGTCGAATCCCTGGCTATATTCTGCCTCGATACCCCAGCTCTTCGCATTACCGGCGTTAGTGAGATAGGCGACCGCGGCGACCGGGCAGGCCGCGTTGGTTAGCGCGCATCCATCGTCGACCTGCGCGATCAGATCCTTGAGCTCGGTATAATATCCCGCGATTGCGAAATAGCCGCGCCGCATCGGGCTGCCCTTGATGCCGACCTCATAGGAGGTGCTGCTTTCGTTGCCGAACAGTACCTGTACCGGGCTCGGTGCGCGAGGATCGGACAGACGCGTGTTGAAGCCGCCGGCGCGGTAGCTGCTGCCGACCTTGCCATAGGCGAGAATATCCGGAGTCAGTTTATACGCGAGCGTTGCATTGTAGGAGAGATTGTCGGCGCTGATGTTGTCGTCGATGATCCGCGACGGCCCGCCTGTTGGCAGGCCTGTCGCGAGATCATAGAGCCGCGCGGTGATGCTCCGACTGTCTCGTGTATAGCGAAGCTCGCCGGTCAAGTTGAGGCTGTCGGTGATGTCGAAACCAAGCGAACCATAAGCTGCATAGCTTTCGAAATGGAGACGGGCGGGCGCGATGTTGCCTGGCGAAGGATTGGCAAGCGTCGGCGTGCGCGTCGTAGTCACGGAAAAATCGCTGTCGAGCAGCAGCATCTCGGCGCCCACGAGCCAGCTCAGACGGTCGCTCGACCCCGTCACATGGATGTCCTGCGAGAAATTGTCGGTGGTGTCGACGACATAGGAGGCGCCGCTCGGGTCGAGCGGGGTTAGCGCCCCGATCTGACCTGCAGCCCGCGCGCGCGCAAGTTCGGCCGGGCTCACCGCATCATTGTCGAGGTCATATTCCGAGTGGCGCTTGCGAAAGGATGTTGTCGAGGTGAGGTCGGCGCCGCCCAAGTCCACGCGGATAATCGCCTGCAGTCCATCGACATCCTGGCTGGCACGGGGCGCCGTGTTCCAGGGATAGCGGAAGCGATCCTGGGTATATCCCCCCGGGAAGCCTGGCGTGCCGGCGGGGATGGAAATCTGATAATGAACCGCCGGGGTCGTCAGCCGTTGGGTCTCGGCCATGATGATCGCGTCAACGGGTCCGCGTTTGAGACGGATCTGGCCGCGCAGGCCATGCCCTTTCTGCTGATCGAAATAGACGTCGTTGTCCGGATTGTAGAAGAAGCCCTTGTCCTGCTCGACGAGATCGCCGCTGACACGGATCGCAAGACCTTCGGCAAGCGGAACATTGATCGCGCCTTGCGTCTGGAAGCTGTTATTCTCGAAGCCGTAGCGCGCACTCGCCCAGCCTGAGAGATCGAATTCGGGCTCGGCCGAAATGATATTGATCGCGCCGCCGACCGCGTTGCGGCCATAGAGAGCGCCCTGTGTCCCCCGCAGCACCTCGACCCGGCCGATATCGAGCAGATCGAGGCGGGTGAAGTTTCGCCCGCCCACTGGACCACCGGCGATATAGGCACCGTTGCGATACAGGCCGACGCTGGGATCGCCATTGGTCGCACGCGCGGTCGACGAGGCGCGGATCGAAATCTCGGAAGTGATCGACGAGCTGAGATTGTTGAACCTAACGCTCGGCTGGTCGGCGAGCAATTCGCCGCTGCCGCTTGCGCCGCCGCGATCGGTGAGTGAGGTGATATCGATGACAGAAGCGGCGGTGGGAACGTCGGCGAGCCGCTCCTCGCGGCGTCGCGCCGTCACGACGATCGCGCCGTCATCGTTCGCTTCCGCCGCGTCCGGAAGAGCTTCGGGCGGTGTGTCTTGAGCGAAAGCGGGCGGAGCGACGGCTACCCAAATCGCCGTGCAGAAAAGAAGGTTCGCCTTGCGTCCCATGGTCACTCTCCCCATTTTGTTATCGCAATTATTATCGATAATTTTGTGCAGAAACGCGAGCGAGTCAAGCCGGAAAGCGCAATGTCATTGCAGGTGGGTCACGGGTTTAGGAGACGACGGCGCTCAGCAGGTCGCGGACGCCCCGCGCCGTAGCGGCAAGCGGGTCAGGTGTGACGGTAGATAAATCGTCGGTCACAGCGTGGTGATGACGGTGTGCGCCAAAGATGCCAGCATGACGTGTGTAGCCGGCCTTTATCACTTCCGAGAGTTCGCCCGCTGTGCCTTCCGCCGAAGGATAGGCCATTTCCAACCCTGGCTGGCCTTTGAATATCTCGCGCGCACGCGCAACGAATTCGGGCGATGTCATGAGAAAACGATAGGGATCGGAACTCGGCAGCGGCAGCAAGCGCCCCGGCATTTCCTGATAGTCACGTGCTGCGGCATTGGCGCCGAGATGCAACCAGAAAGCCGTCTCGCTGGGGGCTGGACCAAAATTGTCGGCGATATGGCTCGCACCGAGATTCTCATATTCATGCCCGCTGTTGCACAGAAAGAGCAGGCTGTGCTGAGGAAACGCTCGGGGCATCCAGTCGGCGAGCGCGAGCCACATCGCGATGCCCGGGCCCCGCTCGCCGGCGCAATCGGTCCAGCCTGAACGCGGCGTCGAGACGACGAGCCAAGGGCGTCCGGAGCGAACGCGTCGCCCGATTATATTCTGAGCTGCCCGAGTCCCACCGCGCCCGCGCAGCGCTAATTTCGCCGCGGCACCGTGGCGCGCGGCTTCAATCACCGGGGCGGCGAGTCGCGGCGCGAGCAAGGCAAGTGGCTTTTCCGATACGGGATGACCGGCCGGGACATTGAGGAGCAAGGCCTCGCCCGTCGGCCCGGTCGTAATGAGAATGACCCCGCTCGCACCGCGCGCAAGCGCATCGGCGAGCGGCTCGCGCGCTGCACGATCTACGAGGCTCGACCAGCGGCGGAAAGGCAGGCGCACTACGGCGATCGCGCCGTCGAGGCGTTCAGGAATTTCTGCGAGGCGCAGCGGCGCAGCGAGTCCAGCCTCGCCGGTTTCGATGGCGAGCGGTTGTGCGACGAGCGGTATCGTGGTGTCGCCGAGCCTGAGGTCGCAGCGCGAGGCCTCGAACCAAGGCACGTCAAACGTCTGGCGTTCGATTTCGAATCCGGCACTGGACAGCCGCTTCGCTGTCCAGTCGGCGGTCCAACGATCGCCCTCGCCGCCCGACTGCTTGTTGCCGGCCTCGGTATAGCTTTGGACGTCGGTGAAGAGGCGTTCGGAGCCGAACATGGTCAAATCCCGAGATACAGCGGCAGCGGAGTTAACCTGCAATGCGATCGGCGCCGCGAGGCCCGCCTTAAGCAACGTGCGGCGGTCGGTCGGGAGGCGGCTCATGTCACTTTTGCGCGGCGGGGGCTGGGCTTAGGCTTTGCGTGGCGGGCCTTATATTCCTCGAGTGCGCGCCCGAAACTATTCTGAGTAACCCCGATCAGATCGCGCGCCACCGCATCGGCGGCATCGCCATCGCGCGCGACGATATGGCGGCAAAGCGCGTCGTAGAGGATGGCCGATCGCTTCGCGGCGTCATTGCCATGCGTCTCGATATAGCTGTCGGTATAGACATTATGCTGCCAGCGCGCGAGTAGCGCGACCCGGTCGAGGAGCTCGAGCGCGAGCGGCGCATTGCTCCGCTTGGCGATGAAGCGGCCGATGCGGTTCGAGACCTTGATATGCTCGAAGGTATTCTCGGTGCGCTGGGTGACATCCTTATATTCGACGAGCCGGTGCATCAGTTCGCGCCCGTCGCGATCGGTCATCTCGACGGCGGCAAGGCGGCAAACGACACCGAACAGCGATTTCCACAGCTCATAGACCTCGTTCGCGGCATGCTCGTCGATGGCGATCACATAGGTTCCGCGCCACGGCACCACCTTGACGAGACCAATCCGCGCAAGATGACGGAATGCTTCGCGCACCGGCGCATGGCTCACCCCGAATCGCGCCGCGATTTCACGCTCGCGCAGCCACGAACCCGGCGGGATCCGCCATTCGACGATGTCGTCGGTCAAGAGACGCGCGATCACGCGGTCCTGCGTCGGCGCGCTGTCGTCTTCGGTTTTCGTCGCGGCCATTTCTCTCCGTTCGGCTTTCCTGTTTCCGGCGCCATCCTAATCGGGCAGTGCGTGCGAGCAATCGATGATTGCGAATGAAATTATTATCGATAATATCAACAATGACAAGCATCAGAAATTGGGAGCCGGATTTTGAAGCGCACCATTCTTCTTCTCGCCGCCGTTGCGGCCCAGCCAGCGGCGGCCGCCGACCCCGGGCCGCTTCCCGGATGCGCCAAAGCGCTTGCCTATTCGGAGGAACATGCCGGCGTTGCGTTGCTGATTCTGGAGGACGGCAAGGTCCGCTGCCGATCGGCAGATGTCGCGACGCCGCAAGAACTCTGGTCGGGCACCAAGAGCCTTGTCGGGCTGATGGCGGCAGCCGCCGTCCAGGACGGGCTGCTGACGCTCGACGAGCGGGCTTCGGACACGCTGGCCGAATGGAAGAGCGACCCCGTGAAAACCCGGATCACGCTCCGCCAGCTGCTGTCGATGACAGGCGGGCAGGCCTCGGCTATCGGAAGGCCCCAAGGCTATCTCGACTCGGTGAAGGCACCGCTCACGGCGGCGCCCGGCAGCAAATTCCAGTATGGCCCTGCTCCGATGCAAATCGTCGGCGAAATCATGCGCCGAAAGCTCGTCGCCAAAGGCGAGGACGGCAACCCTCGCCATTATATCGAGCGTCGCATTCTAATGCCGCTAGGCGTAACGGTCGGCGATTGGCGAAGCGGCCCCGATGGCGCGCCGCTCATGCCGCAAGGCCTCGTTCTGGCAGCCTCGGAGTGGGCAAAGATCGCCGAGTTCGTTCGGAACGGCGGAAAGCTCGACGGCAAGCCCCTTGTCGATGCGGCGGCGTTCGGCGAGCTGTTCAAGGGCAGCCAGGCCAATCCGGCCTATGGGCTCACTTGGTGGCTGCCCCGTAGCACGCCAGCCGTCGATCTTGTGACCCGGTCCACTGATATCACCAGTCATGCCGACACACTCCCGGCGGACATGGTTGTTGCAGCCGGCGCCGGCGATCAACGCCTCTATGTCATACCATCGCTTCGGCTTTCGATCGTCAGGCAAGCGAAGCTCGATCTGGCGGCGTTGGCGGCGGGGAAAAAAAGCGATTGGTCCGATTGGCGGTTCCTGTCGATGTTGCTGAACCCGGCGAGCGACTAGCGCGAAAGGCGAGCTAAAACCTGCCTAACCAAGATTTGCTTGCACCCGGAATGGATTGAATGAGAACTTCTCTTTTAAAGGTCGATGCGGGCAATCAGGGTTCGTGCTTGCCCGACTCTACCGCTTTGGCGCGCGGCGCCACCTTTTGTTCCATGATGCGGGCCGGATCGCGCGGGAACCATGTCCAAATTGAACAATCGCGTCTTAGGGCCAGACGGAATTGGGCGAAAGACGATCGAAATCTTGGCCTATGACAGGCAGTCTTAATTGTCAGCGGGAATGAAGCGGCCCATTGAGGAATTGGTTGAGCTGCAAGTCGGCATCGGGCAGACCATGTTCATAGATGAACGGAACCCCGGCATCGAAATGGCCATTGTGAGCGTCAGAGGCCTCTCGATAGATCGGGCCGGAAGGGAGCGGATGGATTTTATGCCCGTACAGAAGGCCGTCGATCCTGTTCCTGCCGCCACCATGCTGCTACTTCGGGACAAGCCGGAGTTTCAGGTCCTCATGGTCAAACGCCATCATCAGATAGATTTTGCTTCCGGCGCGCTGGTATTTCCAGGAGGGAAGCCTTCTGCGGGGGACGCAGCTCCTGAATGGGCCGATCACTGCAGAGGGGGGAGTGCGCTCGACGATACGCAGCGCGCCCTCCGGATTGCGGCGATTCGCGAAGCCTATGAGGAAGCAGGTATTCTGCTTGCCGAGCATCTCGACGGCAGCATGTTCGAGGGCACATGCGACCTTGAAAGCCGCAAAGCCGTGGAGCGAGGCGAACGCGAATTCCTCGACGTCGTTCGCGAGGCCGACTTGCACCTGCGCCTCGATCGGATGAGCGATTTCGCAAGGTGGATCACGCCTACCTTCATGCCGAAACGCTTCGACACACATTTCTTCGTTGTTCGCGCTCCCGAACGCCAGATTGCCGCATGCGATGGATATGAAACCGTCGATGCGGAGTGGCTTTCCCCACGCAAAGCACTGGAGATGGAAGCGAGCGGTGAGCGGACGATCATATTCCCTACAAGGCTGAACCTGCAGCTGCTTGCCGAAGCGGCGAGCGCAGAGGATTGCGTTGCGCGGGCCGAAGCACGCGAAATTGTGACGGTCCTGCCTGACGTCGTCCAGCGAGACGGCAAGAATGTCCTGACCATCCCTCAAGATGCGGGATATGGGCCAGCCTATGAAATAATGAGCTGAGAAAACGCAAGCGGAACTATGATTTGCGTGCCGTCACAGGGCAAAGGCAACGCAAGGTGGGCTTCGACGCAATTTGACGCACGCCGGCCTCGTCTCGGTCGTCGGTCATTATCGGTACGCGCTCCGCTTCGATGCGTAGCCTGTGGTTTGCAGGCATATCGGGTAATCGCTGAGTTGGAGTGGAAAATCCATTTCACCGTCGAGTTTGCGTCGTTTCTATGCCGCTTCATCTCGGAAAAACTCACAGACAAGGACGTCCAACAATATGAGAGAGGCGGTAAAGATTGAAGATTGCCCGGAGGACATCGAAGCTCTCTGGGCCGGCGATGGTTCGCAACTGCCGGACTGGTTTGTGTCGGCCCTTAGGGTACCGCGCGAGGAAGGCTATGTAGAAATCGACGGTGCCAAAGCGCATTATTTTCGCTGGGGCGACCGCGCAAAACCCAAGATACTGATGACGCACGGCTTTCTCTCCCATGCCCGCTGCTTTGCCTTTATCGCACCGTTTCTCGCCGACGATTATGACGTAGTGGCATTCGATCTTGCCGGCATGGGTGACAGTGAGATGCGAGGGCAGGCCGACCCTTTGGCAAGGGGACGCGAGTTCGCCGAGATCGCCGACGCGATCGGAATGTTTGCAAATGGCGACAAGCCGACGATCATTGCGCACAGTTTTGGTTCAGGCGCGGCGCTGACGGCCGTGAGCCAGTCGCCCGAGACCTTTGCCGGCGTTGTAATTTGTGATCTGATGGTCATGCGGCCGCCGCTTTTGGAGGCGTATTGGACCCTCCGCCGCGCCAGCCCTGGATCCGGCGACCCCGACAAGGCCAAAAGTCGCTATTCGAGTTACGACGCGGCGCGCAGCCGATACGTTCTTTCCCCACCTCAGCCTGTCGGTGAAGCTTTTCTTCTGGATTATATGGCTTATCATTCCATGCAACGGGACGGCGAAGGTTGGACGTGGAAATTCTCACCCGAAGTGTTCCGGAGGAGCAACCGACCTGACGAATGGCTCACCACCGGCGAGCGCCTGGTGAACGCGCCGGGCCGCAAGGCCATCGTACATGGCGAAGAGAGCCAGCTCTTCAATCGGGATTCGGCGGAGTATGTCCGTGAACTGGGCGGAGGCGACATCCCGATCATTGCTGTGCCTCATGCCCGTCACCATCTGATGCTGGATCAGCCGCTGGCTTTTGTAACCGCATTGAGAAGCGTTCTCCATCTTTGGGGAGAGCAGCCACCCGCAACCCATGCCGCGATCTGAAAGCCGCCAAAGTGCGTTGGATTTTGACCCTGGGCCGTGATTAGATCCGCACTGATCACGCTGGGCGTCCTGTTTGCGATCCCCGTTCCTCGGCTTGGCGGACGGTTGGCCGCATCAGATGCAGAATGTCGCGCCCCGTGGGCTGCGACGATATGAGGAGCATCACGGAACAGCAGCTGTTCAAAGAGAGCGACAATGCGGGTTTCTGCTATGATGCTGAATTTCCAAACATCTGTTTCAGCGCCGCCGCTGCTTTTTGAACTCGCGATCACTCGCTATAAAACGTCCGATCATTGCGGGAATAATTCGCTCGGGCGGCAGCGGCGCTGCAAGTCCCGTCAGCTTCGCATGAACCACCGCATATTGCGCAAGCTCGCGGACCAGTTCACCCGGTAGTTCGAGCGTCAGCTTGACCGGCTTCTCCTCCAAAATTGGGCCAAGCCTGAGCTTGGTCATCGCCCGCTCCCGTTGAAAGGTTCGAGGATCATATCGCGGGTGACGATGACGCGAAGCGCGAATCCGGGCCGGATCGTTATCGAAGGCGGAATGCGCAGTTGCCGCTCGACGACCTGTCGCCCCGTTTCGTTGATGCTATCCTGCGTCCCGGCGCGCGCGGCCTGCACGAGACGATCCTCGTCACCGGCGCCTAACTCGGCGCCGACCCCCATCAGCGTGGAGACAAGCGCGGCTTTCACCATATGGCCCCAATGATAGTCGGTCCGGTCGGCAAGACCCGCCATGCCCGCGCCATCCGCGCCCGGGAGACGGTCGAGAGTGATCGATCGCCCGCCAGGAAGGATCAAGCGGTCCCATACGAGCAACATGCGGCTCTGCCCTGCGGCGATTTCGCTGTCATATTCGCCGACGAGACGCGCGCCTTGCGGGATGAGCAGGATCCGTCCCGTCGGGCTGTCATAGATATTTTGAGTAACCTGGGCGGTAATCTGCCCCGGTAGGTCAGACCGGATGCCGGTGATCAGGGCCGCCGGAATGACGGCACCCGCCTGAACGACATAGGGCGACGACGGGTCGACCAGACGCGACGCACTTTCGTATGGGCGGGGATTAGCCGGTCCAATAAAACCCCGTTGCCGGTCGGCGGGACCCGAAGACGCTGGCGCGGCAACAGCGGTCGGTACGCGGCCCACGTCGAGCGCCGGCACGCCGGCGGCGACGGCTAGCGCACCGCCCAGAAAGAGACGGCTCGCGCGCGCCGATTCAATCTCTTGCGCGGTGCGGATCCGCGCTTGCTCCGCCGCCGCCGCCCGCGGATCGGGCAGAGGCGGCGCGCCCATTGGCGTCACAGGGACAGTCTCGCCATTCTTGCGCGCAGCGAGGATTGGCCGGCCAAGATCGCCCGGGAGTGGATCGCCAAGTTTCGGGATCTTGCCATAGTCACCGGGCGCGCCCGTCACGAGCTCGGACTTGTTCGAGCGATCGCTATCGTAAAGATTCTCGGCGACCTTCGGCTTGCTAGGTTGCAGCGCGTAAAGAAGCGCACCGCCGATCGCGACCCCAGACGCACCACCGATTATAGCAAGCGCCTTGCGCGAAAGCCGCATCACTTGGGGCGGCTCTGCGCCGAGCCGAAAGGGTTCGGCGCTTAGAGAAGGGGCAGCGGCAGGCACCGCAGCAACCTCCTCCTCCTCCTCTTCCCGTTCCGGCCCGCTCACGAGCGCCCCCGCTCGATGACGACTTTGCGCGCCGCGCGGCCGGCGCCCATGCGAAGCTCACCGCGGTCGAACAGGCGATCGACGATCATGAAGCGGCCATGGACACGGTAGTTCAGCAGCTCTGCCGCCCCCTTCTCAGCCGCCGCGAACAGCGGCGGCATGTCGCCGGTCGCAATGCCGTCGCCAAACTCGATGAAAATTTGCCGCCCGTCATCGAAAACACGGACCGGGCGCCAGTCGGGCTTGTCGCCCGAAAGCCGGTAGCGAAAATTAAGCGCAGCTAGATCGAGCCCTGCAGCCACGGGCGCGGCGCGTTCGCGTTCAGTCGCGGCGGCGCGCAGCGCGATCAGTTCGGCTTCCGGATAGGACCAGGACACCGAGGCCATATAGGTGGCGGGCGTCGCCCGCAGCTCGAGGTGATAGGTTCGGCGGCTCGTGTTGATGACGATATTCGTCATGATGTCGGCCCGCGTTGGCTTCACCAGGATATGAATCCGGCGGCTCGCTCCGCTGCCGCTCACCGTATCGCCGATGATCCACCGCACAGTGTCGCCAGCAGCGACCGGGCCGGGTCCGACTAGTTCCTCGCCTTCCTGCAGCACGATATCGGTCACCTGCCCCGGCGAGGCATAGACCTGGAACAGGGCGCCTTCCGCCCAGGCATATTTCTGGATCGCATTGAGGAAAGTCGCGCGATCGGGCTGCACGCGGGCGGCATCGTTGGCGCGCCCGACATTCTGCCAGGGATCGCGGCCGTCGGCCGCGATCGAGGGCGGTGCAAGGCCGAGCGATGCGCCGCCGGCGAGCAGCAAAATGCGGGAAATGGCGATCATTGGCTGAGCTCCTTCGACCATGAGATGGCGGACACAAAGACTCCGAGCGGGTTGCGGCGGAGCGCATCGGGAGTGCGCGGCGGCACATGGGTCACGGTGAGGATGGCCGACCAGCGCGAGCTCTCGATCAGGCTGCCATCCTGATAGCGCCGCTCCGTCCAGGCGATGCGAAAGCTGTCCTTCGAGGCGCGGATCACGCTTGAGACATCAACCGCGACCTGCACCTTGCCGACCTCGGCAAAGGGGTCGTTGTTCCGCGCATAGTCGTTGAGCGCTTGCGCGCCCGCCGCGGTGGTGAAGTCATAGGCCGACAGCCAGTCCTTGCGCAGCACCACCGGATCGGCGGGGATCGAACGGACATGCTCGATGAAACGCGCAAGATGGAAAGCTGTCTGCGGATCGGTCGGCTGATAATCCTCGTCCGCCGGCGCGACGGCGCGCGCTTCGCCGAGCTTGTCGACCTCGACGATCCACGGCGTGATCGTGCCGCGCGCCGAGTGCCAGATGAGGCCGCCGGCAAGACCGCCCGAGAGGAGGAGCGAGCCGAAGAAGGCGAACCGCCAGTTCCTGGCCTGGACGCGCGCCGAGCCGATGCGGTCATCCCAGACCTGCGCGGCGCGCTGGTAGGGCGTGACCGGCTCGGGCGCGCGGCCGTAATGAATGGTGGGTCTTTTGAACATGGGATCAGTCCTTTTCGCTGATGTTCGGCGCCGAGCCGGCCCCGTGGCTGTCGCCGCTCTTGAGCGTCTGCGCGCCGATGGTCGCGCCATGCGTCATGGTCTGGCGCCGCCGCATCGCCGCCGCCCAGGCCGGAGGCGCGCTCGCGGCTTGCGCTGGCGCCGCGCTATCGGCGGGACCGGTACGGCCCGCCGCGAAATTCGCGCGAACCCGTTCGGCCATGCTGCGAACGGGTGAGGCTGCGCCGCTGGCTGCGGTACGTGCCACATTCGCAAGTCCCCCGCCGATGGCCGTCGCCCCGCTCTTCCCGGCCGCACCCGCCGCATAAGCGGCCGACGCGCTCCCCGCTCCGCGCGCACCAGCAGCAGCCGTGCCGCGCGCCGCCGCTGCAGCCGCGCCGGTGGCCAGGGTCGCGCCAGCCGCCCCGGCGGCAAGCGTCGCGCCTGCGGCGACTGCGGTGCCCGCGGCTGCCCCTGCTCCCAGCTGCGGCCCTCCAGCGACGATGCCGTTGGCGATTGATGGGCCGAAGATGCCGAGGCCGAGCAGCGTCAGTGCGCCGAGCGCGATCGCCATGACCTGCTCGATGTCGGGTTCAGGGCCGAGCCCGGCCTGCATGAAGCGGTCGAACAGGGTCACCCCGATGCCTGTGATCACCGCGAGAACGAGCACCTTGATGCCCGACGAAATGATGTGGCCGAGCACGCGTTCGGCCATGAAGGCGGTGCGGCCGAAGAAGGCGAACGGCAGCAACACGAAGCCCGCGAGCGTCACCAGCTTGAATTCCAAAATGGTGACGAAGACCTGCACCGCGAGAATGAAGAAGGCGAGGACGACGATCACCCAGGCGATCAGCAGGATCATGATCTGCACGAAGTTGGTGAAGAGACCGACCGGGCCGACGAGGTCCGCCGACGCATCGAGCAGGGGCTGCGCCGCATCGATGCCGGTCGCGGCGACGACGCCCGGACGCATGAAGTCGCCGATCGCCATCGCGCCGCCGCTCGCCTTGAGGCCGAGGCCAGCGAAGCTTTCGAGCATGATGACGGCCAGCGCCTGGAAGTTGCCGATGATGAAGGCGAAGACGCCGATATAGAGGGTCTTCTTGACGAGCCGCTGGATGATGTCCTCGTCCGTGCCCCACGCCCAGAACAGCGCGGCGATCGTCACATCGATGACGATGAGGGTCGAGGAGAGAAAACCGACTTCGCCCCCGAGCAGGCCGAAGCCGCTGTCGATATAAGTCGAGAAGACCGCCAGAAACTGGTCGATAACGCCGGTGTCTTCCATCGGGCTAGTCCTTCTGTCCAAAGAAATGGCGGTGCTTGGCGTCCCAAGCCGCTTCACAGTCCGCATCGGCGACCGTGACCGTGCGGCAGCGCTCGGCGACGTCGGGGGCAGCCGGGTGTGCGCCCGCCCTGGAGATCGGGGGGACGGGCGCACGAGGCGTAGGCGGCGATGACGCATACAGAATTGCCAGCGTCATGAGCAGGCCGCCCAGCACCGCGACCGCCGCTATCTTCGCCGCCCGGCCCATCTCAATTGCCCTTGCGGAAGCGGCGGAAGCGCTCGCGGCCTTCGGCCTCGTCGGCGGCGCTGCGCGCAGCGTCGAGCATCTGCGCGCGGCCCTGCGCGGCGAGAGCGGCGGTAAGGTCGGAAAGCTGCTGCGACTGGACGGCGAGGATCTGGTTGCCCGCCTGCGCCGCCTGCAAGGCGCCGGTCGCCGACTGGCTCGCCGAGACGAGGGTTCCGATCGACTGGCGCGTGCCGCCGATGTTGGTGACGACGCCGGCCTGCACCTTCATCGCATCCTGAAACGCGCCGACGCTGTCGTTCCAACGCGCCTCGGCATTGGCGACCATCGCCGCCTGCGGCCCCGACAAGGCTGCGCCCTTGTAGCGCGCATCGAAAGCGGTCTGGATATCGCCGACGTCATAAGCCACGCGCTGCGCCTCGCTCAGCAATTGGCGGGTGCGATCAACCTGGCCTTGCAATTCCTGCAGCGTCGAGACGGGCAGGCTCGTCAGATTGCGCGCCTCGTTCGCCAGCGACGTCGCCTGGTTTTGCAGCATGGAGATCTGATTGTTGATCTGCTCGAGGGTGCGCGCGGCAGTCAGGATATTCTGCGCATAGTTGCGCGGATCGTGGACGATGCCGCCGATCTGCGCCGCGGCGGGAACCGTCAACCCGCCCGCGATCCACGTCGATCCGGCGAGCAGGGCAGCAAGCAGCACGCGGTTCTTTACATTCTTCATAACAAGGACTCCTTCAGCTGGTCGGGGGTTTCGAGGCTCGCAAGCAGATCGGCGGCCCAAAAGAGGCCGCGGTGACGCAGCCAGAATTCGGCAAAATCGGCGTGGCCGCGCGTCTCGATCAGCTCGCCGATCTTGATCTGGTCGGTCTTTGAAGAGGCGGCAGTGAAAGCGAGCGCGATGTCGCCGAGGCCGAGTTCGAACAGCCGGTTGCCGCGCCGCGACTGGCAATAATAGTCGCGCTTCGGCGTTGCGCGGCTCAATATCTCGATCTGGCGATCGTTGAGTCCGAAGCGTTCATAGACCCGCGCAATCTGCGGCTCGGCGGCGCGTTCATTCGGCAGAAAAATGCGGGTCGGACAGCTCTCGATGATCGCCGGCGCAATGCGCGAGCCCTCGATATCGGCGAGGCTTTGTGTCGCGAAGATCACGCTCGCATTTTTCTTGCGGAGCGTCTTCAGCCACTCGCGCAGCTGCGCCGAGAAGGCGGGGCTGTCGAGCACGAGCCACCCTTCGTCGATGATGATCAGCGTCGGTGAGCCGTCGAGGCGGCCCTCGATGCGGTGGAAAAGATAGGCGAGGACCGAGGCGGCCGACGAGGCGCCGACCAGCCCTTCGGTCTCGAGGGCCTGCACACGCGCATCGCCAAGATGCTCGGCCTCGGCGTCGAGCAGCCGTCCCCAGGGACCGCCCACCAGATAGGGCGAAAGCGCGAGCTTCAGCTCTTGCGATTGGATCAGGACGGCAAGACCGGTCAGCGTGCGCTCGCGGATCGGCGCCGTCGCGAGCGAGGTCAGCGCCGACCAGAGATGCTCCTTCGCGGCCGGATCGACGTCGACCCCTTCGCCCGCGAGCAAGGCGGCGAGCCATTCGGCGGCCCAGGCGCGCTCGGCCGCTTCGTCGATGCGCGCCAGTGGTTGCAGAGCGACCGACCCGGCGCTGCCGGAATCGTGCAGCGCGCCGCCAAGATCCTGCCAGTCGCCGCCCATGGCAATCGCCGCGGCGCGGATCGACCCGCCATAATCGAAGGCGAATATCTGGCTGCCCTCGTAGCGGCGGAACTGGAGCGCCATCAGCGCGAGCAGGACCGACTTGCCCGCACCGGTCGGGCCGACCACCAGGCAATGGCCGACGTCGCCGACGTGCAGCGAAAAGCGGAACGGGGTCGAACCTTCGGTCTTGCCGTAAAGCAAGGGGGCATCACCGAAATGCTCGTCCCGCTCCGCCCCCGCCCACACCGCCGACAGGGGGATGAGGTGGGCGAGATTGAGGGTCGAAATCGGGGGCTGGCGCACATTGGCATAGACATGGCCGGGGAGGCTCCCGAACCAGGCCTCGAGCGCATTGACGCCTTCCACCGTGCAGGTGAAGTCGCGGCTCTGGACGATCTTCTCGACGAGGCGCAGCTTCTCGGCCGCTTGGCCCGGATCGCGATCCCATACAGTGATCGTCGCCGTGACATAGGCGATGCCCGCCTCGTCGGCGCCAAGCTCCTGCAGTGCCATGTCGGCGTCGGCCGCCTTGTTTGAGGCATCGCTGTCCATCAGGACAGAGGCCTCGTTGGTCATCACCTCCTTGAGGATCGCGGCGACCGACTTGCGCTTGGCGAACCATTGCCGCCGGATCTTGGTCAGCAGCTTGGTCGCGTCGGTCTTGTCGAGCATGATGGCGCGCGACGACCAGCGATAGGCGAACGCCTGGCGGTTCAATTCGTCGAGCAGGCCCGGGAAGGTGACGCTTGGGAAGCCGGTGATGGTGAGGGTGCGCAGATGATGATCGCCGAGCCGCGGCTCGAGCCCGCCGACCAGCGCTTCGTCGCCGAGCAGCGCGTCGAGATAGGCCGGGGTTTCGGGCACCCGGACGCGCTGGACCTTGGTCGAGATGCAGCTGTGGAGGTAGGTCAGCGTGTCGCCGTCGCCCAGCCATTCGGCCTCGGGCATGAAGCCCTCGACGAGATGGAGCATGCGCCCCGTGCGGTCGATAAAGCTTTTCAGCAATTCCTTGGGATCGACGCCGGTCTTCGAGCGACCCTCATAGAGCCAGGACTCGGCGCGCGCCGCTTCCTCTGCCGGCGGCATCCACAAGAGGGTCAGATAATAGAAGCTCTCAAAATGGGCGCCTTCCTCGCGGAACTGCTCGCGGCGTTCGACATCGACCAGCTCGGACACCGCATCGGGAAAATCGGACACCGGATAGGTCACCGCGGGCACGCGCTGGGCTTCGACAAAGACTGCCCAGCCCGACCCGAGGCGCCGCAGCGCGCTGTTGAGGCGCGCGGTCACCGCGACCAGTTCGGCGGGCGTGGCGCTGTCGAGGTCGGGCCCGCGAAAGCGCGCCGTGCGCTGGAAGGCGCCGTCCTTGTTCAGCACCACGCCCTCCGCCACCAGGCAGACCCAAGGGAGAAAATCGGCGAGGCGGGCGGATTTCGTGCGATATTCGGAAAGGTTCATCATGGCTGCATCCAGACGGGATATTTGAGGTGACGCCGGGCGACGTCGACGAACTGCGGGTCGTGGCGCGCGGCCCAGACCGAGAGGGCGTGGCCGATCGCCCAGATCGCGAGCCCGGCGAGCCAGAGGCGGAGGCCGAGACCAATTGCACCGGCAAGCGTGCCATTGACGATCGCGAGGCTGCGCGGCGCGCCGCCGAGCAGGATGGGCTCGGCCAGCGCCCGGTGGACCGGCGCAAAGAAGCCCGGCACTTCCCCTTCCCGGCTCATCAGACGAGCGCTCCGCCGCCGAAGGAGAAGAAGGAAAGAAAGAAACTCGAGGCAGCGAAGGCGATCGACAGGCCGAAGACGATCTGGACCAGCCGGCGAAAGCCGCCCGAGGTATCGCCGAAGGCAAGGCTGAGCCCCGTGACGATGATGATGATCACGGCGACGATCTTCGCAACCGGTCCCTCGATGCTTTCGAGGATCGACTGGAGCGGCGCCTCCCACGGCATCGACGAGCCGCCGGCATGGGCGGGAACCGACACCGCAAGCGCGACGAAGAGCGCGGTGGAGCAGAGCATGGCGCGGTGCGCGCCATGCCGGAGGGCATGGATCATCGATTTTCTCCTTCAGGGGTGATGAGCGGGGTCAGCCGATATTC
This sequence comes from Sphingopyxis sp., assembly GCF_050916055.1. Classification (GTDB taxonomy): domain Bacteria; phylum Pseudomonadota; class Alphaproteobacteria; order Sphingomonadales; family Sphingomonadaceae; genus Sphingopyxis. The sequence goes on from NZ_CP051527.1 coordinate 3,445,158, forward strand.
GAGGTTCAGCCGGTCGAAGCCGTCGATGCGGGCGAGTTCGGCGAGGCGCCGGCCCGTTCCGTCGCGGACGAGCACGGCGACCAGATTGATCGTCTCGGCGAGAAGAGCGCGCGGGACGGTGATCACGGCTTCCTGGATGAGCTGCTCCATGCGGCGCAGCGCGCCAAGTGCACTTCCGGCATGGATCGTTCCGACACCGCCGGGATGACCTGTGCCCCATGCTTTCAGGAGATCGAGTGCTTCGGCGCCGCGCACCTCGCCGATCGGAATGCGGTCGGGCCGGAGGCGCAGCGAGGAGCGGACGAGATCGGACAGCGATGCGACACCGTCCTTGGTGCGCATCGCGACGAGATTGGGCGCCGCGCACTGCAGTTCGCGCGTATCCTCAATCAACACGATCCGGTCGCTGCTTCCGGCAATTTCGGCGAGCAACGCGTTGGTCAGCGTGGTCTTGCCGGTCCCGGTGCCGCCCGCAACGAGGATGTTGAGCCGGTCGCGCACGCCGCAGCGAAGTATGTCCGCGGCCTCCGCCGACATGATGCCCGAGGCCACATAGTCGCCGAGCGTGAAGACCGCGATCGCCGGTTTGCGGATCGCAAAGGTCGGCGCGGCAACGACCGGCGGCAGCAGTCCCTCGAAACGCTCGCCGCCTTCGGGCAGCTCGGCCGAGACGCGGGGCGCGCTGCCATGCACTTCGGCGCCGACATGATGCGCGACAAGACGGATGATGCGCTCGCCATCGGCGACGCTCAGCGTTTCACCACTGTCCTCGACCCCTTTGCCGAGGCGATCGACCCACAGCCGACCGTCGGGGTTGAGCATGATTTCGATGACTTCGCGGTCGGCGAGCCAATCCGCGATCGCGCCGCCCATCGCGGTGCGCAGCATGCGCGCGCTGCGGTGACGTGCCTCCAGCCGGATTGGTTCTGCGCCCATCGGGAACCCCGTTTCATGAGCCTTGGCGACGATGCCCGGCTCGACGGGGATGAGTAAGAGACGCAGAGGAAACCCAAATTCAACAAGGTTTTCACGCCGTCGTACCGTCTCGTAGAAAGACAGGCCGTGGCGTAGGTCGATCCGCATCGGAACGGATAAAAATCATGGTGGAACTTGTGAAACGCCCGATTTTGACAACAGTGTAACAATGACTGATTCGGGGTCGCAGCCGTCAGAGGATGAATTGTGCTGGGCGCGGCTCACGGACAAGCAGCGCGCTTGCCTTGATCTTGTGCTTGAGCATCAGACCTCAAAACAGATTGCGCGGCGGCTCGATATCTCGAAGCAGGCTGTCGATCTCAGGCTCACGACCGCGCGCGATATTCTAGGAGCGGCAAGTAGAGTCGAGGCGGCCGTCCGCTACGCGCGTCTCAAACAGACCTATGATCGGATCCCATGTGACGCGATCATACTACCGGCGCCGGCCAAATTGATGCCATCCAACTTCCCGGACGGAGAGCCGGCCGCATTGGCGCTGAACGATCAAGCATCGCTCACCAAGCATCCCATTGCGATCGACCCGCCGCCCAAGGGTCTCTGGAGGCGCGATCACTCGCGTTCGAGCAAAGTCTGGATCATGGCGGCGATGTTTGCCGGATTGATCCTTCTGACGCTGGCGGGGGTGACGATCGGCGAAACGCTGACGCGGCTGATCTCCGGCTGATTCTTTCATCCAGTCGACCACCAATAAGCCGGAGCGGTGCTTCCGGCAGAGGAGAAGTCATGTCCCAAGCAATTACCATTACGGCAGCCCGTCTGATCCGCGACGTGCCGGCCGCCGAAGTCAGGATCGACGATGCACTCATCGCAGTGTCTTTGCTGATGACCAGCGTCGTGACCGCGCGGCGTGACACCGCCGGGGTGCCGGCGACCAGAGGGCAGGCAACGATCCGCCGGTTGATGAAGGCGCAAATGGCGCTGGTCGATGTCAGCGGCGATCTCCTGCGGGTTCATGGCGATCTCGCCGATCTCGGGCGCGAGACGGCGGGCTATGACCTCCATGAATGCCCGTCGATCGCGGAGGCGGGAACGAGCGTGCAGGCGGCCGCGGCCTGACGCCGGTTGACCGGGAGCGACAGCCGTGAAAGTTTCAGGGCATGCGCATCGCCTTGTTTCTCGCTTTCTTGGCTGTTGCTGTCGGCTATGCGGCCTGGAAGGGCGGCGGGCCGGAACGGACGATGGCGGCGATCGCAGCAACGATGGTGGGCTTGGATCAATTGCTCCACCTGTTCGTGCCGCCGACCTTCGCGTCGCTCGACACCGGTCATCTCGCGATCGACCTGTTTGGAGCGGCGTCCACCGTCACGCTCGCGCTGCTTGCGCATCGCTTCTGGCCCATGTGCATCGCCGTCTTGCACTTGATCCCGCTCCTTGCGCACACGAGCCGAATTCTCGACGTGGCGCTGCACCCGGCGGCGTATCTCGCGATGCAGGTGGCGACGTCGTGGCCGGTGCCGGCGATCCTCATCTTCGCAACCTGGCGTCATCAGCGTCGGCTGGCTCGCGGCGACAACGAGCCATGCTGGCAGATCTCGTCGCGGCCATCGATCCCGAGCATTGCGAGTCCCTAGCCGAGCGATTGCTCGCGGAACATAGGACGCTGGGGCGCCTCTTCGCGCAGTCCCCCGAAGCCCTGGCTCGAACGCTCGGCAAAGACAGCCCGGTCGGCGCGATGCTCGTCGCCGCGCGGCGCGCGACATTGGGAGCCATGCGCGAACAGCTTAGCGGTCGCAGCATCGATCCCGACAATCCCAAATTGCTGCGTTATCTCACGGCATCGATGGGGGGGCTTCCCGACGAGGCGCTGCGCGTGCTGTTCCTTGACCCGTCGCATCGCCTGATCGCGGATGAACAATTACAGCGCGGAACACTCGGCCATCTCGCAATCTATCCCCGCACGATATTTCGGCGGGCGATCGAACTCGACGCTGCCGCGATCATTCTTGTCCATAATCATCCGAGCGGCGACCCAGCGCCCAGCCGGTGCGATATCGAGGCGACCGAGCGCCTGGCTACGATCGGACAAGCGCTCGACGTAGAGATACTGGAACATATCGTTGTCGCGCTCCGGGGGCATCGGATGATCCGCCGGGGACGACCTGCGTCCGGTCGGACCTCTTCGCCCGGCACGGTACTTCGGGACAGAGATGCCGATTGGCGGAACTCACCCGACGCCGAGTTGGCGCTTGCCAACGCGCAGCGCGTATGGCGGCGGCGCCTTCTGCGCCGACAGCTTGTCGGCGCAGAAGGCCTGTTCGGCGAACCGGCTTGGGACATGCTCATCGATCTCTTCGTCCATGAAGCCGCGGCGAAATCCGTGTCGACCAGCTCGCTTTGTATCGCGTCGGGCCTTCCGAGAACGACGGCCCTCAGACTGCTGCAGCGCCTTTGCGACGAGGGGCTGTTGGCGCGGGAGCCGGATCGCCACGACGGAAGACGCAACTTCATCCGGCTGGCGCCCGATCTCGCGAACCGCCTGCTGGCCTATTTCGCGGCTGGCGACGAATGATCGCCGTCCACATCGCGAGACAATTCGTCACCAAGCTTCGGCCCGAGCTCCATGCGGCGGCTCAACGAATCGACAAAGGCCTCCCACCGTTTCTTGCCAGTCACCTGCGCCGCCCGGAGTGCCGCGTCGGGGAGCGGGGGATTGTTGATCAGCCAGGAGCGAACGAACAGCGCGAAGCCCTCGTTCGACAGTTCGACATGCCATTCGAGCCGGTCGAGTTGCCGCGACAGCCGGTCGAGCCGCCGCGTCAGCACGGCCTCGAGCCGCTCTTCATGATCGGGGGTGAGCAAGGATGCGAGCGCGGCCTCGACGATGTCGGTGCGGGTGATCCGGCGGCTGCTCGCGCGCTCGTCGAGCTGGCGCGCCAACACGCTATCGATCCGAAAGGTCCGCTTGACCGACGACTTCCTCATAATTCGATCCCGTCGTCCGGATCTTGCGACGCGAGCCGGGCGCCGCGGCGCATCGCACCGTCGATCGCCTTGCGCTCGCGGACGGGGTCATCCTCTCGCTCCTCGGTTGCGAAATCGAATTCGCTGACTGCCTGACCGGGCTCGGGGGCGATATTCTCATGGTCGGGTATCGCCGGCTCCTGCCGGATACCGCTGTTCGCGTCGCTATCATCCTCCTCGCCGTCCGCCGCATCGACGGTTTCATCATGAGCTGCGGTTTCCAAAGTCGTACTTGGCAAGGCATCCGGCCGGTCCAGCGCAGTCCAGTCGTCGGGACGACCTTCGCCCGCTTCCAAAGGCCCAGGCGGCGGCAGGATCCGCGCCATGAACCGGGGATCGGTGTAATATCGGGCCTTGCTCGCCCGGATCGGCGCGACGCCGGCGACCATGACGATTTCCTGATCGGGCGGTAGCTGCATGACCTCGCCGGGAGTCAGCAGCGCGCGGGCGGTTTCGGTCCGCGAGACCATGAGATGCCCAAGCCAGGGCGAAAGCCGGTGTCCGGCATAATTTTTCATCGCGCGCATTTCGGTCGCTGTGCCGAGCGCGTCCGAGATGCGTTTGGCGGTGCGCTCGTCATTGGTCGCGAAGCTGACACGGACATGACAATTGTCGAGGATGGCGTTGTTCTGGCCATAGGCCTTCTCGATCTGATTGAGCGACTGGGCGATCAGGAACGCCTTGATCCCGTAACCTGCCATGAAGGCGAGCGCGCTCTCGAAGAAATCGAGCCGCCCTAATGCAGGAAATTCGTCGAGCATGAGCAGGAGCCGCTGCGGCCGCGCCTGCGGATTGAGTTCCTCGGTGAGCCGCCGGCCAATCTGATTGAGGATCAGGCGAATAAGCGGCTTGGTGCGGCTGATGTCGCCGGGCGGCACGACGAGATAGAGCGAGGTCGGCGTCTCTCCCGCCACAAGGTCGGCGATGCGCCAGTCGGACCGGCGGGTGACGGCGGCGATGACCGGGTCGCGGTAGAGACCGAGAAAGGACATCGCGGTCGAAAGGACACCCGAGCGCTCGTTGGCGGACTTGTTGAGCAGGTCTTGCGCTGCCGCGGCGACGACGGGATGAACGCCCGCTTCGCCAAGATGCGCCGTCGTCTGCATGATGCGCAGGGTCGAGGCGATACCGCGCCGCGGATCGGAGAGGAAGGCCGCGACGCCTGCTAGCGATTTATCCTCTTCGGCATAAAGAACATGCAGGATGGCACCGACGAGCAGCGAGTGGCTCGTTTTCTCCCAATGATTGCGCTTCTCGAGGCTGCCTTCCGGATCGACAAGCACGTCGGCGACATTCTGCACGTCGCGCACCTCCCACGCGCCGCGCCGCACTTCGAGGAGCGGATTGTAAGCGGCCGATGCGATATTGGTGGGATCGAAGAGCAGCACGCGCCCATGCTGCGCCCTGAAACCCGACGTCAGCTGCCAATTTTCGCCCTTGATATCGTGCACGATACAGCTGCCCGGCCAGGTCAGCAGCGTCGGTACGACAAGACCCACGCCTTTGCCCGAACGGGTCGGCGCGAAGCAGAGGATATGTTCGGCGCCATCATGGCGCAGATAGGTCCGGCCAAAGCGCCCCAGGATGACCCCGGCATCGCCGAGCATGCCGGCGCGCCGGATATCGCCCGCCTCCGCCCAGCGCGCCGAACCATAGGTTTCGGCGCGCTGCCGCTCGCGGGCGCGCCACACCGACATGGCGATCGCAACGATGATCGAGATGAAGCCACCCGACGCCGCGATCATGGCGCCGCGGTAGAAGATCGGCGGCGCATAGGCATCATAGGCAAACCACCACCAGAAGAAGGCGGGCGGCGGATAAACCGGATAGTCACCAAGACGAAACCAGGGCGCGCCGAGCGCCGGCTGAAATCCGAGCGCGCCCGCGGTCCACTGCGTCGCTGCCCACACGGCGAAAATCACAATCGAACCGACGGCGGCAATCTGGCCCCAGAGGATCTTGTCGTTCATTGCACGATGCCTTTCTAAATGCCGATGCCCCGACCCAGCGCCCAATCGACCGAGCCGCCGGGGGACATGGTGCCGGTGATGTGCTGGCCGAGGTGGCGGTCGAGCGCGGGGCGCCAGGGAACGAGCTGGAAGCCCAGCCCGTCGTCAATCATGGCAAAGCGCCCCGACGCGAGCGTGACGCGCTCGCGGTAGATGCCGCTCACGTAATCCCCGGCAGCCGACGGTTTGTGGGCAAGGCCGGTCCGCTCGGCAATCGATGCGGTCGCGGTCTCGAGGTCTCGCGACGCGAGCTTGTCGATGAGTCCGGACGACAGGGTCAGCCGGTCCCCGGCCCGCGAGGCCAGCCCCTGCTCGACGAGATAGCGCTTCCGCTCCTCCATCGCCTGGCGGATTTCGAGACCGAAGCCATTCCCGCACGCGACCGGTTCACGGGCGACGAGTTGGCGGTCGAGCCAGGTCGCGCCGGGCGCGGTGACCTGCGACGCGAGCGGGAGGTCCGAGCGCGTCGCAAGCGACATATGCGCGCGCCCATTGCCATCCTCCCAGCTCCGCAGTTCGACGATCGCGCCCGGCCTGGCATCACCGGTCATCTCCATGTCGCCGAAGCGGATATGGTGGGTGCGCCCATCGGCGGCGTCGACGATCGCATAGGCGGTGCCGACGAGTTCGTCATGCAACCCTCGCTCGACAAGGCGGCCCACGATCGCAGTCTCAGGTGCGCCGTCGTGAAGTGCAAGCGCGGCGGGATCGAAGCGGCCCCCGCCGCGCGACAGCGCGCGGTGCATCGTCTTGATGATATCGCCGCGCACCGCGACCTCACGGAGCGCTTGCTCGGCACCAGAACCGAGCGACCACAGGCCGGCGCCCTGCCGCTCGGCGAGACCCATCTGCTCGAGCCGCCCGGCGCGGCCGACCAGCAGGCCGTGCATGTGCCGGTCTTCGTTTGCCGCGGGCCGCAGATCGATGACGCCGCCCGCTTCGTCGGCGAGCCTCTGCAGCCGGACGTCGAGGCTCGTCCAGCGTTCGGCATCGACTTCACGCGCCAGCGCGCTTTGTATGTCGAGCTCGCTGCGCAGACCGAGCTCGAGCGTCACAAGAGATTCGGCGCGGCCACGGATGCCTGAAGCGATATAGCCGCGGTCGATGACGAGATCGGCGCCGTCGTCGGCAACGCCGCGCACGAGGATATGGATATGCGGATTGTCGGTGTTCCAATGATCGACCGCGACCCAGTCGAGGCGGGTCTGGAGATCGCGTCCCATGTCGGCCATGAGATCGCGCGTGAAGGAACGAAGGTCACCGAGATCGGCGGCATCCTCCGGGCTGACGATCAGCCGGAAGTGGTGCCGGTCGTCCTCGCAGCGCGCGGCGAAGGCATCGCGATCGGCCGCGTCGCCGCCAGCATTGAACATGCTCGCGTCGCGCCCATCGCGGGTCACGCCCTCGCGCTCGAGATAGGAGATATGGCGCGCCAGCGGCGCGGCGCGAAACCGCGCGCCCTGGTGGCGGACGACGCGCGCCATGACCGTGACGCGCCGGGCGCCGGGCTGACGGCGCATCGCCGCCATGGCGCGCCGGCCCCGACCATGCGTACCGGTCCCGCCGCTGGCCCCGCGCCCGGACCGGGAGCGGGTATAGCCCGACCGGGCGGCCGCCTTGCGCACCTGTGCGGCGAGCCGCTTGCCCTTGCCTGCCGACCCGGCCCCGCGATCGCGGCTGCGTCCCGGCCTGATCCGGAAATCCTGGTCGTCACCGCGCATCAGTGCCATACGAAAAAGCGGCGGAATACGGCGCGTTCGACGCGAAGATATGGCAGATTTCGGCAGTGCCATACGCGCAAACCCGCGGAAAACCGACCATGAAGTGCCCGAAGCTGGCACGGCTTTTATCTTGCCCTCTCCAATTTCCCTTCCAGCAAGCGACCACCGGCCCTGAGCAGAGCCCGTCAAAAACCCCAGCGACCCCGCCGTCCGTCACTGGTCACGGCCAACGGATAAGGGGATGAAAAGCGAAGCACCTGCAGCCCGGACAGGCGCAGCCGTTCCCGACGGGCTTGCAGGTTGTGTGTCGTCAGACGGCAAATTTCGCTCAGTGAAGAGGCCAGCGTCGCGCCATCCTGGCGGGGGCGAAGGCGCCTGTGGAGCAGCCGTAGCGCTGCCCGATGCGTGCAATTCGGGCGCGATCTTTGCGACATAGGCGATCGTCTCGGCGGGGAGGCCGCGGCGCCCCGATGCGTAGGCATCGGCGCGGCCCGGTCCCGCATTGTACGCCGCAAGCATCAATCGGACGTCGCCATAGCGGTCCCACATCGCGCGCAGATAGGCCGCACCGGCGAGGATATTGGCGCGCGGGTCGAACGGATCCGCCCCGAGCCGATGGCGTGCGGTCAGCGATGCCCAGGTGCCGGGCATGATCTGCATCAGACCCATCGCCCCGGCGTGCGAAACCGCACCAACCTTACCGCGGCTTTCGGCGTGCATCACGCGCCAGATCCAGAGCTCCGGAATGCCGAAGCGCTGTGCCGCTTCGGCGACCGGAGCGGCAAAAGGATGACGCACCGGTTGCACCGACGCGGCAGCGGGCGTGCAGGCCAACGGAATCGCGAATGACGCGAGCAGCGCGCCGCAAGGCACGCTGACGCGGAGCGCGACCCCCGCCACGAAGCGCAGCAGAAGCCCCATGGATCAGCTCCCGGCCTGCGGCTCGGGGCGCGACCAAAGAATTGACAAATCGCCGTCGTCGGGGCCCAGGCGAACAAGATTTGCGCGCAACGGCGCAGCAAGGCTCGGGTCGTCGATCTGCAGCGCAATATATAAACCGCGCGGACCCGTGCGATCCCAACCGGCCCCGATCTCCGCACCGAGTGCGGGATCTCCGATCAGTAAGCGCCAACCTGGCGCATTCTCTTTTTCAGAATAGGCTGCCGGTGCGAGCTCGATTTGCGCGTCGAACGCGAGCGTCTTGATCGAGCCGGAATATCCTCCCGTCGTATTCCGGCGCATTGTCCCGATGATCATGATGACGTCTCCTTGCTGCGTGATGGCGGGTGGTCGGGTTCGGCGGAGCCCCAGCGAAGCGCCGCCGTCGGATGCGAGCGGGTGAGGATCGGGTGCGCGGTGCCGAGCAGACCAGCTGCCGGCATCGCCCCGAAATAGCGGCCGTCGAGGCTGTCGCGCGCCGCATTGACGAGAAAGAGTTCGTCACCGCCAACGATCCGGCAACCCGTCCAGACGGGGAGCGGACGACCGGCCCGATCGCGCGCCAGCGCGCGGGCGACCGCGACGCCGTTCACCGTGACGAAGACGCCGGAACGGCAGACGAGCGCGCCGGGAAGACCGGCGACCCGCTTCAGCAGCGGCACGTCGCGCGGCAAATATCCGCGCTGCGCAAGGAATGTCCCGAGCGCGGACGGCGGGGCGATGGCGACAAGGTCGCCGAGCCGCGGCGGCGCGCCCACATCGACCCAATAGAGGCCGGTCGGAGCGCTGGCGCTCGCATTCCAGAGGAAGCGCGGCGCGGGCCTCAGCCACGCAACCGCGACGAACGATGTGCTGAAGATCGCCGCGGCCGCCGCCGTGGCGCGGAGCGCCCGGCGGCTCATGACTCAACCGCCCGGCGGCGCAGCCATGCCGTATGGCGGTCACGGGAATAGGGCCGGAATGGCAACCCCGCCGAAATCCGGCTGCCCACATGGCGCCAATGATCGGGCGCCGCATCGCAGGCATCGATGCCGGTCGCTTCGACCGCGTCGATCGCCTCAAGCGCCTGTTGCACTTTCGGCCAGCCGTCGATCCGCGCCAGGATTTCGGCGCCGGGACGGATGAACGGCAGCGTCGAATAAGGCTCGCCAGGCGCCACCGCCGCGGCAATCGCGATGTTCGAATGGATCGTCCCGAAGTCGTTCGACGTCCAGCGTACATACGCAAAGACTCCGCCGGGCCGGAAGGCCGCGACGCGCTTGGCGCGGCTCAAGATGCGCTCGGCTGCGATGCGGCCGAAGCGGATCCACTGCTCGTGTCGCCCTTCGATCCAGGTCATTTCGACCTCTGTGAGCGCGGTGTCATACGGCGACGCGTTTGCGCCGGCGCCCTGCCTTGCGGTCAGCTGCGGGCCCAGGGCCTGCTCAAAATCGACGCCGCGCATTAGCGCTGCACCTGCCGCGCCGGGTGCACGGTGCCGGTGCCGGGATCGGACGTCGACGAACGCCGGCCAAGTTCGACCCAGGCATCGAGTTCGTCGATCGCATAGACGACGCGGCCGCCAAGCTTGCGATAGGCGGGGCCCGTTCCATAGCAGCGGTGCTTCTCCAGCGTCCGATGCGAGAGGCCGACGCGCTTTGCGGCATCGGGGGTGGTCAGAAAACGCGGTGGGTGACCGGTGGTCATGGGGGGCTCCTTCCAGCGGCCGGACCGGAAAGCGCGGGCCGGCGGGCGATGTCGCGTGGTGGCGCGAAAGCGCGCGCGCGGGGGAGCGGCTGATTTGCGCTGCTATTTTTGTCGCCCCGCCCGGCCTGCCAGCAGCGCGCGGTATCCGCCTGCCGCCAGCGCCTCGGCTTCGCGGATCAGCCGCTGGGTCCGACGCCGCTCCGGAGAGGATTTCCACGCGGCGCCGCGACCCACATCCAGGCGCGGGTAGATGAGCCGGCGAGCGACCTCATGGCTGGTTGCGTTCCGTTCCCCGCGAAGATCGAGAATCGACAGAAGCAGATCGAGGCGCTGCGACTGGTAGGATGTCGGCCGAGACACTGCCGACTCGGACGCTGTTCCGCGGAGCCATCGTTGGAGATCGGAGACGGCCTGAAGGCGCGTCTCGGTCATGGAATCACAGGGGATCAGCGCAGCAAGCGCAACACCCGCCGGATCGCAGCGCAGCCAGATCCGGTGCATGATGCGGCCGTCGCCCAATATATAATGACCACCGTCAGGCCCGATCCTGGAACCAAGGCGATGCGTCGAGCGAGCCGGATCGAAGCGCAGGTCAGCGGCAAAGATTGGTGGTGCAGCGTCGAGGATCACGACATTGGGACAGACCGCCGCGTCCCAGAAGGCCGGCGCGTCGAGCGCCGAAACACGCGGATCGACCGGGAAAGCAGAGGCCCCATCGCCGGGCCATGCCCTCCTGCGACGCCGGATCGGCCTTGCGATCCGACATCACGCTTCGATAGTCACGGCGATAGTCCGGACTGCGGCGCAGAAACTCCTGGGCGTAGCCGGGAAAGTCGAGGCGCAGCGGCCCTTCGCTTTTTGCCGTCGTCTCGATCGCCATAACAGCCTCCGGGGAGACCGAAGAGTTGGCGATATGCGGGCATGCGCCAATTCCAAGACGCGGGGATATCCATCCCCAGTAATGGGTATCCCGCCCGGCGCTGCCGGGCGGGTCCCTGCGGCTCAGTCGCCGCGGCGGGTCTGGCGGCTCCAGACCAGGTCGTGCTCATCGCCTTCGCCCGCGAACAGCTGCGCGAAGATCGGGGCGGTGAAGCTCGGATCGTCGAGCTTGACCGAAAGATAAGGGCGCTTGTCCTGCGTCTGCTTTTCCCAGGCTGCGCCGACTTCGATGTCTCCAACGAAAACACGGTGGCTGGGCGCATTGCCGCTCGGGTCTTTTTCGGGTGCGATGCGAACCGATTTCGCCTGCACCGAGAGGGTGGTGATTTGACCCCGATATTCTCCGGAGACTTTCTTGAACGTGCCGATCTTGGCCATGTCGCATTCCTTCCTTGGCTCGGGCCGCACCATCGCGGCCTCGATGCGCATCGGTCGTCAGCGGGGGACCGGCGGTGCAGCCGCAGGCCCGCAGCGCAGTGGAGGACCGCGCCGTTCGTCTTTCTTGTTTCGCGAGGAATGGCGGTACGCCAGGGGAAGAAAGTCGAACGGCGCGGTTGCACCAAGCCGGGCCAGCGAAGCGGCGCGCTGACAGATGGCGCATGTCGAGAGGCCGTAATGGTGCGGCTCGGCGGACGGATGCGGTGCCGGTCGGCCGGGAAGCAAAGAAGGATGAGAGGCGGGCGAACGCCTAGCTGTGCAGCGCTTGTCGCTCGATCCCACCCCCCGGCGACAGGAGATCACGCCAACCGGCATAGCCGGTGACGACGGCGGTCAGGATGGACATGCCGCGCTGCGTCCAAAGATCGACGTCGGCAAGCATCGCGAGCGCGCCCCCAGCCTGGAAGCCAGCAGCAGCGGCGGCGCCCACGAACATCAGGATGACGCCAAGCCTGACGGCGAGCGGAGCCGAGCCGCGCGCCAGGTGCCGGCAGAGGGCATGGACGGAGACACCCGCCAGCAATCCCACCTCCAAAATGACCATCCAGCCGAAACCTTGGTCCCGAAGCGCGAAGGCCAGACCAAGCCCGGCAAAGACTGGTAGTGCGTAAGTCGCGCAGCGAAAGAGCAGCAGCAGACCATAAAATGCGGCAACCGCTCCAAGGATCAGCATCAGGGTCATGAACGTCCTCCTGTCGGACGCGCCCACCACCACCACCACAGCGCAACCTGCAGGCAGATCATAGCAAAAGCCGGCTCGGGGAAGAACCCGAACCGGCTCCAATCTGGAACCAATTCCAGACGCTTAGCGATTGAACGGGTCATATTCGCTGACGATCGTTTCGGGGTCGCCGTCAAACTCATCGAGCGGCATGACCGAATATCCGGCGCTGGTCTCGATGAGGATGATGACGGTCATCATGGTCCGGGCGAGGCTCCATCCGAGCGATTGGGCGGTGGAAAGCGGCATGGGATCAACTCCTGTCCTAGGGAGCGGGCCATTCCCGCTCGACAGGCGCCCCGCCGGACGGGGACAGGCCGCAATCACCGCGCGCGAAGCCGCGGCCCGAGCGAAGCGTGGGGACCCTTCACGGGTTGATTGAAGGAGGCCTGGCCTCGGCCAAGGGAATAGCGGCAATCGAGAGCGGGTATGGCCCGGTCCCATGCGGCAGAGCCCCCACGCCCCACCCGCCCCCGGTTCGCCGCCGCGTCCCGGCCCCCTCGCTGACCTTACAATTCGCAGACCTGTCGACATTCTGCCGTTCGCAACATGTGCGGCCCTCGTCGTCTGCGACAGCCCAGTCGCCGAAAAGGAGAATAACCGAGTGCCGGGCCCCGGAAACCCACACTCGCCAGCACAACGAAAAGGCGGCCCAGAGGACCGCCTTCACGTGATGAAATCAATCGGCTCCGCCCGAAGGCGGAGCCGGGAAACCCGTCAGGCCGGCGGGTTCCAGATGATGACCTTCTTCATCGAGTCGTCGCCGGGGGCGTTGGCGACATTGCCGTAGATGGTCCCGAATTCGGGGGCCGACATCGTCACTGCGATATATTCGGCGCCGGTCGATTTGGCGGTCTTGACCCAGGCTGCGCCAAGTTCGAAGCCGTTCTTGCGGCTGAGGATGCGATAGTCTGGTTCATTGTCCTTGGCCTTGCGGCCGTTCGGGACAATCGCGATCTGCGCGGTGACGTTGAGGGTGGCGAGCGTGCCTTCGAAGCTGCCGTCGGCCTTGACGTTGAGGTTGGCGATGGTGGGCATGGACTTTCTCCTTCGGTTGCTCGGGGGACATCCCCGATGGCGCCAGAAGAAGGGACCGCGAGCTGCCGTCACCGAGCGGAACGCGAGGGCGAACCCCGCATGGGGTTGACGGCCAGAGGCGAGCCGGGCCCGCAGAAAGGCGACAGAAAAGGGGGTGGCCTTGAGCAACTGAGACAGATCTGCCGCCGCGTCCATTCAACGATCCGTGCCGCACTCAAAGGCCGGTCCACCTGACCCACCCGCCCGATCCGGTCCGATCAATCGCAGCGATGCGCACCCCAATATTTGTCCCAGCGCGCAGTGAGGCCGCTTTGGATCATGGCGCAGGAGATATCGCCCGACCGGGGCGATGTGCAGAAGGCGGCGGTGCGGGTGCCGCCGGCCCCGCCGCGCGATAGGCAGCGCATGACCGGTCCGCGCACGAGAATATGGCCAGTCCGGTTCCGCCCTTGCGGCGTCCCGAGCAGGCCGACGAGATGATCGCGCGCCGCGACCGGATCGACGTCCGGACAGGGATGCCCTGGACTGCAGCTGCCATTCATTTCGCGTGCGGCGACCCCGGAAAGGCGAACATGCGGACCTTCCGCGCACCAGATCGGCCCATCGCCATCCCAGACTGCAACGGGGGTGCAGGTGAAGGATTCGCCGGCTGGAACGACCGAGGCGAGCAGGAACAGACTGAATATCATTGCGGGATCCGTAGTGCCGACCGCCGATCGATTCAAACCCCGTAACTATCGCAAGGCGTCAAAGAACCGCGCGAAGCGCGCAAAGAGAAACGCGCTCTTGGCGAGGCCGCAGCCGGGCGGCGTGCGCGCGGGCCTGTGGGCCAGCCGCCGTTCGGCAAGGACAGCGAGCCAAGTGCGCTGCGCGGCCCAAGATAACGCGCGGCCCCTGGCGCCGCCTGCCGGCGCCAGAGCACGCCCATTCAGCCGCGCTCGATCTTTCCGCGGCGAATTGCGAAGTTCAGCCTTTGAAACGAATGACGTGCCGCGGCTCGCCGCAAAGGCCGCATGGCTCTTTGAGCCGCTCAAAACCACCGACGCCGGCAGCTGCTCCGGTGGCGACGCTTGCCTGTGAAACCGAGGAAAGGTCGAGCCGGTCTGTAATGCATTCGTCGCAAAGTGGCGCCCCATCCATTCGCCGGATGAGGGCCTCGACACGTTCCGCAATGGTTGAGCGTCTGACCATTGGGCAGCTGTAGAGAGGGATCGAGATTCGGAAAAGCCGCCTATGCGATCGTAGCATTGCCGATCCCGCCCCGCGCATGCTTTGTGGAAAAGGCTTCAGGCGCCGCATCTAGAGGCTTGTTCGTGACCTGCTGACGAAGAAAGGCTTTTATTTGACACCAGCTCAGGCCGACGCGAAACCAGCGATTATAGCGCCTTGGGCATCCTCACTGCGTGCGAGGTCTGGAGACTAGGAATATCTCGCCGACGTCAAATCGATCCTCGGGAAGATGGCTCGTTCAACGGGTACGAGTTGTCTGTAGCAAACCGCGCTAAAATTCAGGCGCGTGTATTGACCAATCGCTCATTCTCTTCGAACGCAGAGGCGAGCTTGTCGAGCACCTTTCCGCTCGCACCCACTGTTGCCCTTGATAGCGCACCGGGCGACTGGGCAGCGTCGATCCTACCGACCTTTTCCGCCGGGGGCCGGTCGCGCGCGGTCGCAAGCATCGACGATGGCCCTTACCAGACGACGTGGGTTGCGTGCCGAATTGCGCGACCAGTCTGAGACCGCTCCACGGACTTCAGCGCTGCAATCACCGGTTTCCGGATATGCATCACGGTACATCCCTTCGACCACGACTGCGAGTTCCAACGCGTCCTCATCTGCGACTTTTGGCGGGGAGAACAATTCCTCCTCACCCTCGCGCCACATCTTCAGAAAGCGACGCCCGTCGGTGGAGGCTTGCCAGTAGAGATCGGAGCTTGCGTCTTCACGGACGACGCGAAGGAAGCGTTCGGTAATGCCGAACACGCACCAAGTGCCAGGGGCGTCGAGAAAGCCGCCCAGCGCCTCGTATGCGGTCGCGCGCGAGCGACGGTTCCATAGCTGATCGATGGTCTCGAGCTCGTCGAACAGCAGCACGGTTCCCTTGGCGCCGGCCGCTCGAACGAATGCCGTGGTCCAATGAAGTCGAAGCAACGCCTTGGTCCGGCGGTAGCCGTAGTCCGAATGCGCGATGTCGGTTCCAGTGAGCACCCGCCACGCGGCGCTGGTCCCGATCAAGGCGGTCTCGCCCCGGCTCGCAAGCGCCCGCAAGGTGCTCGCCGCCTGCGCGATGTCGGCCTGAGATCGATCCCCAATCGTCGCCAGGGCGTGGCCGACCTTCTTATCGTCGCGCATCAGCGATCCGAAGACGGATCGAATGCCTCGCTCGTCGCCGAACGCGATATTGCGCGCCATGAAGGGCATCATTCGCTGGGGGTAGTTCGGCGGGCAAGTCCTTGCGTTCAGCACGGCTTCCATAGTCGCGAACCCGCTCTCCAGTGAGAGCGCGCGAACGAGGCGGATCGAGTGCGTCTTACCCGAACCCCACTCGCCATTGAGAAAGAGCGGGACCGGACTCTTCTTCTTTTCGAGGATCGATAGCGAAGCGCGGATCGTATCGATCAATTCGTTCGCGCCAACAGTGAGCTGCTGGATGCCAAGGTCCGGCACCGAGCCCCCCCGCAGGACGCGCATAGCTGCGCGGGCAGGCGGGATCATTCGTCGATCTCGCGGAGAATACTGGCCGCTGCGTCGGAGACGAGGGTCGACGCTTCGCTCGCCTCAAAGGTTCCGGCGTCCTGCCTGGCCCGCTCGAGTTCGTCGACGACGATACGGGCGAGCAGGCGCGGTTTCGCGATCCGCACGCGCGAAGCGACCACCTCGGTCATGAGTTCGTCGAGATACTCGTCGGTGAGGGTGCCCGCACCCGTTCCGGGATATGCGATGCGATGGATCGCGGCGATCCGCCGAGCCATCGCCACCATCTCGCCGGAGTCCAAGGGAGTGCGATCCAGATCGACGACCGTCCCACGCCAGTTCAAGCGATCGGACACTGGCTGGATACGCGTGGCCAAAGCATCGTAGCGCGGGAAGTAATCAGGTCCTTCGAACATCTCAGGCGTCGCTGCGAGATACATACAGAGGTGCTTGAAGCCACCTTGACCTCCGGCATGGTCGACATACTCGCGAAGCGCTTGGAGAGATTGCTCTTGGCGCTTGCGCGTCCGGAGTTTCGCCAACTCTTCGATCTCGTCGATGCAAAGAACGAGCCCGGTAAACCCGGAAGCGCGAATAAGCCACAGGATGCCACGCATCGCCTCCGTCGCATTACCCCTCCCGATCGGTGAAAGCGGGATGGTGCCGGTCATGCCGCCACCGAGGGACGTCGGTTTGCCCATGTATCGGCGAGGGACCGACATGCGATCGCCATCGGCTTTCAACCAGCGCGAGACCGCGACCATCGTCTCGGTATCGCCTTCCGTCTGCGCACGGGCAAATGCCGTCAGCGCGTTTACGAAGTCCGCAGACAGATTCGAACGATGAAGGGTTTCACCGAGCCGGCGAAAGATTCTCGCATCCGCATCGAACGGACGCGTAATGCCATCCTCGCGGATGCCGGCCGCACGACGCAAGACACTCGACCACCGTTCAAGTAAATATCGAGCAGGGTCCACGTCGCCGTCTTCCGATGCCGCGCCCGGCATCGCGAGCTTGGCAACAAGCGCAGGGTAAAGCGTCTCGAACCGATCAATCTCGACATGATCGGCTCGGCATTCGAGATGTGCTGTCGCCCATCCCAAGTCTCGCGCCTCGTCCTGAACCACACCGAGAAAATGACTCTTGCCCGCACCGTAGGCACCTCGAACGAATTTTGTGTCCGAGTGGCCATCCTCCCCGACTTCTTCCAGAAGTTCCCGTTGGGCCGCCAGCCAGTTCGCGTGGCCGACATGGACATGCCTCACGCCGGTTGCGATCGTCGTGCCGCGGGTGAGGCTTCGGACGATCGCGCGCGCGAGTGCGGGCGGCATTTCTTCAGTGCCGCTCATCGGGCGCGCGCAACGAATTCGATGCGTCCGACGTAGCCGAAGCGGCTTTCGCCAGGTTGGTAGACGAACAAGGCGTCCTTTGGATCGAGCGGCGGCAACATGCGGAACTCGCTCCCATCGCGCGCGACGGTCGCTCCGTCCTCCAGCATTCTCGACAGTCGTGCTCGAAATTGATCGAGCGAGAGACCGATGAAGCGATCCGCACGCGCATCCTTCCAAAAACGCTGCGTTTGGATGTCGATAACAAAGCGGCCGTAGAGCTCAAGGATGGGGATCTGACCCCCTTCGGGCCGCAACGCGACGTGGGAGCGGCGCAGTTGCTCCAGCATATCGTGCGCGGAGAATCCCTTAGGCACGAGGTCGCGAACCGCCTGACGTATGGCATCTCCGATCGCATCGACGTCGGTGCCGTCAATCGCTTGTCCCGCAACGCGGACGATACGTTTCATGGCCTCGACCCGAAGCTCTATGCCTCGTTCGACCTGAAACGTGGGCCAGATGCCTTCCAGTCGCCAGCCGTTCGCGCGCGCCAGATCGCCGATGTCGGCTTCCAACTCCGATAGCTTGCGCACGACACTTTCATCCAGGTCGGTGATCAACTGCTCTAAGGCGGCCACCGCATCGCGATCGATCGCCGACAAGGCACCGCGCGCCGCCTCCAACAGCCGCGCCGGCGAGGCTTTCTGGCCGAGGAGCGTCTCGAAGGCCGTCACCGGCCGCAAGCGGCCCGACACGGAGCGCGAGACATCGTCCAAGCGGTTCTTCTTCATGCTGCACCACCCTTGGCGGCATCGTTCGCCGCTTCCCATTCGAGCCGTTCCGGTAGAACGGCGACGACACGTTCCGCGAAATCCTCGCGAAGCGACACGAACATCTTATCGAGCGTATTTCCAGACGCAAAGAAGACCTCGCCTTGGAGCAAGCCCTGCGTCTTGATCGCCAGCATCAACCGGTGGAAATCCACCATCTCGATCGCCAGTCCGTCTTCCACACCGAGCGCCATGGCCATCAGTGCGACGCTATCGAACGGCGTGTGACCGACCGATCTCCTGACCGTACGATACCCACGCGCCAGATAGGTGGCGATCGTCCTGGTATCGGTCCGCCGCTCGGGCGTCTCGATGTCGAGATAAGCGTGACACGATACTGCCGCGAAACCCTCCCAGAGAAAGGGCGCGGTACCATGGATGAGGCGGTTACGCGCCGAGGCCCAGCGAAGGGCGATCGGCGTAGGATGCCAACGCCATTTTCGACGTGCCTGCAGATCTCCGGTCTGCCGGCCCTTGGTCAGAAAGCCTAGATCGACCAGCTGTTCGAAGCGAGGGATCGTCTGGTGGTCGGCGTTCTTGTGGGCGCGCCTCAGTGCACTCCCAGACGCCGCCGCCATGAGCGCCTTTCGTTTGGCCGCCGGATTCATGGGGCGCGGCGCCCGCCGGCGATTATCCATCACGCCTGTGGGCGGCGCTATGCCCAATTCTTCGCAGATGGTAGCCGCCAGTTCGAGCGCAGTCCTGTACGCTGGGATTTCCGGCGGTCGGATGTCGTGTTGCGCTTTCGATAAAACTGACGACAAGGCGCCCGCAAGCATCTTTCCCGCATCGACCGTCTCGATGTCTGCGCCTTCTGAGCGCGCACCGATCGCGTCGATCAAGGCGAGAGTGACGGTGTCGATCTCAATGACGTGGTAGAGAAAGAAGATCCGCTCCACCATCGTGAGCGGAAAGGGATTCCAAGCGTCCGGGTCGCCGTCAAGGAACGCTCCGATGCCCTTGTCCGCGAACAGCGCATGTAGGGTCAGGCCGCGCTCCGTGATCTGGTTGCCACGTCCAAGCAACCCAACGTTGCGGCCCCAATCGACGATCTTATAGGTCGTCGGAGCGGTGATCGCGAACAGCAATGACGGAAGGTCTGCATCGACGATCAGGCCTTCCGCGACTGTCGGCGTCTTCTTCGCTTCGACCGTCTCCCGCCACCAATCTTTCTCGTACCAGGTCATTCGCTCGCCGACCCTCCCGGCGAGAGCGCCATGGCCGGCTGCGTCTTCGAACAAGGGTCGCCGCAACCGACGCAGAATCGTTTCGGTCGGCACGCTTCGACGCTCGGTGCCGAGCGCAGCAACCAGCGCCTTGAGGAACCCAAGGCGCAGGTAGAAGTCTTGAAACTTGGTCCAAGGCAGCGCGGTGCTCAAAACGCCTCTCCCCCGTGGGCCACGTTGCGTGGCCGGACATCGGCGACCACGAAGCGGTGGACGTCGCTTACTGCGCTGGAGAAGATCGCCTGTCCAACGTCCAGACTGCGGATCAATTCGGGAAGATCGAGTTCCCGATTGGACAGCCTTACCTTGGCAGGGCGCGCGTTCTGAAGTAGCCCGCACACGGCGGTAATATCGTCGGCGACGCTCAGTCGGTGGACGATGAACGTATCGATCTGGCTCGCCGCCTTCTCGGATACCGCGCCCTTCGGACGCTGTGTGGCCAGCCAGAGGGACAGCCCGAAATTGCGGCCTTCGAGAACGAACGAATCCAGAGCTTGGCGCGCTGTGCTGCCACCCTGCGCCGGCATCAGGATTTGAGCTTCATCGATTGCCAGGATCGTCCTAGGAACATGCTTCTCGAGTTCAGTCGTGAGTTGCGCGGTCATGGCCGCGTCGTCTGTCTTGAGCGCAAGACGTCGGCGCAACTGGCTTGCATGCATGCGATCGGCCTTGAGCTTCCGCACGATTACCGTGGTCAGCACCGTGCGAAGGTCGTCAGTAAGCCTGCCGAGGCAGAGGATGGACAGCGTCCCGACACGCGCGAATTCGGTGAGGGCCGTGCCAGACGGCGAGCTGAATAGCGGCATTCGCGCAAAGGAGCGAAGGGGCTGCACGACGCTACGACGCGTTTCCGAGGCGTAGAAAGCGACGATGTCGGGGTCGCGGTCGATGCACTCGATCAGATCCTCGATGCCGTAACCGTCGATCGGATCACGGTCCGTGCCACTGTCGTCGATCCATCCAAGCTCAGTGACCTTGCGGTAGGCCTCATCGATCAGTCGTCCACGGGTCTCCGTCATCAGGTCGGTGCGAAGAAGGAGCGACCAGTCGCCGGCGTCGAGTGACGAGACAGGCAACTGGAAGTCGATGAATTCGGGAGGGTCGGTCTCCCAACGGTGGCCAGCCGGCATGAACACGCGCGCGTCGATCGGCTCGAGCTCAAGGCCGTTGCCCCACTTCTGGAAGACGGCGTGCTGTTTGCGCATGGCTTCGGGTCCATCCGGCGTCAGCGGATAGATCGCGGTCCAGTGGATATCGAGCGGATCAAGCAGGACGACGGCACGCGGGTCAGCGTGCACGCCGATCTTCGAACCGGGCTGCGTCGCGAAGCATTCGAGCAGCGAGCCCATTCCGTACGACTTTCCTGATCCCCGCTTCCCGACCTCCAGGACCACGAAGTTGTCAGACGCGTCGAAGTACAGGTCTTCGACGTTTCCCCGCTCGGCGAGACGCCCGGCGAGGATCAGGGATTCGCGTTTGTCGCTGCCGAGGTGGACTTTACCCGAAAGGCGAGGCTCGATATCGAAGCGCTTCATCAGAAGCCCTCCTGACCGATGTCGTCGACGATCTTGCTGTCGATCGTTTTCTTGTCTTTGCGCATAGCGGTGGTCGCCGCCTTGGTCAGACGGATGAGCGCCTCGCTAGGCTTGCTCGACATATCGCCGGCGGCAATCTGCTCGACAAAGTCTTCGAACGCGTCCGGTTCGAAGGGATAGAAGCGCAGACGATCTTCGTTGCCCCCGGTCGCTTCGATCAGACCCTCGGGAACTTCCTCGCTGAGCGCTTCTGACGACATTGCCGGCTGATGCACGTCGGGGACCGGCCCCTTCTGGACCAGCGTGCCCAGAAGCTCCACGAGGAAATCGCGAATATCGTCACGACCGGGATTCTGGAATTCTACGTAGTTGGCGACGCCGACGCGGCGCATGATCTCGTCGGACAACAGGATCGTGGGCAACGCGTTCCGGGTCAGCGCGCCGATGAACATGATCAGGCCGAGGCCTTCGATCTCGGTGAGCTCACGGAACGCCGCCGTCCAAGCCGCATAGGTGTCGATATGTGTGATATTCTCGAGGCGTTCGGCTTCATCTAGGAAGTACAGCAGGACCTTGCCGTCGACTTCGCGATACATGTGGGTGAGACCGCGCATAACGGCGCCGAACTCTCGGCTGTCGGTCAGCCGATCCTTTAGTTGAGCAGCAACGAGGGTCATGGTTACCTTCTCGCCGCCGAGCCACCGCATAGTGTCGCGTACGACATTGTCGTTCGGTAGCTGAAGACCGTCCTCGATCGCCACCGCGACATCCTCGAGATGCACGATCTCCCGGATAGGGCGCGCCTTCCCGTCGGCAACCATCTTAAAATACTCGGTCGCGACCCGGCGCACGTCGACCAGATTGAGCTCGCGTAGGAACTGCCCGAACAAGGTCGAGAACGGCTCCTTCGCGGTATAGGCAGAGCACTTCAGATAGATCGGCACGACGCCTAGGCCATCATGAGCCGATTTGAACTTGAGATTCAGGCTGAGGTGCGTCTTGCCGCGGCCGTAGTCGCCGAAGACGACGGCCTTGTAACCCGCGCGGCCGTAGCATGCGCCTTCGATCTCACCGATCAAATAGTCGCGCTTCTTCTGCTCCCGGCTCCCGAACAGAAGTCCGGGCTGGGTTTCGGGCGTGATCTTGAACGACGCGAAGCCCGGCCGAAGGAAGAACCAGCTGTCCATGGTCTTCATTATCATTACTCCTTAACTTAGGCGGCGACGCGCCCGATGAATTCCCGCACCGCGCGAACGACGTGGCGCCCTTGTGGTGTCGCCGACGTGGCCGACACCCCGAGTTCGAAGTTCCCTGCAATACCTCCCCAAGTGAGGTTCGCGCTGGTCACGATCGCTCGCGCATGACCGCGGCCGCGCGGGGTGACGACATAGGCCTTGGCATGGACGCGATCGTTCGCGACTACCGTCTTCCGCCAAAAGGCGGGAGGACCGGGAAGGCGCGCGACAAGAGCCGCGGCCGCAGCGCTCGACGTGACGATACGGAATCCGCAGGACGCTTCGCGGGTAACGATAGCGAGCCGTGCGATCCGATTCATCATTCGCTCGTCGATGAACGGCGCGCAGAACGCGATGTCGGACAAGCGGTCCGGCTGGGCGATCGCACGATCAATGAGACGTTCCACGTCACGGCCGGTCGAAATGTCGATCATTCGGTGGCTCCCAAGGCGCGGCGGCGGCTGCGGCCGAGTTCCATCGCCTGCGTCCGAACACGCGCTTCGGGGATTCCGAGCGACTTCGCCAGGCGACGGCGTCGGCTCGGATCTTCCAAAAGTCCACGCAGGCTCCACTGATCCTCCAGCGCGAGAGCGCGCAGATGTGAAGCGATCCCGTTGCCGTCGGGGGTTCGACGAACCAGCCGATCGAACAGATCGCCGCCATCGCCGACACGCAAGGTACTGGCCTCGCCGATCACCGGCAGCCGGTCGACGACTTCGCCCACGTCGTCGTGGAAAACGAGAATCTGGCGGATCGCGGCCGTGAGACCGCGCATATGTCCATGACGAGTCCAGTCGACGCCAGCGAGCGTGGCGATCTCGCGATCTTCAAGACCGCTCAGTTGCTGGCTCCAATCGAGCCAGTAGGCCTTGTCGACACGATCCGGCTCGATCCGTCCGGCATTCTCGACGCGCGTCCGAACGAGGCTCACGACGCCCTCGGCCACGGACAGGATGATCTCGGTAAGATCGTCCGTCCGCTCGCCAAGACCAGGAAGAGTCACCTCGGTGCCTGCGATACGCGCTAGCAGATCGGGTCGAAAGCTGGACGGATCAAGGGACTTCCAAGTAGCAGAGATAACGGTACCGTCGAACTCGACAGCGCGATCCGCATCACCCTCCGCGCCGACACGGTATACGCGCCCGCCGGACAATATCGCCAGCAACTTGGCCTGCAGCGCCGGCGGCACGTCCCCTACCTCGTCAAGAAAAACGACACCTCCGGTAAGTTGTGCCGCGACGGGGGTGCGACCTTCGCGACCCCGTGCGGCCTTTTCAAAGATGCCGGCCGTGTCGCCCGCGCCGGTGTATGCAGTCTTCACACTGCCGAACAGCTGGACGTCGGCGATCGATTCAACGAGACCGGTCAGCGGAAGTTCTACGTACCAATCGATCAGCGAGCGGACGGAGATGAGATTTCCCCCTTCTACTTTCAGATCGGTCAGGATGCGCTCGGCGTCCACTTCGGTCAGCATGGCAACGCGCACGAGAGCAGCGACCGCTCGCGCGGCGGTCGACTTGCCCGCGCCGGTCGGTCCGCGAATGAGCAGGGTGTTGGTGGCGGGATTGAGCGCGAATGCGAGAAGGCGTTCACGCAGATCCGTCATCGCCTCTGTCTTGCCCGGCAAGATGCGCTCCAAGAAGCGACGCATAGGAGCGAGTGCCGGGGGCTCAGCGATGATCTTGGCAGTGGAAGCGTGGTCCGACATGTCATTCTCCAGTGGTGCCTCGTCAAAAGCAATGACTGTGCCAATCGCTTGAAATGGCGAAAAACTGCCGTTCCCTGCTAACGAATCGAGATTCGTTTCATGGCGATTGCCAACATAACATGGCAATCGCCATGAAAGTATGAAGCCGGTCGCACTGCATATTGGAGGGTCGGCATCTGCGCTCGAACATAAGGAGCTAATATGCTCCCGCTGGAGGATGTAGCTTTGATGTAACCGATTCGACATTAATCGGTCGAACCACTATGGTGGACGGGATACGTTTGTATCTAGGCAAATCACCTCCCGCTGGTCTATCGCTGCCGTGATGGACGCTAACGGAATTCTTCAGGTAGAGGCGGGTGGCTTCAGCACCGCGGTGATCGACCTATTTTGCGGTGCCGGAGGCTTGACGTACGGACTCAAATCCGCGGGACTAACGGTCAAGACCGGCGTCGATCTCGATCCAAACTGCAAACACCCTCTTGAAGAGAATACCGGCGCGAAGTTCGAATGCCGCGATGTGGAAGATCTGACCCCGGCCGACCTCAAGGCTTGGTTCGGGGATGCGGATGTTCGAGTGCTCGCAGGATGCGCGCCGTGCCAGCCGTTCTCGACTTATTCGCAGAGCCGAAAGTCGGTGGACGGTCGCTGGGAGCTGCTCAAGCATTTCCAGCGCTTGGCGATTGAGCTGAAGCCCGAGATCGTTACGATGGAGAACGTGCCAGGCCTAGCTAATCAGGAGGTCTGGAAAGAATTCATCTCGGCACTCGAAATTGCGAAGTATCAGGTGTCGTGGTGCGAGGTCGCCTGCGAAGAGTACCAGGTTCCGCAAAGCCGTCGGCGCCTCGTTCTCCTGGCGTCGCTTCTCGGTCCGATCGAATTGCAGGCATCTGAGAGCAAACTCAAACTGACCGTCAAGGACGCGATAGGGGCACTGCCCAAGATCGGTGCCGGCGAAGCCTCGGGAGACGACCGTCTGCATGCGAGCGCCGGCCTTGGCGCTAAGAATCTCGAACGCATCCAAGCCTCTACGCCTGGAGGGACTTGGCGGGACTGGCCTGAAGACCTGCGCGCGCCATGCCACCGAAAGACGACCGGTAAGACCTATCCGTCCGTATATGGTCGTATGGAATGGGACAAGCCTGCGCCGACGATGACGACGCAGTGCTACGGCTTTGGAAACGGACGCTTCGGGCATCCCGAACAAGATCGCGCGATCAGTTTACGAGAGGCGGCGATCATTCAGTCGTTTCCGAAGGAATACAGCTTTCTTGCCGAAGACGATGACGTCACTTTCGATCGTCTTGGCACGCTGATCGGCAATGCCGTTCCGCCCAAGTTGGGTGAAGCGATTGGTCGATCAATCCTCGCGCATATCGAAGCGGTGCGGAGTGGCGGTTCCGTCCTGGAAGGACAACTCGACCTGCGCTGAGCGGGATTGCTAGGATTTCGCATGGCACGACAACCTCGTTTGCATCTAATCTCCGCTGAGCAGCTTGCAGCGGCGGAAGCTGAGATCGTCGATAGATCCCGACGCATCGACTTTTACATGACTGAGTACTCGGTCGAACTTCTTGCCGAAAAGATGGCCCGCGACGAGTTCGTCATTCCGGCCTACCAACGAGAATTCACTTGGGAATCAAAGCGGAAATCTCGATTTATCGAGTCGTTGATAATGGGCCTGCCGATCCCCTTTCTGTTCTTTTGGGAGATGGAGAACGGCAAGCTGGAAATCGTCGATGGATCGCAGCGCCTTCGAACGCTGCATGAGTATGTTCTCGGTGATATGACACTGGATCAGTTGGACGAATTGCCCTCCCTCGAAGGGACTCGCTTCGGCGATCTCTCCTCTTCGCGCCAACGTAAAATCAAGAATAGATCGATCCGCGGCATCGTCCTCAACGAACATGCGGACGATCAAGCCCGTTTTGATATGTTTGAACGGATCAACACCGGCAGCAAGGTAGCCAACACCGCGGAAGTGCGCCGCGGGGCGCTGCGCGGTCCATTTCTGGATTTAGTCTTGGATCTCTCTCGTCTACCGCTTTTCGCCGAGCTCGCCCCGGTGTCCGGCAAGGCTGAGCGAGAGCGAATCCGCGAAGAACTGGTGACCCGCTTTTTCGCTTATGGTGATGGCCTCGAAGGTTATCGCGAGCGTCCAGCGCAATTCATGTTCGACTACACCAAGCGAATGAACGAGCGTATGGAGGAAGAACCTGACCTCGTCGATACGTATCGCGCTCGCTTCGAACGCATGCTCGATTTCGTGCAACGAGCCTTTCCTCAGGGGTTCAGGAAACCCTCGAATCCGAACAGCACCCCACGGGCTCGCTACGAGGCGATCTCGGTCGGCAGTCACAAGGCACTGGAAGAAAGTCCTGCCTTGTTTGACCAAGTGCCGGATACTGCCGGGTGGCTCACCAGCGCACTTTTCGGAGAGGTGACGACATCCGATGCGGCGAACACGCGCGCGAAACTCCAGGGTCGCATCGAATTCGTCCGAGCCGCGCTCGTCGCGGACGTCGAATGACCGGACTCTCGGATCGTTTCGACGAACGGTTCGGTGAGATCGTCGCGTATCTGGAGCTGATCGACGGTATCGAGAAGCTCGTTCGCTCGGGTGTTCCGCGCTTGGGCGATGAAGGTCCTACGATCACTGCGCTACAACAACGAATTCTCAATTCCAGCGTCTATCTTCAACTATATAATCTGGTCGAGGCGACTGTAAGCAATTGCCTTGATGCAGTGAGCAAAGCCGCAATGCGGCAAGCAGAATGGGGGCCCGGCGATCTCACGTCCGAACTGCGAAAGGAGTGGGTCCGCTACATGGCTCGGACCCACCTTCCGTCGGGGCCCGACAAACGCTTGGAAGACGCTATCGGGTTGTGCGACTATCTGGTGGCCGCGCTCCCTGTCGCCGAATTTGAAATCGAGAAGGGCGGTGGTGGTAACTGGGACGACAAGGCCATCAAAAAGATGGCGCGCCGTATCGGTTTTGAGCTTCGCGTCAGCCGAAGCGTCGAACGAGAAGTGAAGCGGAAAATTCGGAACGATCTTGGCTCACTAACGCTGATCATGGAACTGCGGAACGCTCTCGCGCATGGCCGGTTGTCTTTCGTGGAATGCGGGCAGGACGATAGCGCTGCCGAACTTCGAGCGCTCGCTATTCGTGTGGCGGCCTATTTGCGGGAAGTAGTCGCGGCATTCGACCGCTATATCGAGGAGCACCTCTATATCAGACCCGATAGACGGCCGGAATACGCTGCCGCCAGCTGAGGAACCGATAACGCCGGAACGCTCGGCCCTCATGGCAAAGATCGGACCTCGGGATACAAAACCGGAGATGGTCGTGCGACGCAAGTTGCATGAGCTCGGCCGCCGATTCAGGCTCCATCGTCGCGACCTGCCCGGCACCCCCGATATCGTATTGCCTGCTGCCCGGAAGGTCATCTTTGTCCATGGGTGCTTCTGGCATAGACACGAGGGATGTCGAAAGTCGACGACACCCAAAACCAGGGTGCAATTCTGGCAAGAGAAGTTCGCTCGCAATATCGACCGCGATCGTCGAAAGGAGGCCGAACTTCGGCAGTCAGGCTGGGACGTGCTGACCGTCTGGGAGTGTGAAACGCGCGACCCCGATGCCCTGGAAGTACAACTTCGCGATTGGCTGACCGCTATAGAGGACGACAATTAGCTTCCAACATCGAAATCCGTTCGGAGCAGATCTCCTGCACCGCCAGGCCCAGTTGCTCGACGCGTCCAGCGAGCCACAGTAGGTCCTCCTCGCTGATCCGATAATGTTTCGAGTAACGGGCCTTTACATAGGCCTCCTTCAGTTTCTCAAAACGCGATCTATCGGCTTTTATGTCGCGCGGCCACGCATCGACCAAACGCATATCGATGCGCTCGGCTTGCGTCCTCAGGAAACCGAGATTGTGGACGTGAGGCGTATAGAAAGTGCAGACGAGCAGGGCACAATGATAAAGGCTTTCAGCCGTTTGATGTAAATCGAACGCGGCTTGCTTCGTGTATCCTTTTCCAATCAGAAATTGAGCGCTCTCAAAGCGCTTCATTGAATTAGGATACCACTCGTCGAAATATTCCCGCGCCATCGCCAACGCCTGCTCGGGCGTCTTCGGCTTCGGCTTGTGCAATTCCTTGTCGTCATATTCGTAGAGTGCGACCCCGTCGCCCGCGACATCCATGAAGAAATAGCGGCCATGCGCCAGCCCATCGTTCACTTCCTGCAGCGTGTGGACGATGAAGTTGACCGGCGTGTGCAGCGTCTTGTCGATCGCAAGCTCACGGGTCAGTCGGTCGTCGAGTTTCGACCAAAAGTCGATCTTGTCGGTCAGCCGCTTGTCGTTGACGATGATCAGCAGATCGAAGTCCGAACGATAGCCCTTGGCGGTGTGCGGCTCATCGACCCAGCCGCCGCGCGCATAGCTGCCGTAGAGGATGATCTTGTCGATCCGACCCTTCTTTTTCCAGCCCATGGTGCCCAGCGCGATCGCATCCTCGAATTCTTCGAAGATGATCGCTTTCACACGTTCGAGTTCGCGCTGCTTGTTGGCCGGGAGATGATCAAGATCGGTTTTCATTGATTTTCATCCTGTAATCCTGCTCGCCGAATGGCAAGCACCGTCAGATCCAAATCGGCACCTCAGCCGCCTTGATGCGAAAATCCCAGACCGGAATGCCGAACGCCCGCGCCTTGTCGACGAGATTGTCCTGGATACCGGTGCCCGAGAAGACGACCAGACCGGCGGGCATCGCGTCGATCAGCCGCTCGTTGCGCTTGAACGGAGCCGCTTTCTTGTGCCGGTTCCAGTCGGGCCGGAACGCCACCTGCGGCACGCCGCGCGCATCGGCCCAGCAGGCGGCAGCGCGCTCGGCGCCGGTGGGCGTCGCACCATGCATCAGCACCATGTCGGCATGACGGGCATGCACCTTGTCGAGCGCCGACCAGATATGCTTGTGATCGTTGCACGCAGGACCGCCGCTGAAGGCAATGCGGGTTCCCTCGGGGATCAGGGCCTTGGCCTTTTCGCGGAGACGCTTGTCCATGAAGTCGCGGCTGTCGATCATCGCGGCGGTCATCGTCTTGTGACGGACGCGCGACCCGGTGCGGGGGGTCCAGGCCTTGCGGGCATGGATGCGGAACTGCTCGGCAGCGCATTCGCGAAAAAATTCCATCGTGTCGCGCCGCTCGATCATCGTGATGCCCTCGGCGATTGCGCGCTCAAGTTCGACCGAGCGGATTTCGCTGCCATCCTGTTCGCGCTGGAGCTCGCGCTGCGCCTGTTCGTTGCGGTCGAGCTCGCGCTCGACGCGCTCGCCAGCGCGGTGGAAGATATTGACGATGCCCCACAGCAGATCTTCAAGATCGGGCTCGATACGGGTATCGACCAGGCAGCCCGCCAATGCGTCGAAGATGTCGGCGACGGCGCCCCCGGCAAGCCGGTCGACTGGAAGCGGCCGTGCGTCGGGTTCGTCCTCATAGGGCCGATGGCCGTAAAGCTGCATTTCCTGGAGGAGGTAGGCGCTGGCGCCGGGCTGCTGCGGTTCGCTGCGGTCGGGAAAGTCGGACAGGTCGGTCATTGTCGTTCTCTTGTCTGGGGGCCGCGCCTCTCGCGGCCTTCGCGGCGACGCCCCGGCGGCGGCGGGTGCGGGTTCGCACCGCGCGGCACCCCGCGCGGCCGAAGCGCCAGCGAAGGATGGCGGGTTCGCGGCTATTTTGTTTCGCGATGCAAAGGGGCGCTAGCCCCGGCGGAAAATAGCCGCGAGCAGAGCCATTGCGCGGCCCGCGCACGCTGCCGCAGTCGCCCTCCAGCGAAGGCCGAGGCGCGGCCTCCCGAGAACAGGCTGATCGGGCTTCCCCTTCCCGGACCGGCTTGATCCGATCCCCCGCGGCGAGACGACACACCGCTGTCCGAAACGGCTATAGGTTTTCGGGCATCATGAGGATGGCGCGCGCGATTGCGACGTCCCAATTCGGGGCCGCGATGCGGGAAGCGTTGCGCCGTTGGCGCCAGGCGCGATCAGGCTGCATCGAGCATCCGCTCGGCATCGACGACGTGCATCTGCGGGGCGATCGAAGCGGCGAGCTGCGAATGGCCCATCTGCATAAGATCGCTGTTCAGATCGTCCAGCGCCGGATCGAGCGGCAGGATGTCGATCCCTAGCGGGGCGGCTCGCTCGGCAAGCGTAGCGAATGCGGCGCGTCCGGCTTCATCGCGTTCGCGGGCAACATAGAGGCGGCGAAGCGGCGCAGGAAATTCGAGCGCCGCGAGATGGGCCGCCGACAGCCCTGCGACGAGAGGAAGTGCCGGGGCGATTTCGCGCAGCGAGAGCATGGTTTCGATGCCCTCACCGAATGCCATGACCTCATCCGCCAGCCCGAAACGCACGCCATGCTCCAACAAATGTCCCATCGCGCGCCGCGGATAAGCCACGGGCGCCTTGGTCGATCGGTGCGGATCGAGCCATGTGCGTTGTACGCCCATGAGCGAGCCACCGAGGTCGGTCACCGCGGCGATCATCGCCGGATAGGCCGACTTGACCGACGGGGCATCCTCCTCCGACCGGCGATAATAGCAATGCGGGTGGCATCGCAGCGCCGGCAAATCGCCGCCGCGCCGAAGCGCACGGCCGGCCAGATAGGTGCGCACCGGTGTCCCAGCGATGGGCTTCGACGCCGCCCAAAGCCGCGCTGCCGCCTCCGGGCTGCCAGCGGGCGCCCGGCGCGGACGCGGACGCGGCCCCTGCGTGCCCGCGTCGGGTGGAGGCAAGCTCAGAAATCGCCGCGCCTCGGTGAGCGTTTCAGCGAGGTTCGTATGCGCGCAGCTGGCGGCGATGATGTCGAGCAGGTCACCATGATCGCCCGTCGCGGCGTCAGTCCATTTGCCCGCCGTGCGGCGACCATCGCCGTCGACCAGACGCAGATAAAGACTGCGCCCCGGCGCATTGCCCTTATCGCCGACCATCCAATAAAGGCCTTCGCGGCGACCGTTCGAAAGGTATTGGCGGCACACCGCCTCGGCATTTTCACCGAGACGACGCGCAAGTTCACGGACCGGACTTTCCATGGCGGGGCTCCTTCAGGCGGCCTTGCGATCCGCGATCCGCTGAATCGGAAACCGATCCACCAGCCGCGCGAACACGTCGGCGCCAGCAGCCCCTGCCGGCACGTAGAGCTTCAGTTGCCACGAGACGATTTCGGAAATCAAGCCAAATGCCTTCAGCCGGTCAACACCAAGATCGTTGAAGCCGGAAAGCTCGATCCGCCAGTCGTTCATCGCGCGAACACGGCGCAGCATCTGCCCTTCGGCCAGGTGAACGACGACCTCGCCCTTCTGGAGGAGCTGCCAGGCTTCATCCTTCGGCAGCTCGCACGGCCCGCCCTGGACCACCGACGCAACCCAGCCTGCCGAGACCTTGCGCCCGATGACGCGCTCGCCCGCGTCGGTCTGGAGCCGGTAGACGCGCGACGATTCCTTTGGCAGCAGCCGCCAGATGGGCAGCAGCAAGCCCGACACCATGTGCAGGGTCGACATCTCGTAATCGGGAATGTCCGCCAGTTCGGCCTTCCAGACATCGGCGAACTGATCACGGTCGGCAGGCTGCCAATGGCTCATGACGAAATCGGCGAGCAGCATGTGGCTGGCCTCGAGGGGCCGATGGAGCCGCACGCGGCGGTGGACTGCGCCATCGTCATCGATCACGCTGCGCGCGCCGAGCTTCACCGCAGCGCGCTGCGAGCGCTGGTTCACAAGCAGTTCGCCGCCGCGTTCGCGGACGAGCGCCAGTGCATCGTCAAGATCGAGCGGCAGCACCTGCTCCTTGCGCTCGATCGTCAGAAGCTGCGTCGCCGCCCCGGTGCCGGGATGGGTGTAGATCGTCTGCCGCGCGTTCACCGCGAAGCTCTCGGCGCGCAGGGTTTCGAGGCCGATCTCATAGGTTCCCGCAGCGACCGCCGCCTCGATGCGGTGCACGAGCAGACCCTCGAAGGCCTCGAACAGGATGTTCTGGAGGTCGATCGTGAGTGCGAGCATGCGATTGAGGAAGGTGGTGATCGGCGGCAGTTCCTCGCGCAGGCAACCGTCGATATCGAGCAACGACAATCCTGTCGCGCTTTCGAAGGTCAGCAGCGAGCAGCCTTCGACCTTGGCATTCACGATCAACAGATAGAGTTGGCGCAGCGCATCGCGGGCATAGAAGGATTCGAGGTTATCCTCCGCCCGGAACATATTCTGCCCGCCCGTCTGGCGCTGGCCGCGCGTGATCGCCCCCATCGAGTCAAGCCGCCGCGCGATCGTCGAGATGAAGCGCTTCTGCGCCTTGACGTCGGTCGACACCGGACGAAACATCGGCGGCTGCTTCTGGTTCGTGCGATTGGTGCGCCCGAAGCCCTGGATCGCGGCATCGGCCTTCCATCCCGCCTCGAGCAGATAGTGGATGCGCCGCCGCTGGTTCTTCGCGCCGAGATCAGCATGATAGGAGCGTCCCGTTCCCCCAGCTTCCGAGAAAATGAGGATGCGCTTCTCGTCGTCCATGAAGGCGTGGGTCTCGCCGATGTTCGCACTGCCGGGGCGGTTCTCGACCGCGAAACGCACGTCCCCGCCTTCGCCCGACCGCGGGACGATGCGGCGCGAGCGCCCCGTGACCTCGGCGACCATATCTGTCCCGAAATGCTGGACGATCTGATCGAGCGCGCCCGGCACCGGCGGCAGCGCGGCCAGTTTCTCGATCATCTCGTCGCGGCGCCGGCAAGCCTCGCGGCTGACGATCATGTTGCCGCTCTCGTCATAGGCGGGACGCGATGCAAGATTGCCCTCGCCGTCGGTGCAGGGTTCGAACAATTGGACCGGAAAGCCGTGCGCGAGATAGTCGAGCACATATTCGCGCGGGGTGATGTCGACCGACACGTCGCCCCACTCGTCCGCCGGGATCTCGGCGAGCCGGCGTTCCTGAAGGGCTTCCCCGGTTGAGACGATCTGGACCACCGCCGCATGCCCCGCCTCGATATCGCGTCCGATGCTCACAATCGCGCTCGGGGTCTGCATCGCGGTGATGAGATGGTTGAAGAAGCGCTGCTTGGTGCTCTCGAACGCCGAGCGCGCCGCGGATTTCGCCTGCGCATTGAGCGTGCCATGCTCGGCGCTCGTCACCCCCGCCGCCTCCATCGCGGCGGCGAGATTGTTGTGGATGACCTGGAAGGCCGCGGCGTAGCTATCGTAGATCCGGCGCTGCTCGTCGGTCAGCTTATGTTCGAGCAGTTCATATTCGACCCCGTCGAACGACAGCGACCGCGACGCATAGAGGCCGAGCGCCTTCAAGTCGCGCGCGAGCACCTCCATCGCCGCGACGCCGCCCTCCTCGATCGCGGCGACGAACTCGCTGCGCGATGCGAACGGGAAGTCGTTCCCGCCCCACAGGCCAAGCCGCTGCGCATAAGCGAGGTTCTGCACCGTCGTCGCGCCAGTGGCCGACACATAAACGACACGCGCGGCGGGCAACGCATGCTGGAGCCGCAGCCCCGCCCGACCCTGTTGCGACGGTTTCTGGTCGCCGCGCTCGCCCTTGCCGCCCCCCGCATTTGCCATGGCATGCGCTTCATCGAAAATGATCACACCGTCGAAATCGCGGCCGAGCCATGCGGCGATCTGCTCGATCCGGCTCGCCTTGCCTTCGCGGCCCTGCGAGCGAAGCGTCGCATAGGTGGTGAAGAGGATGCCCTCGGCAAGCCGGATCGGGGTGCCCTGGCGGAACCGCGAGAGCGGCGTGACAAGCAATCGCTCCTGCCCGAGCGCCGCCCAGTCGCGCTGCGCATCCTCAAGCAGCTTGTCCGACTTCGAGATCCAGAGCGCGCGGCGGCGGCCCTTCAACCAGTTGTCGAGAATGATCCCCGCGACCTGGCGGCCCTTGCCTGCTCCGGTCCCATCACCGAGGAACCAGCCGCGACGGAACTGGACGGCCGCCTCATTATCGTCGCTCGCTGCGCTGACGACATCGCAGGTCTCATCGACCGTCCAGGCACCCGACAAATGCCCACTATGCGCCTCGCCGGCGTAAATGACGGACTCCAGCTGCGCGTCGGACAGGAGGCCGTCGCCGACAAGATTTTCGGGAAGATGCGGACGATAGGACGGGCGCGGCGGCGCGACCGACGCCATCGCCGCCGACTGGACCAGCGCGGTCGGATGGGGTGACGCCCCCGCAATGCGCAAGGACTGAAGCACATAGGGTTCGTAGATCGCCTCGCCGAGCTGGCCGCTGGGCGTCGACCACGCGACCGTCTCATAGACCAGCTCGCCCGCCGCGACGCACGCGGATTTCTCTGGTCGCACGGATCCCTTGGCAAGGGGACTGAGAGCAGTCGATGCGCCGCGGATGAACGGAGTTGCCGCTGCTGGCGCAGGGGGCGGCGGGGCCGGTCGCGGCGGCACATGGCTGGTCACCCAGGCAAGGAGCGTCGCTAGGTCGGCTGCTTCCCCATGGCTCGCTGGCAGCATGGATGGATCGGCTGCAGGCACCTTGTCGATAACAAGCAGGCGCGTCGCCGTCGTGGTGCCATGCTTGGCATAGACTTTCCCGGCGATCGCGGCCGAAAACAGGATCGTCGCCTGCTCCTGTAATTGGACAAAACCGGCGCGGAAGGCCGCGGCATCGGGTGCGCAATTGGCGCCGACGATCGCCACCAGCCGCCCGCCGTCGCGGAGCCGCGCTAGCGCGGAGGCGATATGGCGAAGTGCGGTGCCTCGCATCGGGCGGTAGACGTGCGCCGTGGCGGAGAAAGGCGGGTTCATGAGGACGACGTCGGGGACGAAAGCAGCGTCGAGACGGTCGTCGATCGACGCGCCGTCATGGCGCGTGATCGGCACGGCGGGAAACAGTAGCTCGAGAAGCTCGGCGCGACCGCCGGCCAACTCGTTGAGCGCGAGGCTCGCCCCGGCAAGTTCGGCGTGGATCGCGAGCATGCCCGTCCCGGCCGAGGGTTCGAGCACGCGGTCGCCGGCATGGATCGAGGCCGCGAGCGCCGCGACAAAGGCGAGCGGCAAAGGCGTCGAAAATTGTTGGAGGGACTGGCCTTCCTCCGAGCGCCGCGTTTGCGTCGGGATGCGCGCGGCCAGCCGTTCCCATGTCGCGAGCTGGCTTTGCGGCGAGCGACCGCGCGCCACGAGCGCGCGGCCATAGCGACGAAGCAGCAGGATTTGCGCTGCCTCGCACGCGTCATAAGCCGCCTTCCAGTCCCACGCACCGGCAGCATCGCTCGCGCCGAAGGCGCGTGCCATCGCCTCGCGAAGCTGGGCCGTGGAAAAGGGGTGGCCCGCCTCGAGCAGAGGTTGAAGCGCCTGAGCGGCATCGAGCAGGCGCCGGGAAGCTGGCGCGACCGAGCTGGAACGAGCGGTCGCCGCGGCGCCGCGCGCCGCATCGGGGAAAGTCATATGCATGGCTGAAATCCTTGAAAGAGCGGGGCAGGAATGAATTGCCCGCTGCTCTCTCCAGGATCCGGGCCGTTCCCCCTTCCCGGCCCCACCTCTCCCTCTCAACCGAAGCGAACCCCGTCGTCGGTGAAGCCATATTCGTTGAGACGGATCATCTCGTCGACGGCCTCGTCGGACGTCAGATGCTCATATTCGTCTTCAAGGCGCCCGTAGAGCCAGCGGGCCAAGTCGCAGAGCGCCTCCTTCAAATCGTCCTCGGCGTCAGCCGTCATATCCTGGACGACCGGGCTGTCGCGCTCGACTGCGATGTCCATGCTATATTCGTGATAATAGCGACCGCGATGGCCAATGCGCGCGCGGAGCTGATAGAAATTGCGGCGCTGAATCGAGGCAAGGGCATCGGCGATGCGATGAAGTTCGCCATCCTTGGGCGCGTAGCGGCGGATCGCCGCCGATGCGCCCTTGGCGTAACTGTAATCGCCTTCGAAACAGGCCCCGTCGCCTTGGCTCCAGAAGCCGGAAAACCAGATGCAGGGCTTCCGGCGCGTCCCGCCGCCGAAGAGGCGCACCGAGGTCGTGTCGAGACGGACCCCCAATATGTCGCAGACGCGCTCAAAATCCTCATAGACAAATTCGTACCAGTCATAGTCGAAACCGCCTTCGCGATACCAGGCGCGCGCCTTCTCCTTTGCGGCCTCAGACAGTTCATCAAGGCAATAAACGGTCGTTTGGATAATCGAGGGCATGGCAACTTCCTCTCGCGTCAAGAGCCAGAAAAGGCGAAAGCCCGGCGCGCGGGCCGGGCTTTCGCAGTCGGTGAACGATGGGCTGGACAGGCGTCAGCCGGGGGCGTCGCCGGACAGGCGGGCGATGGCCTCTTCGAGCCATCCCGCCGTCGAGACCGATTCGATGTCGTCCGCCGTGATCAGCGTCGCGGCGCCGCCGAAACCGTCGGGTCGCATCTTCGAACAGGTCCATGCGGCTTCGACCTCGACACAATCGAGCGCCGACCGCTGAACGATGTCCTGGAAAATGCCCTCGAAGCCGATCGCCGACATATCGAGTTCGAGCTCGGCATCGTCAGCATCGCATTTGGCCATCTCCTGCCAGACGAGATCGGCAAGGCCGCTTGCGACACCCTCATCTTCGGTGAGCAGCGCCTTCACCTCTGCAAGTTCCAGGAACAGCAGATCGTTCGGACCATGGCCGGCTCAGAAATAGACATTGTCGCCGACATCCTCATGATCGAATATCTGGCCGAGAACCTTATATTCGAGCGCGGTCATCGCAGTGCGCGGGATATCCGGACGGATGACAGTCTGGGAAAAATAGTCAGCCATGGCTCACCTCCCCCGGTGCGGCAGCGCTTTCCGCCGCTGCCGGTACCGGCGGCGGATCGCCCTCGACAACCAGCGGCGGCACTGCGAACTCCGCGGCGTCGAAATAGGCCATCGCGGCCTCGATCGAGCCGAGCTCGACGAGCAGACGGCGATCAAGCAGGACCCGGTCGCTTTCATCGATCATATAACTGTCGACCGTACCCGAGCCCCGGTAGACGAGCCGCTCGGGCGACCATTCGCCGGGATAGCTGCCCGACCAACGCACAAAGGTCAGACACTTCTCGACGCAGAAGGCCTCGAGATTGTCGATCTTGCCCCAGGCGCAGCTCTCGTCGAACAGCGCGAGCGGCTGGCCCACGACGCGGCTTTGAGTGTCGAAGGGCTCGCCGCCCCATTCTAGGGACAGACCCTCAAAGGCGATGATGTGGAGCAGCTCTGCGAAAACTGCGGCTGAGATTTCGCCGCCGATCTGGATCGATGCGGGAACGCGATCAGCCATGACAGCCTCCATCGTTCGAGCGGCGAATGGGATTTGAATTATTCATGTCAGGTCTCCGGAAAAGGGCCCGGCCCGGCATCGCTGCCGGGTCCGAGCCTCGATTGTCAGTGATAGGCGGAAGCCGATTATTCGGCCGCGACAGGCAGTTCGGCGTTGTTCGCGTCGTCCGGCTCGACTGCATCCTCGGCAAGGAAAGCAGGCAGTTCGACATCGGCGGCATCGCCCTCCGCGTCGCCGAGTTCAGCATCATCGAGCCCCGGCGTTCGCATCGGCTCCGGAAGCCATGCCGCATCATCCAGCAGACGCTCCGCCTCGCGCGCCATGTCGGCCTTCTTGAGATGATCGATCATCTCGGCAAATTGCGGCCCGCGCGCCTCGGCGACATCGGCAAGGATCCGCGGCTTGGTCACCGAGCGGAAATAGCCCTCGACCGTCGGGCGCCAACCTGCCGCAACGAGATCGAGCCCGACCGCCCGCGCGAGCACATCGCTGTGCGCGATCCGGCGCGCAACGCCGTGCGCCGAAATCCGACCATTGTCATATTTGGGAACGATCTCGGCCTGG
This sequence comes from Sphingopyxis sp., assembly GCF_050916055.1. Lineage (GTDB taxonomy): Bacteria > Pseudomonadota > Alphaproteobacteria > Sphingomonadales > Sphingomonadaceae > Sphingopyxis. The sequence continues at coordinate 3,483,012 of NZ_CP051527.1, forward strand.
GCGTTGACGCAGAGCGAGGTGCAATGCGCGAGGAGTTTCGCCTGCTCCTCGCCGTCGAGGGTCCGCAGAAAGTCCCAAAGCTCCTTGTCGTCCTGCGGAAGCCGCTCTTTCCATGCCGACGCGCGCGCGTCGATCGCCTGGGCCGGCGCGCAATCGCGCAGGTTCGTCGGCGCGTTGCTGAAATAGACGCGGTTCGCCGCGATCTCGACGCAACTTTCGCGGGTAGCGGAATAGAAACAGCCGAGAACGAGAGCGTGGAGCACTGCGGCGAAGGCAATGGCCGGATCCTGAGCAAAGGCGTCCTGGAGCGCGAGCGTGCGCCATGCGGTGAGATCCGACACGAGGCGATCGGGAAGCGGACGGAGCGCATCGGATTCGTCTTCGCCATCGCTGCCCACAGGCGGTATGGCGTGATCGCCATCTCGACCGTCACGCAGGACGGACCCTTCGCCCCCTGCTTCCTTTTCCGGAGCAGCCTCGCCCTCGGCCAATTCCTGCTCCGGCTCGTCCTCAGCCCGCACGAACCCGCGCTCGATCCGCACCGATCCGTCGCGGTCTATCGAGACGAAGGCGCCGGCGCGTCCCATCTCGTCGGGATCGAAGACGAGCGGGCGGTCGACGAGCGCGCCGAGTTCGGCGTCGATCGCATCGATCCGTGCATGCACTTCGGCGGGCACGTCGGGCGCGTCCGACCATTGCTCGCAAAGCGCCTCGCTTTCAGCCTCAAGTGCGGCGACGCGGGCCTGTTCATCGTCGGTCATCGGGACCTCCGTGCGGTCGATCGCGCGCAGGCCGCGCGTCGCGTCCCACGGCAGGTCGATCGAGGTGGTCACCCATTTCCAGCCCTCGGCGAGAATGCGTGTCCCTTCGGCCTTCAATCTTTCGTCGACCAACCGGTTGAGCAGCGCCGGGTCGGTGAGCCAGCCGCCGCCGTCGGCCTCGAACAGGTCGCGCACCACGCCGCCGCCTGCCGCGACATAGGCGTCGACGCCGACGAACGCTGCGCGCTTGTCGGTGACCCGCACGCTGTCCTCGGTAAGTTTCTGGCGGATGAAGGCCGGGCTCTTGTTGAAGCTGTGATCAAGCTGCGCCCAGACTTCCTCCTGGCGCTGATGATCGTCGGCGACGGTGAAGGCCATGAGCTGGTCGAGCGTCATGCCGTCGTCGGCATAGATGTCGTGGAGCTTGGGTGACACCGCGGCGAGCTTGAGCCGCTGGCGCACGACTGCGGGGGTGGTGAAATGATGCGCCGCGATCGTCTCGACATCGTCGCCCTTATCGACCATCGCCTGCACCGCGCGGAACTGGTCCAGCGGATGCAGCGCCTCACGCATGGCATTTTCGGCGAAGCTGTCGTCCTCGGCGAGAATTTCGCTGTCCGCCGCGCGCACGACGCAAGGGATCGGCGCATCCTTCGCGAGACGCCTGCGCTTGACCAGCAGTTCGAGCGCGCGATAGCGCCGCCCCCCGGCCGGTATTTCATAGCGGCCGGTTTCCTTTCCCGAGGCGTCGCGTTCGGGCCGGACATTGAGGCTCTGGAGCAGGGTTCGCCGGTCGATATCGTCGGCGAGCGCCTCGACCGACACGCCGGCTTTCACCCGCCGGACATTGGACTGGGAGAGAAACAGCCGGTCGAACGGGATGTCGCGCGACGGGCTGAGGATGAGTTTCGGGGCCTGTCTGGCCATGGGCTTTCTCCATGACGGGCCGCCGCGAGACACTCTCCCGGCTCCTGGACCCGTCACGAAGGCGCCAGCCCCCCTCTTCCTCCCGGGGCCGCGCGTAGCGGCCTCGGCAGGCGGCCAGGGGCGTCAGCCGCGCCCCGAAAGCCGCTCGGCCGCGCGGCGAAGCCTTTGCTCCCCCAACACGATTGATCCCGCACGCCGCGCCGCTTCGGCATAAGCCGATAGCGGATGGCTTGCCGTGAAGTGGAGATCGCGCTCGATGGTGAGGCCGAACGGCAGGCGGACGGCTTCGAGTTCGGCGAGCGCGAAGCTGCCGAGCTCGGGGCAGCCGAAGCCGAGATCGGCCAAACCGAAGAAGATGCCGTCGGTGTCGATTTCGGTCGCGAGCCAGGTCGCCGCGCCAACCGGGCTGAACAAGCGGACGACCGGCGGCGGGTCGGGTTCCCGCTGGGCGCGCGCGGCCGCGTCGATCCGGGCGGCCAGATTGGCGCGAAGCTGCGCCTCGAGTTCGGGGGTCAAGAGTTTCATAGCATGCGTCTCCTGGGGCGGCCGGTAGCGAGCCTCTCTCGCCGCGCGCGGTCCGCCGCCCGGGGGGCGGGCCATCTCTTCCTCGGCGGTTTCTGGCGCTGCGGGGGCGGCCGCAGGCCCCGGACCGGGCGGCAATGGGCGGTAGCGCCGGCAGGCGCCCACCGGCCACGCGGGTCGCCCGCCCTGTCCCGGTCACCCTCTTGCCAAATTGTTCTCTCTATGTTCTCATTAGGGCATGGACAATATCGATACTGCCCGAGTCGCAGAGACCATCCTTTCCGCTCCCGGCTGGGCGCGCGTCGGCATCACCGCACCGACGAGTCACATCCGGGTCGAGGCCGCGTTCGAGCTCGCGCGCGCGATCATCGAGAGCGTCCGTGCCGGCGCGGAGCCCGCAAGCCCCGACCAGCTTGGACTCTCCCTGTGACGTGGGCGGTTGGACGAAGGACGGACAGCATCGCGCCACGCATGTCTTCGAGGCCGCGGCCTGGTTTCGGGCGATCAAGCCCGTTTGCCGCTGCGGGCATAGCGCGACGTTCAATCCCTATGGGATCTGGTGGCGCTTCGAGTGCAGGATGTGGGACGGCAATCTCGTCAAGGCGTGCCAGAAATTCTGGTGTGTCCGCTGCGGCGCGCGAACCGGCAAGCGCGTCCGCCCGGTGCGGATCGAGCTCGTCGACCCGAGCCCCGACGACATCGCCCTGCCGATGCCCGAAGAACGCGAATGGAAGCGCGCGCTCAGCCGCTTCCGCGCCTGAGGACTGAGTTCATGGATATCGAGACGGACGACGCACTGGTCGGCATCGGCAAGCTCCACCGCGTGATGGTATGGGACGGCCAGCGCGAACGCGAGAAGGAGATGCTGTGGGGCCTGCCCTCGCGCGATGCCGATATATTCCAGATCCCGCTCCTGAAGTCCGAGACCGCGATCATCGATCGGCCCTGTCTGCTGCTCGCCAACGAGTTCGGCCTCGTGAAGCGCGGCAAGACGATCTATGCCGCAAGCCTCATCAGCGACGAACCCTTTTTCTGCATCGCAGCGGTCTGGCGTCCTGCGCACCGCCTGTGGCCCGAGAGCTTCGCAGCGCTTACCGTCCCGTCCTATGACGATCTGGCGCCGCACAAGGATCGCCACGTCGGCGTGATCCGCCCCGAGGACTGGTTCGACTGGTTGATGGCGGCGCGGCCGCCGCTGGACATGTTGCGACCTTTCCCCAAGAATAGCTTCAGCATCATGCCGCCGATCCAGCAGAATTTCGACGAAATGCTCGGCGCGGCCTGACCGAAACCGCTCAAGGGGACTCGCCGCCATGTGCAATCTCGTGACCCTCAAGGCTTCGGTTGCCGAAGTGGCCTCGGCGTTCGGCGCTCGGCGCCCGCTCACCAATGCCCAGCCCGGCGAAGTCTATCCCGGCGGACAAGGATTTGTGCTCCGCGACGATGCGGGCACCCGCGCGCTCCAGTCGATGACCTGGGGCTTCCCGGTGCGGCTCAAGCATATGAAACCGACGAGCAAGCCGAAGCCGGTGAACAACGCCCGCGACGACAAGCTGATGACCTTCTGGCGAACCTGGTTCACCAATCCCGCCCAGCGCTGCCTCATCCCGATCACGGCCTTCGCCGAGGCCGAAGGCGAGAAAGGCAAGATGACGCGAACGTGGCTCAGCGTCGTCGACCAGCCGCTCGCCGCCTGCGCCGGCCTTTGGCGTCCGACCGACGAGTGGGGCGATTGCTATACGATGGTGATGGTCGATGCGACCGAGGAGCTGTTCGATATTCACGACCGGATGCCGGTCATTCTTCACGCCGCCGATCATGACGCCTGGCTGCAGGCATCGGCTGAGGAGGCGATGAAGCTCGTTACCCAATATCCGGCAGACCGGTTGGACGTCGAGCGGACAGACGTGCCGTGGTTCAGCCGCAAGCCCCAAAGCGCTGGTACGCCCACCCTCCTTTGAGTCAGGTAGCCGACGACGCAGGGCTCCGAGCGGCGATTGATATGTCTAAACTGGATCTGCGGTACCGATAATTTTCCGATACCGAAGAAATGGATTTGGACCCGACGAGCAAAAGAACCTTGCAAATCGGGAATACAACTCCATAATTACAAGGATGATTGAAAGACGAATTGCAGCAGAGTTGGCGGAAAGGCTGGACGAAGTACCAGCTGTCGCGCTGATTGGACCCCGGCAGGTCGGGAAGACGACGCTTGCGCTCGAGATGGGCGAGGCACTACCTTCCATTTATCTCGACCTTGAATCCGATGCGGACAGGGCGAAACTCACCGAACCCGAGCTTTATCTCTCGAGCCATGCCGACAAGCTCGTCATCCTCGACGAAGTACACCGGCTTCCGGGCCTGTTCCAGACCCTTCGCGGCCTCATCGATGCGGGTCGCCGCAGCGGGCGAAAATCCGGACGATTTCTGTTGCTGGGTTCGGCGTCGATCGATCTGCTCCGCCAATCGGGGGAAAGCCTCGCCGGGCGGATCAGCTATCTTGAAATGCACCCGCTCGATGCGCTCGAAGTCGGCGCGAATCGGCTCGATCACCTCTGGGTGCGCGGCGGCTTTCCCGACAGCTTTCTAGCCAGCAGCGATCGGGCGAGCCAGCGCTGGCGGCAGGATTTCATCCGCACCTATCTGGAACGCGATATCCCGCTGCTGGGTCCGCGCATCGCTGCGGAAACGCTTAGGCGCTTCTGGACGATGCTCGCGCATCGCCAATCGGGGCTGCTTAACGCGGCCGAACTCGCCCGCAGCCTCGGCGTCGATGCCAAGACGGTTGCGGGCTATCTCGACCTCCTGGTCGATCTCCTCCTAGTGCGCAGACTAGAGCCCTGGCACAGCAACGCCGGCAAGCGTCTCGTCAAATCGCCGCGGATATATGTGCGTGACAGCGGCCTCGTGCATACGCTGCTCGGGCTCACAACGAGCGAAGATATCCTTGGGCATCCAATCGCCGGCCCCAGCTGGGAAGGTCTTGTGGTCGAAACCCTGATTGCCGCCGCACCCGAAGGCACGCGTGCCAATTTCTACCGGACGTCCGCCGGTGCCGAAATCGACCTCGTGCTGACGCTGCCGGGCGATGCGCGTTGGGCCGTCGAGATCAAGCGAAGCCTGCAGCCGAAGCTGGAACGCGGCTTTCACCAAGCCTGTGTCGATCTTGAGCCGGCGCGGCGTCTGCTCATTTATCCGGGGTCGGAGACATATCCGCTCGGAGGTGGCGTCGAAGTCATGCCGCTCGTCAAGGCAAGCGAAGCGCTCCTCGCGACGCATTAGCTTGTGGGTCGTGACGCGCGCCGGCGCCGAACGGACTCCTGCCCCACGATCCCGATAAATTTGAAGGAACCGGATCGCCTGCCGATCCCTTATTCGCCGAACAGGGATCGGATCGCGCCAACGAGTCCGGCAATAAAGGAGCCGCCAACGAGCACGGCCGCGAACCAGAATTCGATCGCCAGCGCACGCGACTTCCATTTCGGTTCCCGATCCATTGGCCCTCGATGCCATGGCCGGACAATGTAGGAAAGACCCCGCTGCTCCGTTCGCGATGTGACAAAACTTCTGACTCATCGCAATTCAGTGGGAGCTTTTGTCACATGCACCCGTCCGCGATCCCTGGACCAGGCTTACGGTTTGGCAATCGAGAAATCGAAGCAAGACGCATATTGTCGGCAAATGCCATTTGGCGATCGTCAATCATGTGCCTGAGTCCCGACCCGAGGCCTGTCGCGGCCCGGTTTCGAAAGGGACCGATTGGTGTCAATCTGGGTCCGATTAGCACACCAAGCCGCTTTATCAGGCGATTTCCTGTCGTTACACCGAAGAGGCGATCGGCATTGCGTATAGAGGCTAAGGTATTACCTGCCCGCCGCAGTGCGAGGACCATCGCGCAGCTTGTCCAACTTCATTGTCTCCCGGAGAGGAAACGGGAGCGATGAGCCATGGAGCGGATCGCGGGCGGACGGGTCGGGAACGTGCCGGCGGCCGATGAATCGACGTGAAGCATTTTAATCTGACGGAGGAACTCGCACACGACATATCAGGCGCCGACAAGGAAGAGCGGCTCTTTGCTGCCCTCTCGAACGCCGCTGACCGCATGGGATTCGATCTTTTCGCGCTCGCCTTCGACCGCCGCGGCGGCGGCGAAGCCGCATCGATGCTCGTGCATAATTATCCCGACGCCTGGGCCAATGTCTATGTCGGCTTTGACCTGAGCGGCACCGACCCGATCCGCCGCGCCGGCGAAAAATCCATGACGGGTTTCCAATGGCGCGACGTCGACCATTACATCCCGCTCTCGCGCGGCGACCGGCAACTGCTGAAGGTCGCCCGCGAGAGCGGCGTCGGTGACGGCTTCACGGTGCCGCGGCACCTGCCCGGCGAAGCCACCGGAAGCTGCTCTTTTGCCGTCGCTCCCAATGCCAGGATTCCGCTCGAGATGCTCCATGCCGCCGAGATCGTCGGTGCCGTTGCCCTCGCCGCGGCGCGGCGGCTCATCGGGACCGGCGCATATACACGCCGCGCGACGCTGACCGAGCGCCAGCGTGAATGTGTGCTCTGGTCGGCGCGCGGCAAGACCGCCGGCGAGACCGCCGGCATCCTCGGCATCAGCGAAGAGACCGTGGTCCGCCACCTCAAAATCGCGCGCGAGCGCTATTCGGTGCCGTGTCGGCAAATGCTGATCCTCTGCGCCCTGTTCGACGGGATCATCGGCTTTTCGGATGTCTATGATTGGTGGCGCCCGCTCTGACGCTCGCACATAAATCGTCCCGGGATTGCCCATTTCTGGGCATAGCCGCGCGGTGGGAATGATGGTCTGATCCTGGCACCGACAAGCCAAGGACATATCATGATCAATCAACTCTCTCGGGCGCAAGACGCGCCCGGCGACGCCGCACTGCGCGCCATGTTCGCCGCTCGCAAGCAGGTCTTCATCGACAAGCTGCAATGGGATTTGCCCGCCCTCGATGGCCGCTTCGAACTCGACCAGTTCGATACCCCGGACGCGCGCTATCTGATCCTGCTCGATCCCGATGACCTGCGCCACCGGGCGTCGGCGCGGCTGTTGCCGACCACGGCGCCGCACCTGCTCGGCGACATCTATTCGCACCTTTGCACCGACGGGCCCCCGTCCGGCGAAGGCGTGTGGGAGATCAGCCGCTTCTGCCTCGACCCCGCTCAAACGCCGGCCGAGCGCCGCGACGCGCGCAACCAGTTGGTCACCGCGCTCGCGGACTATGCTCTCCGCCACGGCATAGGCGAATATGTCGGTGTCGCCGAAGCCGGCTGGTATCACACGATCAGCAAATTCGGCTGGACCTGCCGCACGCTGGGTCCGGTTCACCGGGATGGCGCGTGCCGGATCCTCGCCCTCAGCATCGCGATCGACGAGGACACGCTCCCCGGATTGCAGCGCACCGGCACCTACGCGCCGCTTGTCCTCAAGTTCGAAGAAGGTGGGGAGCCGGGGCGATGAAAAAGGATCTGACCGAAGCCGATCTTCCTGGCCTGCTCGTCGATGAGCTGCGCCGCAAAGGCTATTGCATCCTGCGCAACGAGGCGGTCGCGCGCGTCCTTGCGCTGGCGAGGGATCTCGATCCCCTCTTTGCCGCGACGCCCTTTTGCGAGGGTAATTTCTATGGTCGCCGCACGAAACGGTTCGGCAGCCTGCTCAAAAGGTCGCCGCACATGGCCGAACTGGTGCTCAACCCTATCATCCTGTCCGCCGTCGAGACGATCCTTGGCACTGGCTGCGACCGGATCCAGCTGAACCTCACGCAAGCGATCGAGATACATCCCGGTGAAGTGCGGCAGTTTCCCCACCGCGACCAGGACATGTGGCGCGGCGCCGACGGCACCCAGGAATATCTCGTCAACGTCCTCTGGCCGCTGACGCCCTTCACGAAAGAGAATGGCGCCACGCGAATCTTTCCGAAGAGCCACGGCGTGAAGGGAATGGCGAAAACCGATCTTGGCCCACCCATTTTCGCCGAAGGCAAGCCCGGCGCAGCGATCTGCTTTTTGGGATCGACCGCGCACGGGGCGGGCTCCAACCTCAGCCAAGAGGTCCGGCGCGGCGTGCTCGTCAGCTACAGCCTCGGATGGCTGAAGCCCTATGAGAATTTGTGGCTCGCCTATCCGCCCGAGGTCGCGAGGACGTTTCCGCCAGAACTGGCGGCGCTCGCCGGCTATGCGCAGCACCGCCCCAATCTCGGCAATTATGAAGGCCAATGCCCCTCGGTCCTGCTGAACGATGACCGGTCAGATCATATCGGCGCGGTCGACGAATTGCGTCCCGACCAAGCCGATGTCGTCGCCGAATTCGCCGCTGCCGAAAGGAACGGCCAATGAGTCCGGCGCATGTGTTCGAGCCGACCTATGAGGCGATCAAGCGTCGGCTGATGAACGGCGAATGGGCGGGCGGCACCCGGATCGAGGCGGCCCGTCTCGCCGACGATCTCGGGGTCAGTATGACCCCGGTGCGCGACAGTCTCTACCGGCTCAATGGCGAGCGGATGGTCGATTTCACCCCGGGCGAGGGTTTCCATGTCCATCGCCTGACCGAAACCGAGTTTCGCGACCTGCTCGAACTGCACCTGATCCTGCTGCTCGCCGCGCTCGCGACGGCGCCAAAGGGGTCGGCAACGTCGGTCCCCGCTGACCAACCCTATCCCGATCGCGTAGCGGACCTGTTCCTGGCTATCGCCGAACGCTCGTCGAACAGCGAGATCGTCGCCAGCATTGCGGCGATTGGAGACCGGCTTCAGCTATCGCGTCATTTCGATGCCGCGATCCTCGCCGATGTTGACGCGGAGTATGATGCGATCGCCCACGCTGTCGCCGAAGCCGAACCACAGGCGCACGTTCGGAGCCTCCTGCTCGGCTATCATGAGAAGCGCGCGCATGATGCGGCAGCCTACGCCCGGACGCTCGCCGGGCATCCGGGTCGACAGCCATGATCGCTGCCGAAAGGGAAGTGACGTTTTGCTTGTCAGGGCCGCCCACAATTGACATGATTCGTCCGCGCACGAGCATCGCTGGCAGCTCCTGCGCGGAATATTTCGCCAGGCATCATTTGCGCCAGTCCCCACTCGGACCGGCGGCCCAACCGGACCATGGTCCGCGCAAGCGACCGAACGGCGGCACAGCACTGGGAGACGGGTATCCGGCAGGCGCCGGTCGCACCCGCTCGTGCCTCCGGGATTTATGTCGTGTCTTCCTGTACCTGCGGCGACCGTGCCCCGCCGCGTCACCCTTTTTCGGTGTCCTCGGCCTGCCATGCCCATCCGGCCGATCGTCCGCCGCCGGTCGAGCAGCAGCCTGAAGCCGGGCACGATCTGGACGCGATATATCGAACGCATCGCATATCGCTCTTCCATTTCCTGCGCCGCAAAGCGGGATCCGAGGAAGCGCCCGATCTGATGCAGGAAGTCTTTGCTCGCGCCGCGGGGAGCGCCCAGCGCCACCAGCTCGTCAATCCGGGCGGGTTTCTTCGCCGTATCGCCCAAAATCTTCTTATCGATCGCGCGCGTCGCCAGAAGTCCGCGCGAGCGACCTTCTTTCCGCTCCGCGAGGAACGCGACGGCGCGACGCCTGCGGCGCAGGAATGGAACCTCGAAGCGGCGGACTTGCTGCGATTGTACGAAGCCGCGGTTGACGCCATGCCGCCAAAGACGCGGCGCGTTTTCCTCATGCACCGGGTGGACGAACTCAGTTACCGCGAGATACATGAACTGCTGGGCATCAGCATCGCGACGGTGGAATATCATATGATGAAAGCGCTCGGTCAGATTTCGAAGGTGGTGGACGGCGGCCGATGACCAGCACAAGCGGCGGCGACTACCCCGTCGACGAGGTAGCACAGGCGTGGCTGATCAAGATGCGCGGCGAGGACGCCGGCGCGCTGCGCGGAGAGTTTGAAGCCTGGCTCCTCGCGTCGGCAGATCATGGCGAAGCCTATCGCCGCGCCGAGCACCGAATGGCGGCGTTGGCGGTTCTCAAAACATCGCAGCGGTACGGAACGAGCCATGCCGAAGCTCGGCGGGGCCGGGTAAGCGGCTGGCTGCCATGGGGCGCCGCCGCGACGGCAATCGCGCTGCTGATTGTAGCAATCGGGGCCGGAGGCGCCTCCCTTCCCGGCCAGCCCGGCAGCGCGTCCACCGCGCGCGCCGCCGAACCGCTGATGACGCAGCGCGGCGAGATCCGCACGTTCCGGCTTGCCGACGGCTCGAGCGCGACGCTCGATACCGACAGTCGGCTGGACGTCGCGTTCGGAGACGGCAACCGCGGCGTCCGCTTGGTAAAAGGCCGGGTCCGTCTTTCCATCGCCAAGCAGGCTATACCGCTCCACATCGACGCCGGGCGAGGCGCAGCAATCGCGAACGATGCCGAGATCGATCTGAGCCTCGACGAGGCCGGAACGGTCAGCGCGGTCCTCCGGCGCGGCGAGGCAGACGTTCGCACAGACGCCAAAACCGGTCCTGCGACCGCGCTGTCGCAGGGAAAACCGCTGACCTACCAGCGTGATGGCAAGTTGCTGCTCGGCAGGGCCCAAGCGTCTGACATTCCCGCGAACTGGCCCGAAGGCTGGGCCGAATATCGTTCGATAAGGCTCGACCGACTGGTTGCGGAGGCCAATCGCTATGCCGTCATCCCGATCGTGATCGACGATGCGGCGAGCGCGGCACTTGAGGTTTCCGGCCGCTTCCATCTCAGCGAGACCGATGCCTTCGCTGAACGGATCGCAATCCTGTTCGGTCTCAGGGTCGAACGCACGGCGAGAGCCATCCTTCTGCGCCGCCGATAATTTTTTCACCCAAGACTAAGGGGCTCCCCTTCGCCCCGTCAACGCACCCCCACTGGCCGCCTGCCTGAAGCACGGCCGAGGAAATGGGGGAGCGATAATGTTGAAGAAGTCCCGTTCGTTGGTCGCGCTGCTGGTCGGCAGTGCCACCTGTTTTTCACCTACGGTTGCGCTGGCCATGCAGCAACAGCGCCAGCCCTACGATATGCCCGCGCAGGATCTCGACGACGCGCTGCGCAGCGCTGCCACGATTGCCGATATCGAGCTCTACGCATCGTCGCGCGATCTTGAAGGAAAGACAGCACCGCCGCTGAAAGGCGAATTGACGAGCCGCGAAGCGATTGAGTTGCTCCTCAAGAGTAGCGGGCTCACCGCACGGTTCGAGGGTGGCTCGGTCGTCATTTCCAAACTCACGTTAGCCGAAAATTCCCCCGCAACGGAGGCCGAGCCGATCGTCGTGACGGGGTCCCGGATCACGGGCGCGCCGACGGCAACGCCTGTGATCCGGGTAACATCGGAAGACATTCGGCTCGGCGGGCAGAATGATCTTGGCGAGGTGGCGCGCAGCTTGCCGCAGAATTTCGGGGGCGGGCAGAATCCCGGCATCGGCAACGGGCAGGGCGCTCCCAATGAAAACGCCAACGTCAATGGCGCCTCAACCTTCAATCTTCGCGGCATCGGTTCGAACGCGACACTCACGCTGCTGAACGGCAATCGCTTTGCCTATACCGGCGCCTCCTCAGTGATCGATGTGAGCGCGATCCCGGTAGCGGCGGTCGAGCGGATCGAAATCGTCGCCGATGGCGCCTCGGCAATTTACGGCGCCGATGCGGTCGCGGGCGTCGTGAATATTCTGCTCAAGCGCGACTATGAAGGGCTTTCCGCGATGGCCCGTGTCGGCGGGTCGACCGACGGGGGCAATTTCCAGCAGCAATATGGCCTCTTGGGCGGCAAAACGTGGGCATCGGGCGGCTTGCTCGCGGCTTACGATTACAGCCGGTCGTCGCCAATCCGCGCGGGGGACCGCGGCTATGCGTCAGCTGCTAATCCCGAGACGATGCTTTTCCCGCCGATCTCGCGCCACTCGCTGCTGGTGAGCGGGCATCAGGCGCTCGGATCCAACGTCACGTTCGCCGCCGATCTCCTCTATAAAAAGGGCTGGTTGCGCTCGGTTACTGGCTATGCCGCCGATGGTCCGCCGGACCAGCTCGGAATCGACGGCGTCAGCACGTCGGAAATTTTCGGAATCGCACCGAGCATTGCGATCGACATCGGCGGCGAATGGCGATTCAAGGCAAGCGGCTTTTTCGGCACGGACCGGTCGGGAGGCTATACTGACCTCTTCGTCGGCGGCGAGCGCCTGGTCCATGTCGACAAGGATTTTTTCAACCGCAATCTGGCGCTCGAGGCTGGATTTCAAGGCCCCCTACTGACGCTTCCCGGCGGCGACGTGCAGATCGCTTTCGGAGCGGGGGCGCGGCGCAACAGCTTTTTCGCCGGTTCGCCGACTGGCGATGTTGACCGGCGGCGTGACAATCTCTTCGCTTATGGAGAATTGCTCATTCCGATCACTCAGCCGTCGCAGGATATCGCCGGACTGCACCGGCTGTCGCTCACTGGCGCGCTCCGTTTCGAGGACTATTCGGACGCGCCGAGCATCGTTACTCCCAAACTGGGTATCGTCTGGGAGCCGATCTCGATCCTCCGGCTCGGCGCCTCCTGGGGCCGCTCGTTCAAAATGCCGACGCTTTACCAGCAGTATAGCGGCTATTCGGCAATCCTCGGGCGCGCGTCCCGTTACGGTAGCGGCTATCCCGCGAACGCAAACGTCGTCTTCGCCGCTGGACCCGATAGCCGGATCGGTCCAGAACGCTCGGAGAATATGACGCTGAGCGCGCAGCTCACGCCAGCGCGCGGCCTCGAGTTGACTGCGGCCTGGTATCGGATCGATTACGCCGACCGCGTCGCCACGCCGATCCCGTCGCTCCTCGGTGCGCTGGACAATCCATTCTATGCCGACCTCATTACGCTGAACCCGAGTGCCGCGCTTCTCAGCGACATCATCGCGGGCTCGTTGCTCGGGCTTGAGAACAGCTCGGGACGGCCCTACGACCCCGCGACGACGGTGGCCTTCATCGACAATCGCGACCGCAATATCGCCCGCCAAATCTATCAGGGCTTCGACCTTGGCGGGCGCTACCGAATCCAACTCGGTCACGGCGAGACGCTCACGCTGACAGCGGCCGGCAGTTTCCTCAAAAGCCGCCAGCAAATCCTGGCCGGTCAGGCGTGGACAAAGCTCGCCGGCACCCTCTTCCATCCGCCCCGCTTTCGCGCGCGCGGGGGCGTATCTTACGGAAGCGACCGCGTGTCGGTCGCTGCGTTCGTCAATCATATGAGCGGGCTTGTCGACGACCGGCAGGCCATAGCGGTTCGGATACCCGCCTTTACGACACTCGACTTCACCGCCGGCGTCCGTCTTGGCACCGGAACCGAGATATCGATTGCGGCGCTCAATCTCTTCAATGCCAAGCCCACAGCGATTGCAACCGCGGCGCCCAGCGAAACGCCTTACGACACGACCAACTATTCGCCAGCGGGCCGGTTCCTCGGACTCACCGTGCGGCAGGAGTGGTGAGCATGATACGCACTCTTCTTCTTGCCGGAAGCGCCATGTTCGGCGGGGCGCTGCAGCCCGCTGCCGCAGAAGGTCATCGTGGGTGGACTCTGGATGACCAGTTGACGGTTCCCGACGTCCGCACGCTTGCGATCGCCGCCGACGGCGATTCCGCTGTCTATGTCGTGCGCGTCGCCGACCGGGAGAGCGACAAGACTGTCGCGATCCTTCGCCATGTCGATCTGGCGAGCGGGGCGACGCGCGAGTTGCTTCGCGCCGCCTGGATCGAAGACCTGCAACAAATTCCTGGAACGGCCGACTGGAGCGCGCGGATCGACAAGGGGAATGGCGTTCAACTTTACCGGATCGCGGCCGACGGTGCGGTCACGCCCATTGTCGTTCACCCCGCAACCGCGGTCTATGGCGATACCGAGCGCGCCACCTATCTTGGATATGGACACGCACCGCTGCCCACTGGGGTGCGCTCCTACAGCTGGTCCCCCGATGGACGATGGCTCTGGTATGTCGTGCTGGATGCCGAACCCTATCGCCAGACGATGCGCTACGATGCAGACGTTGCGTCCGAGCGCGCCCAGCGCCGGTCTTCCGGTCGGGCTACGGCATCGATTTTCTTGCGGGATTCCGATGGCCAAGACCGGCTTCTCGCCAAGCGTCCACACAGCGACATTTCGACTTTTTTCGGCCGAAGTTTCGTCAGTTGGGAGAACGAAGAGGTGCATTACGACGTCATGGAGGTCGACGCCGACGGGCTGCAGCGGTCCGTCGCCATGGCCGCGTCGCTCGCGACGGGCGTCTCGCGCGTTGTCGAGGACAAGGCGAAGCGCGGCTATTGGCGTTTAACGGGGCCACATGGCGGGCGGCTGTCATCGGAGGGCTTCGGCATGACGCGCGACCTCGTGGAAAAATTGCCCGACGGCCACACGCGAAATTACGGACGCTTTCCTTTCGCGGTTGGCGACGGACGGGCGGTGGGCGGCTTTAGGTCTGTCGACGGCCAGCGCGCGATCGCGGGCTATCGCACCGTGGAGAATCCGCGCTTCGGCCTCACCGTGATCGATAGGAAAAAAGCGCGCGTGATTGGCGGCGAAGCCAGCCTCAATAACTGCGATTTCACCGCAACACTCGACCGAGGCGTATGCATCGCGCAGAGTCAGAACATGCCTCCGGCCGTTGTCAGCATAGATGTCGCAAGCGGCGCGACGAAACGGATCGTTTCGGTTGCGCCCGACCATGAGACGATCGCTCCGCTTCGGACGGAGCCGAAGATCTGGGTCAACCGGAATGGCACCAAGGCAACCGGCTTTATCGTCTGGCCTCGCGACTATGCGAAGGACAAGCGCTACCCCGCAATTGTGATCACGCACGGCACCGATGCTGACGAGCGTTTCGCGAACCAAGAGAATCAGTGGGAGTTTCCCGCGCAGCTTTTCGCGGAGCGCGGATATGTCGTGCTTCTGATGAATGTGCCCTTTTCAACCCAAAGCGCGGACTTCAAAGCGATTTATGATACCTGGGTGAACGAGACAAAAGACCGGCCGCCTCGAGAGGTTCAGGACCGCATCTGGCTCAACGACACCGAGAGTTTCGAAGACGCGGTATCCGAGCTCATCAGCGCCGGCGTCGTTGACCCGAAGCGTGTTGGCATTGCAGGGTACAGCCGGGGTTCGCAGAGCGTCAATGTTACGATGACGCAGTCCCAGATGTTCCGCGCCGCATCGAGCGGCGACGGCGGCTATCTTGAGCCTGCCTTCTACCAAAGCCTCGCGGGCTCATATGACACCGTCTATGGCGGGCCGCCGACCGATCCTGCTGCGCTGCCCAACTATCTAAGGATGACGCCATCGCTGCGCGGCAACAAGGCTTGCGGCGCAATGCTGTTACAGATGGCGAATCCTTACCCGGCGTCGATCGACCTCTACACCGCATTGCGCGCCGCTCAGGTTCCTGCGCAGATCAGCCTCTATCCGGGCGAAGACGCGGCTAGCGATGAGACGCACATTTTCCACATTCCGTCGAATCGCTTGAAGGCGATGCAGGAAAATATTGCCTGGTTCGACTATTGGCTGCTCGGCAAGCGCGATCCGGCGTCGCCGTTCGCGGGTCGTTACGCCGAATGGGACAGGATGAGTAAAGCGGCGCCGCGACAATGCGACGGAAGTAAGTCGGCTGCGCACGATTAGTGACCGTCGTCGTCCGGATCGGCCCACCATCGAACCCAGGCTTCGGCCGCGGCGAATGTCAGGATGCGAAGGTGGCGGCCATCATCCTGCCAGTCACCGTCTGAGCTTTGCGCGAGCCAGCCGGGATCGATCACCCCCGCCTCGACGAGCCGCCCGCCCATGAGCATCGAGCGCGCCGCAGCGCCCTGCGCATCATAAATCCGCTGGATGAAGCCGCTCGGACTCCCCTTTGTAGTTCGCTCAAGGAGAAGGTCGGGCAGAATACCGGCAAAGGCAGCGCGCGCTACCGCACGGTCTCGTCCGCCGCGCACCCAGTGCCAGCTGGGAATCGAAAGGCAGAGCTCGACGATCGGCTGCGATAGCAATGGCGCAATTTGCGGCGGCGCATCGGCCCGCGGATACAGCTCAATGCTTTTTTGCGCGCGGGCAAGCATCGCGACATGCGCGGCCTTGCCCGGAAGCGTTCCCGGCGGAGCGGTCAGCCAGGGATGCCGATCCTCTTCCGCCATAGCGGCGGCGACTCCTTCGCGGCCAAGACCGCTAAGGTCGCGTCGTATGCGGTGACCGCCGCGGCGGCGGCAGATGCGCGCCCAGCCCTGGCCGGCGACCTCTATCATTCCCGAGCCCGTCAGGTCGGCAAGATCGCGCGCGGTCGCGATTACCCCGGGGCCAGGCCCATTCGCGAGCAAACGATCGGCAAATGGCGCCGCGCTATTCAAGCTGCAAAAGACGTTGTCGCCGCCATTGCCCGAAAAATATGCGCTGACCGGCTCTACGACCCCGATGCGGCGATGTTCGGCGGCGATCGCCTGGAAAAAATGTGCCGCAAAGGGCAGCGGAAAATGCGGCAGTACCGGCCGCATAACATTCACGGCATCGAGGTCATAAGTGGGCGCATCGAGATGGACACCGAGCTTTTGGATGAGCGCGTCGACATAGCGGCGCTCGTCACCGTCGGTCCCGGGCTCGACCATCGTCAGGCAGCGCAGATGCGGCGTACGGGGACCAAGCGCCGCCGCAACGATTGAGCTGTCGAGGCCGCCCGAAACACCGACAAGGATTTGGTCGAAACAGGTCGACCAGGTGCCGATGTTGTCGTTGAGCGTCGCGCCCAAGATTTTAGCCGTCTCTTCGAAACCTCGGCCCTTCACGGGATAGACATGATCCCACGGTATCCACGCCTGCTCGATGTGGGTTCGGGTGGACGTAATGCGCAAGCGTTCGCCGGGCAGCAGCTCTTCGATCCCCGCTATGCCCGTCCTGCGACCGATCGCGTCAATTCCGGCGAACATTCGTGCGAGCGCGCAATAGTCGAAGGTGATCTGACCCCGGGCGGCAAGGGCGGTCATGTCGCTTGCGAGCGTGACGCGGCTTTCGCCGCGTTTCACATAGCAAGGCATCATGCCGGAAGGATCGCGTAGAACCGAGAGGGTGCCGTCATCGACGATCAGCAGCGCTACATAGCCGCCCCAATAGCGATCGAGGAGCGCCTGTCCGCCGGTGGTGACGATCGCATGGCATTCCGCAGGGTCGAGGTCGGTGATGCGCCCGGAAGGCATGCCCCGGCGGAACACCGGGCCGATGATCCAGCCCGCTCCGCCAAGTTCGATCACAGGCGCGGCCGTCCAGAGCCGGGCCTGTGGAAGCTCGAATGCGGGAGGGGCCGCAGCATCTCCGGGCGGCAGCGTCTTGCCGGAGGGTGCCAAGGCAAGGCGGTACGACAGTCTCATTGCGCTGTTAAAAGAGGTCTGAAATTGCGAACGCGATCGAACGCGTCGCTCAGCACAACGGGCCCCGCCTGTATCCAGCAGTGCGCGGCAAAAGGCAGCGTCACGCCGATTACGAGATCTACGCCAAGGCCGTAGCGTGCGAGAATCGCGCGCATCGCCAGACCGCGAACGAGACATTGATCGGTCGCATCACGGTAACGTGATGCGTGCGCGAACGCCGCTGCGACAGCGCCGCAGCTCTCAGGGTCGGCTCGGGGCAGCCCGGTAGGCTCGAGCAGCGCGCCAAGCGACATGCTCAAGAGCGCGTTTTGGGCGCGGCGCTGTTCCCGGATCGACCGATAAAGTAGCCGCAGTGATGCCTTGGGCTGACGGTGATCGAGGAGACTTCTTGTCGGGGTGTCAGCGATCGGCGCCGCGCTCGCGCGGGTGCCGGCTTCGAGAAGGCCGAGAGCTAGCAGGCAGCTGATCGCCTCATTGTCCGCCGTGCCGGAAACGAACTGAGCCAAATGGTCCGATGCCGCGCCTTCGAGAAGAAAATAGCGGCTTGTCGAAAGGTCGAGGCAGACCGTTTGTGCACCGAACTGACAGTGCTGAACGTCGGCGCGAAGGCGATAGGATTGCATTCAATGATAGCCGTGGCGTGCAGCGTATGGGACGCCGCACGCCCGTCGGGCTCAGTCGTCGGCTTGGATGCCGGCGTCATAACTGCGCTGCAGCGTCTGGATGTCCAGCGGACCTTCCACACCCTTGCCGCGGGTTTCGGTGCGTGCGTCGCCGAGATCGACGACGCTGTTTTCGAACTTGCTCATGGCTCTTCCTTTTCGATCATGCGACCAGAATGAGTCGCAGTCCCAAGCTATGCTTCGGAGAAAGGGCGTTCTATTTTATAATTGAATTATTATCGGGCGTTCATTTAGCGCCTGACCGAAAAGAGTGACCGAGCTATAGAAAGCGCACGTCGAGAGTGCACACTGACACCTTTAGCACTGAGCCTGGACATTCGTGCCAAAAACCCGGTCACGCGATCGCACAAGCGCGAATCGCTACGCCATTCTGGCTTTCGATTGCTGAACTGCAATTGAAACTAGAACCAAAACTGGATGTATTTAGGTCTATAAGCCGCCGTCAGGCGTGGAGCATGGCAGTGACTTTGGAGCGATCGCGACGTTGCGCGATCCCGCCAACCTTACCGGTTCGGGCATGGTCGAAATTGTTTGCGAGGGCTGGGAACGTATCATCCGTCGCAGAGGCGGACGCCGGGTGCGACGCGATCTCAGCGGCCTCGGATCGGTGGAGACCGCGTTGTGGTGCGCACCGCGTCGCCGCCGATCTTCCACCGCCGATTATCGAACGGCAGACCAAATGCAGCCCGCAAGGATTCTTGCGCAGGATCTTCGATGCGCAGCTTCCCGCAGCGCAGGAGTTGCTCTCCGCTGGGTTAGTTGGTGGACGGACATTGGCGCGTCGTGACGCTATCTTCGCTCGGCGCCCAGCGCTCGCGTGCACCCTGGCTGCCATTGCGCCGCCATTTTTGACCAGCGATCGAATGCGCCTCTGTCCTCCAGTTCCGGGTCGCGCCGATCTCGTAGCCAGAAGTCGAACCAAGCCAGATTCTCTCGCATCGCGCGCATCCGATTGGACGGGATATGAAACAGATGGGTCTCATCGGTGGCGGTCGTCTCGCCAGGATAGAGGCTGATCTGCGCGGGAACTTTGGCTTCGCGAAGCGCGGCATAAAAATCGATCGCTCCCGCAAAGGGAGAAGCCATCTGCTGGAGGATTGGACCGCACGCCTTGTCGGCACGGAGCGACGGCGACAGCTGGCGATAGGCGTCGAGGTAACGACCCGAAGGTGGGCCGCCGAAGACGGCGTGGTACCCGTCTTTCGGATCTGAATAAGATGCGGGTTCAAGATAATTCCCGTCCCCGCTGGAGGCAGCGCTGAATATGTTCGATTGGGTCACGGCGACATTCACCATCTGCGATCCCCGGCTGTATCCCGCAATGCCAATACGGTCGGGATCGACAATGCCTTGGCTTGCCAACTCGGCGATCGCGTCTTCAAAACTATAGACGCCGTTAAGCCAGATAAGCTCGCGCAGCTTTTCGGGGCCGAGTGTGCCTGGGCCGCCCGACCATATCATATAGGCGTTCCACAGCTCAGCCTGCTGCCGCGCCGAGGGGTCGTTCATGAGAATGACGACATATCCGCGCTCGGCGAACATCTGAGCGGAGTAGTTCCATTGCAAATCGGCGTTCGCGAAGCGCTCGTCCGCATCGCTGCCATGGGTGATAATGATCGCCGGGTAGCGGCTGTTCGCCTGGTAATCGCGAGGCCAGACGATGAATCCGGTCGATCGGTAGCCGAGCCGGTTTGTCCATTGATGGGGCGTGACGCGCAGCGGCGCGATCGAATCATGGGCAGGGGAGAGCGGAGCGATGGCCTGCACGCGCCCGTCGTTCGGTTCGACATGGACGAACCGTGGAGCCTGGTTCAGACCTTCCTCGACGCAAATGCCCCACGCGAGATCCTGACGAAAATCGCAGGCCGTGAAGCTGCCGGGCCGGATCAGCGGCTTTGCGCGTCGACCTGTTAGCAGGACCAACCCGTACCGTGGATGCGACATCGTTCGCACGCCCAGCAGCGCGCTTAGCCCGTCACGGGAGAGCCAATTTCCCGCCGAGCGCGGGTCGCCGATGTAATAGGGCTGGCGACCATAGTGAGTTTTTCGGCCATCGGCGTGCGTCTCAGTGAGGGTAAGCGTGCTGCCGAAACCCTCGCTGGCGAGGGTCCCGCCATTCGGGCCGCGCACCAGGCCGATCACCGGGAAACCGGAGCTTTCATCGATGGGGCGGCTGGCCTTGGTGGCAAAGCTCCAGGCAAAAGCCTCGATGCCTTCGGCCCGCTCCGCATCGGATTGCTCTAATTGGTAGCGCGGCCCTTTGTCGGTCCATTCGACATTTCCGCCATAATAGAAAGCGAGCCGGTCGCCCGATGGCCGCGATGCCACGAGCCAGTCTTCGCCCGAGGCCGACCGTATTCGCAATTCGACCATCGCCTTGACCGGCGCACGGCGCCGATTCCGCTGGCTAACCACCGCGTCGTCGATGACAACATCGACGGGATTCGAATTCGGCTTGAGCGTGGCGTACCAGAGCCATCGTCCGTCGGGAGACCAGTCGTGATACAGAATGCCGATCCGGCGCGGCGCTCCGCTTCGAACTGCAAACAGCCCGCCTTCGGTCTGGCCGACCGTAATGTCTGCCTCGCGCACCAGCAGCGGTTTGATCGTACCCTGCGCATCAAACTCATAGAGTTGAAGGCCATCGCCCCGATCGAGCAGGACGCTCCAGCCCTTGCCTTTCGGCAATGGCCGCAGCTGTCCTGCGCTTGCTGCCCGGAGTATCTCGCGCGGGACGCGCGAGCGCAGGTCAAGCAGATGCAGGATCGAGACAGTCTCATTCGTTTCGAGATCCGCTCGCCGCTCGAGATAGGCGAGCGACTTGCCGTCGCTCGCCAAGCTCAAATCGAAATCCGCCGGGACGGTCACCACATCTTCGACCGTCCATCGCCGACCTTCCGTCGCGAAGACCGTCCCTCCATTCCCGAGACTGACGAACAATAGGAGCGGCAATAGGCGGATGCTACCAGTCATGCCGAACCGTGACGCTCAGGAAGCGGCCAATTGCTGACCCGTTCGTCGTGTCAAACGGTGCATCGAAAGCCGAGGTGGTGAAGATCGGCTCAGGCTTGCTGTTGAACACATTCTGTGCGCTCAGCGCGACTTCCGTGCCTGCGCCGAGCCGCAATCGGCCGGTCAGGTCAAGCGTTGTCGATCCGCTAAGTTTGACGGCTGCCGGACGACGATTGTCCGTGACGCTCGCGCTGTGATTGAGGAAGGCCGCGAGCGAAAACGCCTTGTCGCTCAGCGTGAGCCCGCCGCGCGCCCGAAGATGCGGCGGGCGGAAGATCGTTCCGGCAAGGTCGGTCACCGGCAGGCCGGGAAGCAATTGCTGGTTGCTGTCGAGCCATGTGGCTCCAGCGTTCAGGCTTAGCTGCCGGTCGCTGCCAAGCTCGGCATCATATCGTACGGCGATGTCGACGCCGCGATATTTCTGCCGCGCGATATTGCGATCGCGGGCATCGAGGAAGGCGACGACGCGGGCCGGGTCGTAGGGAGATCCGGTGATATTCTGCAGCCCGCCATCGGCACCCGCGAAGATGGTGTCGAGCAGGGCAGGCGCAGGGTTGAAGGTAACGAGGTCCGCAAAGATCGGATTGTTCAGAACCCCGGCGCCGGAGGCCAGCGGCGGCGCAACCCGATCCTTATAGTCGATCCTGAAATAGCTTGCCGATACCTCCAAGCCAGGCACCGGTTTCACGGTCGCGCTGAAGGTCCAGTTTTCGGAGCGTTCAGGTTCGAGCTGGTCGTTCGGCCCAAGGGCATAAGCGACGGTCGATCCAGCGGGAAATCCCTGCCCGAAGCCGCCGACCGGCACGAGCAGCGCAACATAGCCTGAATATTGCTGATAGAGCGTTGGAAGCTTGAAGGACTTGCCCCACGACACCCCCAGCCGGACCTGCTCGACCGGATCGTAGACGAAGCTCAGCTTCGGGGTGACAATGTCGCCGGAGTCCGAATAATCCTCATAGCGCAGCGCGCCGGTCAGCGAAGCGCGGTGCGCAAAGGCCAGATCCTGATCGGGGTCCGCGATTGGCAGCAGAAGCTCGCCATAGGCGAAGTGATTGCGGCGCGAGCGTGAAAAGCTGCGCGTCCCTATTTCGGATTTGAAACGGTTGGTGCGATAGCCGCCGCCAAAGGCCAGTCGCGCGGGGCCCGCGGGGAGCTCGAACAGCGACCCCTCCAATCCCGCCTCCACCGCGATATTCCGGTTGAAGAAATGCCGCGCGGTCGCAGTGCTCGGAGCGCCACCGCTGAAATTCTGGCTGATGCCATCGGTCGTGTCGGTGCCGAAAAACGCGCCCGCTTTCAGCTTCCAACTGGCCGACAGTTCGGCGGACAGCGTCGGTGCGACACCGAATGTTTCGAACTTCGTGCGGGCCTCAAGCCCTGAGTTTCGGAGCGGCTGGGCGACCGTGAAACCAGTCGCGGACTTCATGCTTCCCCGCTTGTAAATAAGATCGGCAGCCAGGGTAACGCCGCCGCCAAGTGACTGGTGACCGCTCAGCAGCATCGCGTGCCGGCGGAGGGCAGGGAAGAGCGTGGAATCGGGGTTATTGGCGGACGCATAGCTGCGATCTTTCGCCCGGATCGCGGTACCGTGCGAATAATCATAGGCCGCGATGATGCCGCCGTCCGACCAGCGCGATCCGCCGAGAAGATTATATTGCTGCTGGAAATTGCCGCCGTCGGTCGACAGGCCGAGCCGCGCGCTGGTCGACACCCCCTCATAGTCGCGCTTGAGAAGAATATTCACGACCCCGGCGACTGCATCGGCGCCATAGATGGCCGATGCTCCGTCGGCCACGATCTCGACACGGTCGACCGCCGCGATAGGAATGGCGCTGACGTCGATCACCGAATTGACGCTGCTGTAGGCGAAGCGATTGCCGTTGATCAGCGTCAGTGTCGCGTTGGGACCGATACCGCGCAGGTTGAAAGTCGATGCGCCATTGGCGTTGACGTTTTCATTCGCCGCGCCTTGAGAATTTCCAATCCCGGGGTTTTGGCCTCCGCCAAAATTCTGCGGTAAGCTGCGCGCCACTTCGCCAAGGTCGTTTTGACCAGCTCTGCGGATTTCCTCCGCAGTGACCCTAATGACGGGAGCGGCGGGCGCGGCACCAGCAATCCGCGAGCCTGTGACGATAATCGGCTCGGCTTCGGTCGCGGCGACCGAAGGGGCAACGGTTATATTGGTGCCGCCCGCCGAAGCTTCATCACGAGCCGGGGCCGCGCTGACGTTTCCCACCTGAACCATAAGCGCGCCGCGAGCGCCGCGAGAAACAACCAACCCAGATCCTGCGAGCATCTTCTGCAGGGCGTCGCCGGCGCTCATGCGGCCCCGCACTGCTACGCTGCGCTTACCGCGAACCACCGATCCATCGAATACGACATTCTGCTTGGTTGCTCGGCCCAAAGCGCGCAGCGCATCACCCATCGACTGCGCCGGGATGTCGACTTGATAACTTGCATCTTGAGCATAGGCGGCCGTCGGCAGCACTGCGGTCGCCACGGTCACGCTTGCCGAAGCCAATAGAATCGAGCGGATCAGGTTGGTCCCCATCTTATATCCCCCTAAAGTTCGAGGCCGCATATTTTCTTGGCCTTCGAACTTTCGACGCAGCCCGGAGATGAAACAGGAAAAGGAATTCAGAAAAATCTCACTTTTTTGTCACGAAGACTACCTTGCCACCGCGACGGACGGTTTCGACTGGGAAAACCTCAGTCACGCCAGATACGAATCCGTCGACATCATCCGAGTTAAAAACACCGCTGATCTGCAGCTTGGCGGCTGCCGCGTCGCCCACGGCAAATTTGCTCCGAGAGTAACGATTCATACGCTCGACTGCCTGCGCCAACGGCTCATCTGCAAAGCTTAACTGTCCGGACTCCCAACTCCGTGCCTGCCCCGGGTCGACGTCGGTGAGCTTGGCGAATCCACTATCGGGCAGCGACAGTTCTTGCCCAGGTTGGAGAAGTTGATCGGCAGCACCGAGTTTACCGCCAGACGGGATCGCCGCAGGCCGCTTGGTCAAGCGGTTCAGGACGGCAACATGCCCCTCGAAGAGCACCACATTTACCTCGCCATTCAGCATTTCGATACTGAACGACGTCCCGGTCGCAACGATGATCTTGTTTCCAGCGACGACGGTAAAAGGCTTGAGCGGATCCTTGGCGACATCAAATTTTGCACGGCCAGACTTCAACTCCAGCTCCCGCCGGTCTTTTGAGTAGGCGACCGAAACCTCAGACGCGGCATCCATCGAAAGGCGGGAACCGTCGCCGAGCATTACCACTCGTCGTTCCCCGAGCGAGGTCGCATATTCGACAGCCGAAGATGCCGGCGCTGGTGGGAATAGCGCGAAGGTCATAGTGGCCACGAGAGAAGCGGCCAGTGCTCCGAAACCCGTTCGCCGAAACAGCGGCCGCCGCCACCAAGCGGGATCTGGCGTATCGTCTTGCCCAGCTAGCGCCGACAACGCATCCATCCGCATCGCGACAAGCTCGGGCGGAGCCGCGCGGCCATCAAGCGCACGCCAGATGAAACTCGCGCGCTCGAAGGCGGCCCGATGTTCGGCGTCGGCATCGAGCCACACCTCAAAGTCGGCCGATTCCAGAGGCGACAGCGGACGCTCGGCAACGATCTGACACCATTCGCCGGCCTGCTCTGCCATCGGTGAACAAATTTCGTCGAAATCGTTCATAACCGCCTCCCCAGCCGTTCGATCAGAAATCCCATGGCCTTGCGAACCTGCTTCTCGATCGCGTTCTCTGTAATTCCGAATTGAGCGGCGATCGTCTTTTTCTCCACATTCTCGATCCGGTAAAGGACGAAAATGCGACGGGTGCGCTCGGGCAATTCTGCAAGCCCGGCGTATAATTCGCGGAGCATATCATGCCCCTCTGCGACCCGATGCGGGTCGAGGAATTCCACACCGAGCCCAGGCTGCTGACCATATTCTTCCTTGATATTGAACTGGACGCGTCCGCGGCGCGAGCGGTCGCGCAACAGATTGGCTGCTATCGAAAAGAGATAGGCTTCCGGCCTTTCAATCGTCTCGAGATCGGCGTCGGCGAGACGAATAAAAACCTCCTGCGTCAAATCCTCGGCATCCGCCGATGAGTGTACGCGACGCACAAAATAGCTCACCAACGCCGGCCGGTAGGCCGTGTTGAGAGCCTCCAAATCTGTGCGGCGTGCACTCAATGGCGTAGCTTGCACCTCCTCTTCCCGAATAGAAAGACGCAGCCCGACCGAGAAACAGGAACGCTGTCGCCAAGAATTTTCGATCCGCTTTGTTCAGCATCGCGACCGATTCGTTCAATCAGCCTGTGATTTATGAAATCGTCCGAATGTCAGCGATCGGAGGTCGGCTCGGCCTACCCTTAGTTATCCGTTCGCCGCCACGCGCACGACCGCCGTGAATAGCTGTTGCGGCCCGCCGTTCTTAGCATTCTTTACCCGTCTCCGACGCCGACCGCGGCGCCTTGACCCGGAGACGATCAGTGACCTCACCGACCACTTCAGTGCATGCCCGCAGCACCTCGATGCTGCGAAGCGCGCTCGGTACAGCGATCGGTGCATGGCTCGACGAGCCCAATTACACCCAAGTCATCCTCAATGCTGACGGACGACTATGGATCGATCGCTTCGATAGCCGGCGTACGCCCACCGATGAGGTGCTGACCCCGGCGCAGGCCGAACGCATCATACGCCTCATTGCGCATCATATCGGCGCCGAAATGCATCGCGCGAACCCGTCTCGGCGGAGTTGCCCGACAACGGCAACTTTTCGAAGACCTGCTCCCGCCCGTCGTCGCCGAGCCGGCCTTCTCGATCCGCCACCCCGCAAGCCTGCCGCTCGCACTCGCCGACTAAGTCCAAGTGGTTATCCATTCTGTAAACAAGGGCTCGGGGTACCTCGACGACGGATTTAGGCTTCGGGCCTCTCTTGGCTTTTGGGGAACGGGTTGGGAACGGTGCACCTCGTAGATTGACGGGTTAAATAGAGGCCCAACAGGCTGATCGCGGATGCGGTCCCGGCCTGTGAATGAACACCAATTATTTGTCTGGATCGCTACAGAGCATAGGCTTCAAAGGCCCGAGCCAATTCCTCGTGATCGCGTCGGAAGTGCGCGGCGGCTATATCGTGACGTTGACGACCGCAGACCAGCGCGAGCGCTCGATGAGGCTCCCGTCCCGAAGCGGCGCTCGGCCCAAGCGATGCGGAGGTTGTCCTTGGAGGCGCGAATGACGCTCGAAACTTCGACCGCGACGTGAAACCTGCCAGCCTCGGCGAAGGGATCATCGGTCCACGCGCAGTCATAGATCGCATGCGCCCAGAGATTTTTACCCCATAATCCGCTATCCTTCGCCATTGCTGAAGGAGCCGTCTGAGGGAGGAGATGAGGGAGGAGGTCGAGCGCGAGGCCCTATTTCCACTTATTTAACAGCAACTTAGACAGAAAATCTGGATGCCCCGCGACGATTCGAACCGGTAATCTTCGTCTCGGAGCGTCGCCGCGATAGTCCAAGGAGAAATCGCATGGACGACACTTTGCCCCATGACACGAAGCTCTTAATGCTCATGGAAATGGTGATTGCTGGGTGATTGCTGGCCAATTTTTCGAGGTCAAAATTCTGCGAAAAATCATTCTATTTCAATAGTATGATTGACTTGGCACATGAAGTGTGGTACTTCCGATATCGCCGCCGGTAGTGCCGCTGCGCGCTAGGGTGGCGGCAGGATGTCGAAGGCGGCGCGTGCCATCGTCACGCCGTTGACGATCAGGTCGACATCGTGGCGCCCCGGATAGTGGCGGCGGGTGGTGAAATCGCGGATCGTCTGCCGTAATCCCAGGGTCGCCGTGTCGCCCGCCGCCAACTCGAAGGTTCGAAGCTTGAACACCTTGGCGGCGGTCTTGCCGCCCGTGCGGGCATAATGGATGCGATAGTCGACGACGAGCCGCTGATCCGCCGCCGCTTCGGAGCGGAGCTCGGCGGCGAGGGCGATCGGGTCGCCCAGCCGCACGGCGGACGGTTCGATCGTGAAGCGCGCCACCGCGACGGCGGCGCCATGCGCGACCCCGACGAGCGCGAGCGCGCGCGGATCGCCGCGTTTGATCAGGGTGCGCAGCGCGTGACGGACGATCCAGTCGGTGCGTGCGTCGCCCTGCGGCCATGCGGCGAGGCGATCGACCAGCCAGTCGGGGCGATCCTTGGCAATGTCGTTGAGATGGTTGGCGACCGATTTGCGGACGTAAAGGCTGGGGTCGGCGCGTAGCACCTCGAGGATCGGGGCCGCGCGCACCGGATCGGCCTTCAGCGCGGGCACCCCAGCGCCCCATGGCAGCCGCGGCCGGCTGCCTTCGCTGGCGAGGCGGCGGACATGCTCATTATCGTCCAATGCCCATTTCGCCATCGTCGCCAGCGCGCGATCGGCATCCTGGGTCAGGAAGGGCCGGATCGCAAATTCGGCGGTGCCGTAGCGCGTGAGGTTGGAGAGCGCTGCCAGCGACCGGTCGAAATCGCCGAGACCCTGGCGCGCGACGAATTCGGTGACTGCGACTGCCTGGAACCCGCGCGTCAGCTGCGGTGCCATCGCCTGCACGATCGCGAGCGCGGCGGCATAGTCGGCGGGGAGTGCGGCGCCGAGCGCGTCGGCGATGTGCCGGACGCGCGCCATGATCGATAGCGGTTCGAGCCCGTGACCGGCAGCGTCGAGGAAGGCCGCGGCGTCGAAGCGCGGCGAAGCGGCCCGGCCGGCCGCGGCGATCGCCGCCAGCGCCACCGGCCCGAGCAGGTCCCTGAGCAGCGGAGCGGGGGTGTCGGAGGTCATCGCGACAGCTATCGCGGCATTGCACGGCGGGGCAAGCGCGCAAAATAAATGGGGCGGCTCCGTTTGGATGCCGCCCCAGTTGTGGAGCCCGTCGGGGAGAGGGAGAGGACGGGCCGGAGATCGATGGCCTGGCTTATGGCGATTTAGCGGGCGGCCATCTGGCTGTCGGTTTCGAGTTCGGCGACGCCGGCGATCTTCAGCGCCGAGCGGAACTGCTTGGCGGCGGCGCGTTCGTTGCCGGCTTCGCACAGCTTCTTGCCGGTGGCGACGAAACGCTTGGCGTTCTGCTGGTCGCTGCCGCTGGCCTTTTCGGCGGCGTTACCGGCCTGGTCGGCAAGGCCCGCGCAGCGATAGTCGCCGCTGTTGGCATAGGCCGGCGAGGTCGAGGCGACGAGGCCGGTGAAGGCGAGCGCCGACGCCGCGACGATGGCGAAAGCGGAGGGGAAACGGCGGAAAGCGGAGAGCTGATAGGTCATGGGAGAGGTTCCTTTCGTTTTCTTGTGCAACCTTTTTAGATGCGATTGCGCAAATAGATAATCCTCTATAATCTGCAAGTGCCTTGAAGCAGGATTTAACAATCCCCCATGGGGCGCTCGACGGGATCGAAGCTTTCCTCCGCGTCGCGGAACGGCGAAGCTTTTCCGCCGCGGCCGCCGATCTCGGCGTCTCGCCCTCGGCGATCAGCCAGAGCGTCAAGGCGCTGGAAGCGCGCGTCGGCGCCCCCCTGTTCATGCGCACCACCCGCAGCGTCGGCCTGACCCAGGCGGGGGAGATGTTCCTCGAACGCGCCGCGCCCGCCTATGCCGGGCTGGCCGATGCGTATGAGGCGGCGCGCAACCTCGGCAACCGGCCCGCGGGACGCCTGCGCATCAACCTGATGCGCGGCGCCGTGCAGCCGATGTTCGAACCGATCCTCGCGGGATTTTGCGACACCTATCCCGAGATCGAGCTCGAGATTTTCGGCGACGATGCTTTGTCGGACCTGAACGCGGGCGGCTTCGACGCCGGGGTGCGGATGGGCGAGGCGCTCGACGCCGACATGATCGCGATCCGCCTGACCGGGCCGTTCCGCTTCACCGTGTTCGGCGCGCCGGCCTATTTCGAGCGCCACGGCCGGCCGCAAACGCCCGCCGAGCTGCGCCAGCACCGCTGCGTGCGGCTGCGCCTGGCGAGCGGCGGCCTGATCCCCTGGTCTTTCATGGAGGGCAATCGCGAGGTCGAAGTTCCGGTCACCGGCCCGGTGATCGTCAACGACCAGGCAGCGATCATCATGGCGGTGCGCAGCGGCGTCGCGCTGGGCATGACCGCCGAGCCGGTGCTGCAGGAACATATCGAGCGCGGCGATCTGGAGGTCATCCTCGCCGACCGCGCGGTGTCGACCGCGGGGCTGTTCCTCTATTATCCCAGTCGCAAGCAAGTGATGCCCAAATTGCGCGCCTTCATCGATTACGCCCGCGACCATCTACCCGAAGACATGGCGCGTTAGCGCGGCTGGCCGATCCCGTCGTCCCGGCGCGCAAACAATTCCCTTCGCCGCCCCCAGAAAATTTGCACTGGCGCGCCGGCGTGAAATTGGGCAGCCAGTTGTCAACTAAATAAGTTGGGATGATTCGATGCACGAGCTTCTGTCCTTCGACCTGTCGGCGATCCTCCCGTTCATCCTTATCGGCTTCGCCGCGCAACTCGTCGATGGCGCGCTCGGCATGGCGTTCGGGGTAATCTGCAACACGCTGCTCGTCGCGGTGCTCGGCGTGCCGCCGGCGACCGCGTCGGCGCGCATCCATGTCGTCGAGATTTTCACCACCGGCGCCTCGGGGCTCAGCCACCTGTTCCACCGCAATATCGACTGGACCTTGTTCTGGCGGCTGCTCATCCCCGGCGTGATCGGCGGGGTACTGGGCGCCTATGTCCTGACCTCGCTGCACGCCGACATCGTCAAGCCGTTCGTGCTCGGTTATCTCGTGCTCATTGGCCTCTGGCTGCTGGTCCGCGGTCTGCTGTACCCGCCGAAAATCTCGAAGCCCAAGGTCGTCGCCCCGCTGGCAGTGGTCGGCGGCTTTCTCGACGCGGCGGGCGGCGGCGGCTGGGGGCCGGTCGTCACCTCGAATCTGCTGGTGCAGGGCGGCGAGCCGCGCAAGATCGTCGGCACCGTCAACAGCGTCGAGTTTTTCCTCGCGGTGTCGGTGTCGATCGCCTTCATCTGGCAATTGGGGTTCGAGGAAATTTTGGGACCGACGCTGGGGCTGATCATCGGCGGCGTCGCGGCCGCCCCGCTCGGCGCCTATATGGCCAAGCGTTTTTCGCCGAAGGTCATGCTGGTGATGGTCGGCGTGGTACTGACCGCCACGAGCGCGTTCGGATTGTACCGGGCGCTGATATGATAGAGGCCTGACGGCGGGTTTCGAGTGGGAGCTGCCGTTTGATCCTCCGTGTGGCGAAGCCATGGGGAGGTGGCCGCTCGCGAAGCGAATGGTGTAGGGGCAGCGACGGCAGCGCCAAGGCCCCTCCGTCAGCGCTTCGCGCTGCCACCTCCCCATCGCTGCGCGACAAGGAGGATTTACTCCTCATCGTCATCCCGGACTTGATCCGGGATCCATACCCGCGCCGTCGTCATGGATCCCGGATCAAGTCCGGGATGACGAACAATTGGAAGCCGGCGCCCCTTTAATTCGCCGCCTTGGTCTCGTCGATCTTGTCGACCCATTCGGGATAGAAGCTCGGTTCGCGCGCCGACCAGCCGGGGGCGGTCGCCGCGGCTTCGCTGATCGACTGGAGCAGCAGGCGGCGCTTGTCGGGGTGGAGGTGCGGCAGCGACGCCGCGGCGCAGAAGGCGCCGGGCAGCCACGGCCGCGCATGCGCGCCGAGCAGGCGTTCGTAGAGGAAACGGTAGGAGGCGAATCCCGGCAGCCGGTCCTGCCCCAGATCGAACGCCGACACCGCGACGAGCGGCGCCATGAAACCTTCGAGCGCGTCGAGGCCGCTGTCGTCGGGGATATGGGCGCGGATGTCGCCGATCCGCTGATAGACGCGGGCCTGAACGCGGATCGCGGTTTCCTCGACCATATCGCGCGACCAGCGGGCGATCGCGTCGTCGCGTTCCAGGCCGATGTCGAGCGAGCGGCGGATATACCGCTGCGTCGCCGCTGGAAAGCCCGCAAATTCCTTGATTTCCGATATCGACAGGTCGCCTGCTGCCGGTCCCGAACGCGTCGCCATGGTCATGCTCCCGCACGGCACCCAGGGAGCCATCCCCCCGGAGGCCTGCATCTGCCAGTCTGCCACCAAAATGGTTAGTGGCCGGTTAACCATGGTGTCGGCATCTGTTCAGCCTGTCGAGGGGCGTTGCGCCGTGCCGCAACCGGGCCTAATCAGCGTGCCCCAAAACAAAAAACACGCAGGCCCATCATGTCGCACGCACCGCAGCCGGTCATTTCCGCCACCGGCCTTTTCACCCCCGCCGAACGCATCGCCAACGAAGAACTTGTCGCCAGTTTTAACGCGTATGTTGCACTGCACAATAGGGAAAATGCGCAGACCATCGCAAAGGGCGAGGTTGCCGAACTGACCGAGTCGAGCGTCGAATTCATCGAAAAGGCAAGCGGCATCGGGTCGCGCTACGTCGTCGACAAGGCGGGCATCCTCGATCCAACGCATATGGCGCCGCGGTTGCCCGAACGCAGCAACGACGAGCTGTCGATCCTCGCCGAAATCGGCGTCGCGGCGGCGAAGGATGCGCTGGCGCGCGCCGGACGCGACGCCGCCGATGTCGACGCGGTGCTGTGCGCGGCGTCGAACATGCAGCGCGCCTATCCGGCGATGGCGGTCGAAATCCAGGATGCGCTGGGGATCGAGGGGTTCGGGTTCGACATGAACGTCGCCTGCTCGTCGGCGACCTTCGGCATCCAGACCGCCGCCGATTATATCCGCGCCGGGCATGCGAAGAGCGTGCTGGTGGTGAACCCGGAAATCTGTTCGGGGCATTTGAACTGGCGCGACCGCGACAGCCATTTCATCTTCGGCGACGTTGCGACCGCGATCCTGATCGAGGACAAGGATGTCGCGCCTGCGGGGCATTGGGACATCCTCGGCACCAAATTGAAGACGGTGTTTTCGAACAATATCCGCAACAATTTCGGCTTCCTCAACCGCGCCCATGGCGGCATCGACCAGGACGGGCCGAAGAGCGACAAATTGTTCGTCCAGGAAGGCCGCAAGGTGTTCAAGGAGGTCGTGCCGATGGTCGCGAACATGATCGTCGAGCAGATGGATGTGCTGGGGCTGACCGGCAGCGACATGCGGCGGCTGTGGCTGCATCAGGCGAACACCAACATGAACCGGCTGATCGCGCAGCGCGTGCTGGGGCATGAAGCGAGCGACGACGAAAGCCCGACGGTGCTCGACACCTATGGCAACACGTCGAGCGCGGGGTCGATCATCGCCTTTCATTTGAACCATGAGGATATGGTCGCAGGCGATACGGGGCTGATCTGCTCCTTCGGCGCGGGTTATAGCGCGGGTACGGTGTTCGTGCGGAAGACCTGAACTTACAGCAGCGCCGGTTGAATTTGGTTCACGCGAAGACGCGAAGGCGCAAAGAAGAAAGGACGGAGCCGAAAGGTCCCATTCCCACCAGGTGCTGCGGTATGGCGCAGCATGGAGATAGAAAGCCGCTTCGCGGCGAGCATATTCTTCGCGCCTTCGCGTCTTCGCGTGAAACCCTTCAAGCACTGCCTTTACGGCACGAAGGTCGTGAACAGGTAAATTGCGAACAGCATCAGGTGGATCACGCCCTGCAATACCGTGGTGCGCCCATTCGCCAGTGTCTGCGACGCGACGATCAGTGACAGGAACAGCAGCACCGTCGACTTGGCGTCGAGGCCAAGGCTGATCGGCAGGTCGGTGACGATCGACAGCACAGCAACCGCGGGGATCGTCAGGCCGATCGTCGCCAGCGCCGAGCCGAGCGCGAGGTTCATGCTGGTCTGGAGCCGGTCGGCCTTTGCCGCGCGCACCGCCGCCAATCCTTCGGGCGCTAGGATCAGCGCCGCGATCAGCACCCCGAGCACCGCGGGCGGGGCGCCCCAGTCGGCGAGCAGCAGGCCCATGACCGGCGACAGATTTTTGGCGAGCAGCACGACGGCGACCAGGCTGGCGAGCAGCAGCGCGCCCGACATGGCGGTGCGCTGGATGGTCGGAGGTTCGGCGTGTGCGTCGGGCACCCCGTCGCCATCGGCATCGGTGTCGTCGTCGGGAAGGAAATAGTCCCGGTGGCGCACGGTCTGCACCAGCGCGAAGGTCCCGTAGAGGATCAGCGACACCGCCGCGACAAAGCCGAGCTGGACCGGGGTGTAATAGGAACCGGGGGCACTCGAGGTGAAATTGGGCAGCACCAGCGTCACGACGGTCAGCACGGTCAGCGTCGCCAGCGCGGCACCCATGCCGGTGCGCTGAAAGCGCTGTTCGTGATGGCGGATCGCGCCGAGGAGCAGGCAGAGCCCCAGCAGCAGGTTGACGATCACCATCACCGCCGCGAACACCGTGTCGCGCGCCAGTGTCTGCGCCTTTTCGGGTTCGGCCTGCATCAGGGTGAGGATCAGCCCGACCTCGATCACTGTCACCGCGAGCGCGAGGATCAGCGTGCCGAACGGTTCGCCGACGCGGTGCGCGATCACCTCGGCATGATGCACCGCCGCGACCACCGCGCCCATCAGGATGACGGCGACGAGCCAGGCATTGAGCGGCATCGCCAGGCTGGCGAGCGCGGCGATAAAGCCGAGGATCGGAAAAAGTTCGTTGGCGCGGCGCGACAGGCGGAGTTTGGTGGTCATCGGGCATCTATTGCAGCCACGCCGCGGCATGGCCAGCCCCCGATGCTTTAATGCACGCGCACCGGCAATCCCGCCGCCGCGAGCCGCGCATGGGCTTCGGCGATCGTTGCTTCGCCGAAGTGGAAGATGCTGGCGGCGAGCACCGCGCTGGCGCCGCCGTCGATCACGCCCGCGACCAGATGGTCGAGGTTGCCGACGCCGCCCGATGCGATCACCGGCACGCTGACCGCGTCGACGATCGCGCGGGTCAGCGCGAGGTCGTAGCCATCCTTGGTGCCGTCGCGGTCCATGCTGGTGACGAGCAGTTCGCCCGCGCCGAGCGCGGCGAGCCGGACGGCGTGTTCGAGCGCATCGATTCCGGTCGGGGTGCGCCCGCCGTGGGTGAAAATCTCCCATCGCCCATAGGCGACGCGCCGCGCGTCGATGCTGCCGACGGCGCACTGGCTGCCGAAGCGGTCGGCGATGTCTGCAACGAGCTCGGGGCGCGCTACCGCGGCGCTGTTGACCGCAACCTTGTCGGCGCCCGCAAGCAGCAGCGCGCGCGCATCGTCGGCGCTGCGCACCCCGCCGCCGACGGTCAGCGGCATGAAGCAGACTTCGGCGGTGCGGCTGACCATGTCGAGCAACGTGCCGCGGCCCTGATGACTGGCGGAAATGTCGAGGAAGCATAGCTCGTCGGCGCCCGCGGCGTCATAGGCGCGCGCCGCCTCGACTGGGTCGCCGGCATCGCGCAGGTCGACGAAATTGACGCCCTTGACGACGCGGCCGTCGGCAACGTCGAGGCAGGGGATGACGCGAACGCGGACGGTCATTGGATCAACCTGGGAAGTGAGGCGTGTTTCATGCCGCGCCCGCTGCAATCGCATCGGCCAGATTGAGCCGCCCGTCGTACAGCGCTCGCCCCGTGATCACCCCCTCGATGCCGTCGGCGACATGCGGGCGCAGCGCGTGAATGTCGCCCAAGTCGGCGACCCCGCCGCTCGCGATGAAGGGAATATCGACCGCCCGCGCGAGCGCAACCGTCGCTTCGACATTGCAGCCCTTCAGCAGCCCGTCACGCCCGACATCGGTGAACAGCAGCGCCGCGACCCCGGCATCCTCGAACCGGCGCGCGAGATCTTCGACGCGGACATCGGAGACATCGGCCCAGCCCTCGGTCGCGACCATCCCGTCGCGCGCGTCGACTCCGACAATGATCCGGCCGGGCAGGTCGCGCGCCGCCGATTTGACGAATTCGGGGTCTTTCAGCGCCGCAGTGCCGATGATCACGCGCTCGACGCCGAGCGCCAGCCAGCGCTCGACCCCCGCGCGGTCGCGGATACCGCCGCCGACCTGCACCTTGCCCGGGAAAGCCGCGATGATGCTCTCGACCGCCGCGCCGTTGATGCTGGCCCCCGCAAAGGCGCCGTCGAGATCGACGACGTGCAGGTGCGTTGCGCCGGCATGGGCGAACAGTCGCGCCTGCGCCGCCGGATCGTCGCCATAGACGGTCGCGCGCGCCATATTGCCCTCGGCGAGGCGCACCACCTGTCCGGCTTTCAGGTCGATCGCGGGGAAGATGGTGAGGCCAGAAACTACGGGCGCCATGCGAGGAATCTTTCAAGCGTCGCAAGGCCGTAAGCCTGGCTTTTTTCGGGGTGGAACTGGACGCCGATCATATTGTCGCGACCAACAGCGGCGGTGAAGGTGCCGCCATGGCTGCTCGCTGCGAGCACGTCGGCGGTGTTCGCGAAATGATAGCCGTGGAGGAAATAAGCCTCGCCTTGGGCAATCACCGGGTGAGATGCAGCGGGAATGACGTCATTCCACCCCATGTGGGGGATGCGCAGCCCCGGCGCAGGATCGAAGGCGCGCACCGTCCCGCCGATCCAGCCGAGGCCTCTGTGCTTCCCGTGCTCTTCGCCCGCGTCGGCGAGCAATTGCATGCCGACGCAGATGCCGAGGAAGGGCGCGCCGTCGGTGCGGACGCGGCGCTCGATCGCTTCGACGAGGCCTGGGATTGCGGTCAGCCCGTTCATGCACGCGGCAAACGCGCCGACGCCGGGCAGCACGATGCGATCGGCATTGGCCACGACAGCGGGATCGGCGGTCACCGCGACATCGTCCGCGCCCGCCGCGATCAGCGCGTTGTGCACCGAGCGAAGATTGCCCGCGCCATAGTCGATCAGGGCGATGGTCATATCGTCATCCCAGCGAAAGCTGGGTTCTCGGGAGTCCTGAAACACCGCAAGCGATCCCAGCTTTCGCTGGGATGACGATCGTCACAGCACACCCTTCGTGGACGGGATCGCATCGCCCTTGCGCGGGTCGATCTCGACCGCCTGGCGCAGCGCGCGCGCGAGCGCCTTGTACATGCTCTCGGCGATGTGATGGTTGTTCTCGCCGTACAGCGTCTCGATGTGCAGCGTGATCCCGGCGGTCTGGGCGAAGCTGTGAAACCAGTGCGGGAACATCTCGGTGTCCATCTCGCCGAGCCGCGGCTGCGAGAAGCTCGATTTATAGACGCAGTGCGGGCGCCCCGAAATGTCGAGTACGCAGCGCGTCAACGTCTCGTCCATCGGCGCATGCGCTTCGCCGTAGCGCGCAATCCCGCGCTTGTCGCCGAGCGCCTTCAGTACCGCCTCGCCGAGCGCGAGCGCGCTGTCCTCGACGGTGTGATGCTGGTCGATGTGCAGGTCGCCCGTCACCTGCATCGAAATGTCGATCAGGGAATGGCGCGACAATTGTTCGACCATATGATCGAGGAAACCGATGCCGGTGGACACCGAATAATCGCCCGTGCCGTCGAGGTTGACGGCGATCGCGATATCCGTTTCCTTGGTCGTGCGCTGGACGGTGGCGGTTCGCATGACATGCCCCTTAGAGGCTAATTTTCGCGTTGCAAGGCGACTCTCGGTGCGCGACCCCCCTTGACCGGCGCGCGCCGCCCGTTCATCCCCCTGCCCCATGACCGATGACGTTCGCGACAGCCTGATTCCCTATGACGAAATCGTGCAGGACGCGCTGCGCGCCGTGGTCGGCCGCGTGCTGAGCCAGATCGTCGGCTACGACAGTCTGCCTGGCGAGCATCATTTCTATATCACCTTCAAGACGCAGGCGGTGGGGGTCGACATTCCCGCGCACCTGATCGCCAAATTTCCCGACGAAATGACGATCGTGCTCCAGAACCGCTTCTGGGACCTGAAGGTCGAGGCCGATCATTTCAGCGTCGGGCTGTCGTTCAACCAGACGCCGTCGATCCTGACGATCCCCTACGCCGCGATCACCGCCTTCGTCGACCCGTCGGTCGATTTCGGGCTGCAGTTCCAGGTCAGCGACGACGAAACCAACCTGCCCGAACCGCACGACGAGGCCGACAACGACCGTCCCGAGGTGATCAGCGAGGACGGGTCAAACGTCGTGACGGTGGATTTCGGCAAGCGGAAATAACGCCGTGGCGCCGCCTTGGGCCCCCAGCCGCTTCTGGCAATATTGGGCGCTCGCCGGGATGGTCGCGCTCACGGCCGCCTTCTGGTGGAGCATCACCGGCTATGCGCTGTTCGAAAGCGGCGGTTTGCGCAGCGCGATCGCCGACGGGCTGCTGCGCTTCAGCCTGCTCGTGCTCACCCCGGCACTGCTCCTCGTCTGGCTCGCCGCGGCCTGGCTGCGCCGCCGGATCGGCGAGGGCGGCTATTGGCAGTTCTTCGGCCTCGTCGCGATGATATGGGCCGGATCGGTGTTGGTCACCCGGATGCTCGCGGCATGAGCGCTCCGCGGATCGAAAGCGACAGCATCGGCGACATCGCGGTGCCGGCGGACGCCTATTGGGGCGCGCAGACCCAGCGTTCGATCGAAAATTTCCCGTTCGGCGCGCGCGAGGCGATGCCTATCGAGATCGTCCATGCCCTCGCGCTGGTCAAACAGGCCGCAGCGCGGGTCAACCGCAACCACGGGCTGGATCCCGCGCTCGCCGACGCGATCGAGGCGGCGGCGGCGGATGTCGCGGCCGGAAAATTTGACGATCAGTTCCCGCTCGTGATCTGGCAGACGGGCAGCGGCACCCAGACCAACATGAACGTCAACGAGGTGATCGCGGGGATCGCCAACGAACGGCTGACGGGAACGCGCGGCGGCAAGGCGCCGGTCCATCCCAACGACCATGTCAACATGAGCCAGTCTTCGAACGACAGCTTTCCGACCGCGCTGCACATCGCCTGCTCGCTGAGCGTGACGAAGCGGCTGTTTCCCGCGCTAACGCAGTTGCGCGAGGCGCTCGACGCCAAGGCAGCGGCCTGGGCCGACATCGTCAAGATCGGCCGCACCCATTTGCAGGATGCGACGCCGCTGACGCTCGGTCAGGAATTTTCCGGCTATGCGAACCAGTTGTATCGCGCGGGGCGGCGGATCGAGCCGGCCATCGTCAACGGCACCAACCGGCTCGCGCAGGGCGGCACCGCGGTCGGGACGGGGCTCAATTCGCCGGCCGGTTTTTCGGGCGAATTCTGTGCCGCGCTCGGCGATATCTGCGGTCACCCGTTCCTGCCCGCCGAAAATATGTTCGAAGCGCTGGCGTCGAACGACCCGCTCGTTCACCTGTCGGGGACGCTGAACACCCTCGCGGTCGCGCTCACCAAGATCGCGAGCGACATCCGCCTGCTCGGCTCGGGGCCGCGCGCCGGGCTCGGCGAGCTCGATTTGCCCGCGAACGAGCCGGGCAGCTCGATCATGCCCGGCAAGGTCAATCCGACCCAGTGCGAAATGCTGACGATGGTCGCGGCGCAGGTCATCGGCAACCATCAGGCGGTGACGGTCGGGGGGATGCAGGGGCATCTGGAGCTCAATGTGTTCAAGCCGCTGATCGGCGCAAATGTCCTGCGCTCGATCGACCTGCTGGCGACCGGGATGGCGAGTTTTGCCGAACGGTGTGTCGCGGGGCTCGAACCCAATCGCGCGCGCATCGGCGAACTGGTCGACCGTTCGCTGATGCTCGTCACCGCGCTCGCGCCGGCGATCGGTTACGACAAGGCGGCGAAGATCGCGAAGCAAGCGCATGAAAGCGGCGGTACATTGAAAGAGGCGGCGCTTACGCTCGGCTATGTCGATGCCGCGACCTTCGACCGGCTCGTCGATCCCGCGACCATGCTGGGGCCGGAACCCAAAGCCCCTGCCGCGGATTGATGGAATGAAGGAGATATGGGCATGATTGGCAGGATCGTTGGTGGACTTTTGGGCGGCGCCATCGGGCGCGGCAAAGGCAATCATCCGGTCGCGGGCGCGGTGATCGGCGCGGGCGCGCTGTTCGCGGCGCGGCGCCTGTTCCCGCAACGCTATGCAGCGCTCGCTGCCTGGGGTGCGGCGGGGTATCTCACCAAGAAATGGGCCGAACGCGCCGAAGCGCGCAAGGCATCCGAAACAGCGCACCTTGCCGATCCGGCGCTTGCCGACGCCGGCGTGGTCGATACTTATGCCGGCACCGCGCCCGAACCGACCGACGGGCAGGCGATCGGCGACGCCCTGCCGCCCGCGATCCCGCTCGACGACAACGCGGTGCGTCCGGCGATTCACTAAATTTCGATCGTCATTGCGAGGAGCGAAGCGACGCGGCAATCCAGTGTGAAACCGCTCTGGATTGCTTCGCTTCGCTCGCAATGACGGCGGGTTAATGTCGGAAACTAGCCGGTCGCCTGCCATTCCTTGATCGCCTCGACCGGCGACACGAGCATCAGCACATTCAGCGTCAGATTGTCGCGGATCGTCCACAGCGTGAACAGTTCGAAGACGATCGCGATCGCGACCGTCACCCACCAGCGCATCCGGATGGCGGCAAGGAAGCCCAGGATCATGAACCCGGCGTCGCTCACCGAATTGAGGATCGAGTCGCCCGAATAGCCATAAGCCATCGTGACCTCACGGTAGCGGTCGATGATGATCGGGGAGTTTTCGAGGATTTCCCACGCCGCCTCGACCCCGATCGCCAGCGCGAGCAGGATCCATAAGGGCTGGCGCGGTAGCAGCCAGCGGCCGAGGCCGAAGAAGATGAAGCCGTGGATGATATGGCTGAAACTGTACCAGTCCGATATTTGCTGGCTGTTCTGCTCCGACTGCACCACGCCGTGCCACAGGCTGACCGTCCCGCAGGGGCAGATCGGCGGGCGCCCCATCGCGAACAGGATGGTGGTAAAGATCGCCAGCAACGCCGCGGCGACCAGCCATCCCTTGCGCGAAATTCCCGCCATGCCCTGTTCCTTTCCTCATGTTCCACTGACGTGGAACGCCGCACCAGCCCGCTCCCCCACCCGACCTCCCAATCCAGTTTACCCTGTGGGAGGCCGGGTGGGGGAGCGGGCTGGTGCGGCAGATCAATATACGACGCTTGACCCATGGCCCGGCTTTGGCGAATAGCGCGCATGGCTGAAAGCGTCCACCTCGACCGCCGCGGCGTGTTGTTCGTCCTCTCGTCGCCCTCTGGCGCGGGAAAGACCACCATCTCGAAAAAGATGCTCGCCGCCGACGGCGACATCGCGCTGTCGATTTCGGCAACGACGCGCCCGCCGCGGCCGGGCGAGGTCGACGGCAAGGATTATCATTTCGTCGACGTCGACAC
Source organism: Sphingopyxis sp. (assembly GCF_050916055.1). Classification (GTDB taxonomy): domain Bacteria; phylum Pseudomonadota; class Alphaproteobacteria; order Sphingomonadales; family Sphingomonadaceae; genus Sphingopyxis. Next base: position 3,523,512 of record NZ_CP051527.1, read on the forward strand.
CTTCAAGCAGATGGCCGCCGACGGCGAATTCCTCGAATGGGCGCATGTCTTCGGCCACCGCTACGGCACCCCGCGGGCGCGGGTCGATGAATTGCTCGACGCGGGCAAGGACGTGCTGTTCGACATCGACTGGCAGGGCGCGCAGCAGCTGTATCAGGAGGCCGGACCCGACGTCGTGCGCGTCTTTGTTCTCCCGCCGACGATGGACGAACTCGAACGGCGGCTGCGCGCGCGCCAGACCGACAGCGACGAAGTGATCGCCGCGCGCATGGCCCGCGCGGCGAACGAGATCAGCCACTGGGACGGCTACGACTATGTGCTGATCAACGACGATGTCGAAAGCTGCTACGGCGAAGTCATCGCGATCCTGCGCGCCGAGCGGCTGAAGCGGCGGCGCCAGATCGGGCTGATCGGCTTTGCCCGCGATTTGATCCGCTCGGTCCCCGACGCCGATACGACGATCGACGATTGATCCCTCCCCCTTGATGGGGGAGGCAGCGAGACTGGCAGTTTGCTGGCTTAGTCGCAGCGGTGGGGGTGGGTTCTCCGTCTGAGCCGACGGTTCAAGGACGCACCATCACCCTCATCCAACTTCGCCTAGCTGCTGCGCGGCAAGGCTGCGTATCCTTCTCCCATCAAGGGGGAAGGAATTTAAACCGGCGTCACCAGATTCGCCTCCAACTCCGCGACCATCTCGGCGCGCAGCGGTTTCGCCTGATTGTCGGTGCGGCACACGACCACAGTGTCGCAGGTCGCGATGCAGCGGTCGTTCTGGAACATTGCCTGGACGATCGTCCAGCTCGACGTGCCGAGGCGGCCGATGCCGGTGGTGATCGTCACCGGGTCGGGAAAATTGCCCTCGGCCAGGTAGTTGATCTCGACCGCGGCGACCATGGTGCGCTCGTTTGCGGGGCGATCGTCGAAGGGGCGGATGCGCCGGTTCATCAGCACCCGACCGCTTTCGAACAGGGCGGCGAAGGCCACATTGTTGAGGTGGCCGTTGATGTCCATGTCCTGAAACCGCGTCTGGAATGGATCGACGACGGGGTAGCTGGCGGCATTCAGCCGCCAGCTTTCCGGTTTGGGCATCAGCGCGGGGCCATGCGAATGCCGCCGTCGAGGCGGACGTCCTCGCCGTTGAAATAGCCGTTTTCGATCATGCACAGGGCAAGATTGGCATATTCGTCGGGGTTGCCGAGCCGCTTCGGGTTGAGCACCGAGGCACCCAGCGCGTCGCGGACGTTCTGCGGCGCGCCCGCGAGCAGCGGGGTGTCGAAGATGCCCGGCAAGATCGTGTTCACGCGGATATTCTCGTTGCCCAGATCGCGCGCGATCGGCAGGGTCATGCCGACGACGCCGCCCTTCGACGCCGAATAAGCGGCCTGACCGATCTGGCCGTCCTCGGCCGCGACCGACGCGGTGTTGACGATCGCGCCGCGGTCGCCGTCTTCGGTGGGATCGAGCGTCATCATACCCGCCGCCGACTTGGCGATGCAGCGGAAGGTGCCGACGAGGTTGATCTGGATGATCCAGTTGAACGCATCGAGCGGGAAATGCTTGATGCTGCCGTCTTCCTTGCTGCGGCTGGCGGTTTTGATCGCATTGCCGGTGCCGGCGCAATTGACGAGGATGCGCTCTTGGCCGATCGCTTCGCGCGATTTCGCGAAAGCGGCGTCGACCGATGCGTCGTCGGTGACATTGCATTCGCAGAACACGCCGCCGAGTTCGGCCGCGAGCGCGGTGCCCTTTTCTTCCTGCAGGTCAAAGATCGCGACCTTGACGCCCTTGGATGCGAGCAGACGCGCGGTCGCGGCGCCGAGGCCCGAAGCGCCGCCGGTGACGACGGCGGAAACGGTGGAATCGAGTTTCATTGATGCTTCTCCTGCTTAAAGCCCCTCCCCTTCAGGGGAGAGGTTGGGTTGGGGTTTCGCGGCGTAGAGCAAGGCCGCTGGACCCCACCCCGCTGCGACTAGCCAGCAAGCTGGCAAGTCTCGCTGCCCCTCCCCTGAAGGGGAGGGGTTTGGATAGATCAAAGCCGTTCGATGATCGTGACGTTGGCCTGGCCGCCGCCTTCGCACATCGTCTGCAGCCCGTACTTCCCGCCGGTCGCGTCGAGCACGCCGAGCAAGGTCGCCATCAGCTTGGTGCCGCTGGCACCGAGCGGGTGGCCGAGCGCGATCGCGCCGCCGTGAACGTTGAGCCGCGCATGATCGGCACCGAGATATTTGAGCCACGCCAGCGGCACCGGTGCAAACGCCTCGTTGACCTCATAGGCATCGATGTCGCCGATCTTCATCCCCGCGCGCTTCAGCGCCTTTTCGGTCGCGAACAAAGGTTCTTCAAGCATGATCACCGGGTCGCCCGCAGTCACCGAGACATGGTGGATGCGCGCGCGCGGGGTCAGGCCGTGATCCTTCAGCGCCTGTTCGGACACGATCAGCGCCGCGCTGGCGCCGTCGCAGATCTGGCTCGACGAGGCGGCGGTGATGGTGCCGCCTTCCTGCAGCAATTTCACGCCGGCGATGCCTTCCAGCGTCGCGTCGAAGCGGATGCCTTCGTCGACCCGGTGCGTCGCGCGTCCCTCGGGGGTGTCGATCTCGAGCCCGACGATCTCGCGCTCGAACCGGCCCGCCTCGGTCGCCGCTTTCGCGCGGCGATGGCTTTCGAAGGCATAGGCGTCGAGGTCGTCCTTGGTGAAGCCATGCTTCTTGACGATCATCTCGGCGCCCATGAACTGGCTGAACATGATGCCCGGATATTTTTCCTCGAGCCGCTCGGACTTGTAGTGGCCGAGGCCTTCCTTGATGAACAGCGTCGCGACGCTGCCCATCGGGACGCGCGTCATGCTTTCGATGCCGCTGGCCAGCACGATGTCCTGCGTCCCCGACATCACCGCCTGCGCCGCGAACATCATCGCCTGTTGCGACGATCCGCACTGGCGGTCGATCGTCACCGCGGGGATCGAGTCGGGCAGGTTCGAGGCGAGAACGGCGTTGCGGCCGAGGTCCATCGTCTGCTGCCCACCCTGCGACACGCAGCCCGTGATGACGTCGTCGATTTTCGAGGTGTCGAAATCATTGCGGTCGGCGATCGCGTCGAAAACCGCGGCGCCGAGGTCGACGGGGTGGATGCCGGCGAGCTTACCGCCGCGCTTGCCGCCGGCGGTGCGGACGGCGTCGACGATATAGGCATGGGCCATGGGGATAGTCCTTTCTTACTAAAGCCCCTCCCCTTCAGGGGAGGGGTTGGGGTGGGGTCTGTCGGCGTAGCGCAAGGCCGATAGACCCCACCCCGCTCGACTAGAGGCCCGGCAAAAGCCGGACCAAGTCTCACTGCCCCTCCCCTGAAGGGGAGGGGTTGGTTTACTAAAGCTTCCGCCCGATCAGTTCCTTCATGATCTCGTTCGTGCCACCGAAGATACGCGTCACGCGCGCGGCGCGCCAGGCGCGGGCGATCGGATATTCGTTCATATAACCCGCGCCGCCGTGGAGCTGAAGGCACTTGTCCATCACCTCCCACTGCAAGTCGGTGTGCCACAGCTTCGCCGCGGCGCCCTCCTCGGGGGTCAGCTCCTTTTTTAGGTGCCGCGCCAGCGCCCAGTCGAGATGCGCCCAGCCGACCTGCAGCTTGGTCTTGAGGTCGGCGAGCACGAAGCGCGTGTTCTGGAAATCGAGGATCGGTTTGCCGAAGGCTTTGCGCTCGCGCGTGAACTCGACCGTGTCGTCGAAGGCGCGCTGCGCCGACGCTTGCGCCGACACCGCGATCGACAGCCGTTCCTGCGGCAGTTCGCTCATCAGATAGATGAAACCCTTGCCCTCTTCGCCGAGGCAGTTGGTGATCGGGACGCGGACGTCGTTGAAGAACATTTCCGACGTATCGGCCTCGTCCTGCCCGATCTTGTCGAGGTTGCGGCCGCGCTCATACCCCTCGCGGTCGGCCTCGACGAGGACGATCGACACGCCCTTCCATGCCGGTTGCACTTCGGTGTCGGTCTTGACGCAGACGAGGATCAGGTCGGCGTTCTGGCCGTTGGTGATGTACGTCTTCGACCCATTGATGACATAATGATTGCCGTCCTTCTTCGCGGTCGTGCGCATCCCCTGCAGATCGCTGCCGGTGCCGGGTTCGGTCATCGCGATCGCGGTGATCACTTCGCCCGCGACCATCTTGGGTAGCCAGTGCTTCTTCTGCTCTTCGCTGCCATATTTAACGATATAGTTAGTGACGATGTCCGACTGGAGCGAAAAGCCGGTGGTGGCGCGGCCGTAATAGGCGCTTTCTTCGTCGACGATCGCATTATAGCCGAAGTCGAGGCCCAGCCCGCCATATTCCTCGGGCACCGTCGGGCACAGCATGCCAAGCTCGCCCGCCTTGGGCCAGATCGATTTGGGGACGATCTTGTCCTCGGCCCATTGCTGGGCGTTGGGGGCGACCTCCTTTTCGAGGAACTGGCGCACCGTCGCGCGGAACGCCTCATGGTCGTCGGTATAGGCGGAGCGCGAGAGGTTATCGAGCGACATGGTCTTCCTTTCCCTTGCGGCAGCCGAACGCAGGCGGGGAGTCGGCCGCATCTTTTCGCACGCCAAGAGACCTTACGTTTACGTGCACGTCAAGTGGAAAGACGCTACGGCAGGGAAGTTCGCGGTGGCATATCCATTCGACGAATAGGTTTGCAGCCGCTGGGCAGCGGCAATGCGGCGCGCTACGACAGCCGCCATGGTCCAACTTCTCCTCGACGCCGGCGCCTTGCTCGGCGAATCGCCGCGCTGGAGCGCATCCGAAGCGCGGCTGTACTGGGTCGATATCGAGGGACGGACGATCCACCGCACCGATCCGGCGACCGGGAGCGACGAGGTCATGACGCTCGACCAGCAGGTCGGCTGCGTCGCCCCGCGGGCTGGCGGCGGGCTGGTGGTCGCGATGGAGGACAGCTGCGCGCTGATCGATGGCTGGGGTGCAGCGCTGCGCCCCTTCGGCCCGGCGGTGCTGGCCGACAAGCCCGAACAACGGTTCAACGACGGCTGCGTCGATGCCGCCGGCCGGCTGTGGGTCGGCAGCCTGACCAGCGACAAGGCGCACCCAGCCGCGACGCTTTATCGCCTCGACCCCGATGGGTCGCTGACCGAACTCTTCGGCGGCCTCACCACCAGCAACGGCGCGGCGTTCAGCCCCGACTGGCGGACCTTTTACCACGCCGACACGCCAACGCATGCGATTCGCGCCTATGATGTCGATCCGGCGACCGGCGCGCTCGGCGCCGGCCGCACCTTCCACCAGTTTCCGTTCGGCAATGGCCGCCCCGACGGCGCCGCGGTCGATGCCGAGGGCTGTTACTGGTCGGCGCTGTGGGACGGCTGGCGCGTCGTGCGCCTGTCGCCGGCGGGCGAACTGCTGCAAACCGTCGAGCTGCCGGTGCAGCGTCCGACGATGGTCGCGTTCGGCGGCGCCGACATGCAGACCGCCTTCGTCACCAGCGCGGGCAAGAATCTGTTGGACGACGAGCGCTTGGGCCAGCCGCACGCGGGCGGCGTGTTTGCGTTTCGCGTCGGTGTGCCGGGACTGGTGCAGCCGCTGTTTGCAGGGTGATCCGATCCTCCCTGTGGCGAAGCCATGGGGAGGTGTCAGCCCGAAGGGCTGACGGAGGGGCAAGGCGCCGACGTCGTTGGCCCCTCCACCCCTCGCTTCGCGAGCGGTCCCCCTCCCCATCGCTGTGCGACGGGGAGGATGCGCCTGCTTCCCAGCCCCCCAACCTTGCACACCGCCGTCACATAAGGTTAAGACGGCCCCAGACATGGTTTCGACCGAAACCTTTTCTTCAGGGAGATATATCGATGCCGCGCACCGCGCACCCTTTCGCCTGCCGCCTGTCTCTTTTGCTCGCATCCACCGCGATGCTCGCGGGTTGCACCAACATGGATAGACCGATGACCGCAGCCGCGCCGCCCGCCACCGCCGCCGACACGTCGGCGCCCGCCGCCGCGCCGGCTGGCCAGAACCCGATGCTGGCGGAATGGACCGGCCCGTTCGAAGGGGTGCCGCCGTGGGACAAGCTCGACCCCGAACTGTTCCCCGACGCCTTTCCCAAGGCGATGGCCGCGGTGAAGGCCGAGGTGCAGGCGGTGATCGACAATCCGGCGCCTGCGACGTTCGAAAACACCCACGTCCCGATGATGCTGGCGGGCGACACGATGGACCGGCTCTACGCCCTGTGGGGCGTGCAGACGTCGAACAAGTCGAACGACCGGGTCGAGGCGATCGATGCCGAATGGAGCCCCAAGCTCACCACCTTCTACACCGAGCTGTTCCTCGATCCGAAGCTCTTCGCGCGGTACAAGGCGGTCTATGACGCGCGCAAGACGAGCGGGCTCGACGCGCAGCAGATCCGCATCGTCGAGCGCAGCTATGAAGAGATGGTGCGCGACGGCGCCAACCTGTCGCCGGCCGACAAGTCGACGCTGGTCGCGATGAACTCGAAGCTCGAGGGGCTGTTCTCGGCCTTTTCGTCGAAACTGCTCGGTGACGAGAAACTCTATACCTTCGTCACCGACAAGGCCGAACTCGCCGGGCTCGACGCCGGCTTCGTGGCCTCGCTCGCCGCCGCGGCAGAGGCGAATGGCCAGCCCGGCCAGTGGGCGATCAAGAACACCCGCTCGTCGGCGCAGCCGGTGCTGCAGAACGCCAGCAACCGGAGCTTGCGCGAAAAAGTCTATAAGGCGTTCGTGAACCGCGGCGACAATGGCGATGCGAACGACACCAATGCCACGATTGCCGAAATCCTGAAACTGCGCCAGCAGCGCGCCGAGCTGCTCGGCTTTGCGAACCATGCCGAATACCGCATGGCCGACACGATGGCGAAGACCCCCGCCAATGCGATGGGGCTGATGATGAAGGTGTGGCCCGCCGCGGTGGCGCGGGTGAAGGAAGAGGTCGCCGACATGCAGGCGATCGCCGACGCCGACGCAAAGGCCGGCAAGGGGCCGAAGCTCACCATCGAACCGTGGGACTATCGCTATTATGCCGAGAAGGTCCGCAAGGATAAATACGACCTCGATGAAAGCGAAGTGAAGCCGTACCTCCAGCTCGACAAGCTGGTCGACGGCATGTTCTGGTCGGCGGGGCAGCTCTACGATCTGGGTTTCCGCGAAAACACCGGCCAGATCCCGGTGTTCGACCCGAAGGTCCGGACCTTCGAGGTTTACAACCTCAAGACGAACGAGAATGTCGGGGTGTTCTACCTCGACAATTTCGCGCGCGACGGCAAACGCTCGGGCGCGTGGATGACGACCTATCGCAGCCAGCAGACGCTGGGCGGTGAGCGCAACGTGCTCGCCTCGAACAACAATAATTTCACCGAAGCCGCCAAGGGCGAGCCGACGCTGATCAGCATCGACGACGCATCGACCCTGTTCCACGAATTCGGCCACGGCATCCATTACCTGCTCCAGCAGGTGAATTACCCGGCGCTTGCCGGGGTGCCGCGCGACTTCGTCGAATATCCGAGCCAGGTGAACGAAAACTGGCTGATGACCCCCGAAGTGCTGTCGAAATATGCGACCCACTATCAGACCGGCGAACCGATGCCGCAGGCGCTGGTCGACAAGATCCTCGCGTCGAACAAGTTCAACCAGGGGTTCGACACGGTCGAATATCTGGCGAGCGCGATCGTCGACATGAAGCTGCACGATCGCAAGGTGCCGCCGACCGACGTCGACAAGTTCGAGCGCGAGACGCTGGCCGAAATCGGCATGCCGAAGGAAATCGTCATGCGCCACCGCCTGCCGCAGTTCGGCCATCTGTTCAGTTCGGATGCCTATTCGGCGGGCTATTACAGCTATCTGTGGTCGGAAACGATGGACGCCGACACCTGGGCGGCGTTCCTCGAAGCCGGCGGCCCGTGGGATCGCACCGTTGCCGACCGGTTCCGCACCATGTTGCTGATGACGGGCAACGAAACCGATCGCGCCGACGCTTATCGCGCCTTCCGCGGCCGCGACCCCGACGTGAAGGCGCTGCTCGAAAAGCGCGGGTTCCCGACCGAATAAGGCGAACCAGCTACGTGAGGCAAAGGGGGCGCTTTCGCCCCCTTTGTTTTGGCCGCCGCCCGGCGCCTATTCGATCATGGCGCCATCGGCCGCACCGAGTGCAAGCGTTCGCGTGATGCCGATCGCGGCGAGGAAGGCGGGGTCGTGGCTGACCACCAGCAGCGCGCCGTCATAGGCGGCGAGACCCGATTCGACCGCGGTGAGCGAATCGAGGTCGAGATGGTTGCCGGGTTCGTCGAGGATCAGCAGCTGCGGCGGCTGCGGCGCGCCGAGGGTGCAGGCGAGCCCGGCGCGCAGCAGCTGGCCGCCGCTCAGCGTCCCGACGACGCGGTCCGCGGCCTCGGCCCGAAACCGGAAGCGCGCGAGCGCGGCGCGGCATGCGTTGTCGCTGCTTCCCGGATTGCGCGCGAGGAAATTGTCGGCGATCGACCGCGCGGGATCGAGCAGCGACACGCGCTGGTCGAACAGCGCAAACGGCACCGCGACGCGCACCTGTCCGGACCAGGGCGTCAGCGTCCCCGCGACGAGCGCGAGCAGGGTCGACTTGCCCGACCCGTTGGGGCCGGTGACCGCGATGCGTTCGGGGCCGGTGACGGTGAGCGAAACGTCGCGGACGACGGGCACGCCTTCGGTATAGCCCGCGGTCACACGGTCCAGCACCAGTACGGTGCGCGAGGCGGGCAGCCCGGTCGAGGGGAGTGCGACGGCGAGCGGGTCGATGACCTCAATCCGCCCGCGCGCAGCGTCCAGCGCCTGCTCGGCGGCGCCGCGCTGGCGCACGGTGAGGCGATGGCCCGCGGCGCGGCTCTCCTCGGCGCGGCGTTTTTGCGCCCCGAGCAATATCTTGGGCGCGCCGCCGCGCGCGGCCTGACGGCGCCCGCCGGCATCGCGCCGATCCTGTTTCTCGCTCGCCGCCTGCGCCTGACGCCGGGCATGGTCGGCGCGCTTTTCGGCGGTGGCGAGGTCGGCGTCGGCGGCCGCCGCTTCGACCGCCTTGCGCGCGGCATAGTCGCTCCAGCCGCCGCCGTAGCGCGCCGCGCCGCGCGCGGTCAGTTCGACGATCGCGTCCATCTCTTCGAGCAGTTCGCGGTCGTGGCTGACGATGATGGCGCCGCCGCGCCAGCTGCGCAGCAGGTCGCGCACCGCGGCGCGGCCGTCGCGGTCGAGGTTGTTTGTCGGCTCGTCGAGCAACAGAAAATCGGGGGCAGCGAAGGTCGTAGCGGCGAGTGCAGCGCGCGTGCGCTGTCCGCCCGACAGCGTCGCCAGCACCGTATCGGGGGCGGCGGCGAGTGCGACCCCGGCGAGCGCTTCGGCGATCCGTGCCTCGAGCGTCCAGTCGGCGTCGGCCAGCTCGTCGGCGGAGGCATCGCCCGCCGCCGCCCGCGCTAGCAAAGCCAGCGCGGCGCGGACCCCGAACAGGTCGGCGATCGTCTCGAGCGGATCGACCTGGACCGTCTGGCGCAGCATCGCGACGCTGCCGTCGACCGCGATGTGGCCTGCGGCGGGCGCGATCTCGCCGGCGAGCAGGCGCAGCAGCGTCGATTTGCCGACCCCGTTGCGCCCGACGATGCCGGTGCGTTCACGCTGAAACTGAAGGTCGAGATCGGCCAGCACGGCGCGGCCGTCGGGCGTGGACCAGCTGAGATGAGAGACGGTGATCGAAGGCATGGGTCGCGACTTTCCTGAAAACAAAGCGGGTTAGGCTGCGTTCAGTTGCGATCCATGATCCTGGCGACTCCGTTGGTGGTGGCGCCTAGCTTATGCCACGCGCGCCGTGGCGGCAAGGTTCACAGCCAGCCGATATGCTTGAAGCGCCAGAACACGAGCGCCGAGCCGCCGAAGATCAGCGTCAGGGCAAAGGGATAACCCAGCTGCCAGTCGAGTTCGGGCATGAAGGCGAAATTCATGCCGTAAATGCCGGCGATCGCGGTCGGCACCGCGAGGATCGCGGCCCAGGCGGCGAGCTGGCGGGTGATGACGCCCTGGCGCTGCTGTTCGAGCAGGCCGTTGGTCTCGATCACCGACGCGGTGACGTCGCGCAGGCCGGTGAGGCGGAATTCGGCGCGCTGGACATGGTCCCATATGTCGCGGAAATAGGGGCGCACCGCGTCGTCGATCCACGGGAAGTCGGCGGCGTGGACGATCCGCCCCGCGACTTCCTTCATCAACCCGACGATGCGCTGAAAGCGGATGATCTCGTGCCGCTGACCATAAAGGTGGCGGATTTCGGCGGCGTCGAGCGGTGTGTCCATCACGCTTTCCTCGAGCGCGAGCAGCCGGTCCTCGATCGCGTCGACGACCGGGAAATAGCCGTCGACGATGAAATCGAGGATCGCGTAGAGGACATAGTCGGGACCGTGGGCGAGCTTTTCAGGCAGCGTCTCGAGCCGCGCCCGGACCTCGGTGTGCGCGCGCGCCGACCCGTGGCGGACGCTGACGACGAAATGGCGGCCGAGGAAGATCGCGGTCTCGCCCGACTGGATCGTATCGCCGTCGAGATTGCCGGTGGCGGCGATGACGAACAACTGGTCGCCATACACCTCGACCTTCGGCAACTGCCGGGCCTTCAGCGCATCCTCGACCGCGAGCGGGTGAAGCCCGAAGCGCCGCGCGATGCCCGCCAGTTCCTGCGGGGTCGGCTCGTAAAGCCCGAGCCAGAAGAAATCGCTGTCGTCGCAATCCTCGGGGATCGCATCGTCCGGGCCGAGCTCGCGGACGAGGCGTCCCTGGTTGTAATGGCGGGCAGCCATGATCGGCATCGGCGACGCTCCAGCGGGGTTGAACGCTCCCCATAAGCCGGGCGGCGGCGCAGGGAAATGGCGAAGCGGCGAACGGCATGTGTATTAGGCGAATAAAACCCCTTGCCAAGCATGCGCTACAAATGTAGCACGCTACAAATGTAGCGCATGAGGGTGAGTCGATATGTTGTCCAGTTTGCCGCCGCGGGAACGCGAGATTGTCGATATTTTGTACGAGCGCGGCGCCGCGACGGTGACCGAGATCGGCGAGGCGCTGAGCGATGCGGTGTCGGGATCGGCGATCCGCGCGATGCTGAAGCGGCTCGAGGCCAAGGGCTTCGTGGCGCGCGAGGCGTCGGAGCGTGGCTTCCTCTATACGCCGAGCGTGCCCGAAAAGGCGGCGAGCAAATCGGCGCTGAGCCAGGTCGTGCGGGTCTTTTTCAACGGTTCGCCGACGAGCGCCGCAGCGGCCTTGCTGGGGATGCAGGGCGAGATGAGCGGCGCCGAACTCGACGAACTGGAAATGTTGATCGCCAAGGCGCGCGACGGGAGGATGAAGCCATGACCGCCACTGCAATGCTGCTGGGCCTGGCCTGGAAATCGGCGGCGATCGCCGCGCTGACGCTGGCGCTGCTGCGCGTCTTTCGCGCCCGGTCGGCGGGCGAGCGGTCCTTGATAGCCCATGTCGGGCTGGCCGCACTGCTCGCGCTGCCCGCCGCGATGCTGTTGCTGCCGCAATGGGCGCCGCTGCCCGCAGACATGTTCGCCGCTGCGGTACCGGCCGCCAGTTCGGCCCCAGACGCCGCCGATCCGACGATGGCGGGCGGTCTTGGCGGATCGACGGCGATGGCGGTGGCCGACGCGAGCGGCGGATCGTCGCCGCCGATGCTGTCGTCGCTCGCCGATGCGCTGCCCTTTGTCTATGCGCTGCCGCTGGCGCTGCTGTTCGCGGCGATGGCGGTTGCGGTGGTGCGCTTGTTCGCGATGCGCCGCCGCGCCGACGTGCTGACCCAGGGGTCGTGGCTGTCGGCGCTGGCCGAGGCGCAGCGGCGGATGGGGTTCAAGCACGGCACCGCATTGCTGGTCAGCGACGAATTGCGCTCGCCGATCAGCTGGGGCGTGCTGCGCCCGACGATCGTGCTGAGCCCGAAGGCGGTGCTGGCGGTCGGCGAGGCCGAGGCGATCATCGCGCACGAACTGGCGCATGTCGCGCGGCTCGACTGGGCCAAGCTGCTCGCGGCGCGGCTCGCCTGCGCGCTGTTCTGGTTCAACCCGCTGGTGTGGATGCTCGCCCGCGAAAGCCACCAGCTGCGCGAGGAAGCCGCCGACGATGCGGTGCTGATGGCCGACATCGACGGCCCCGATTACGCGACCTTGCTGGTCGGCGCGGCGCGCCACGACAATCAGGGCACGCTGCTCGCCGCGCACGGCGTCGCGCCGGGCCGGAACAGCCTGAAGCGCCGGATCACCCGCGTCCTCGATGGCAGCCTGAAGCGCGGCCCTGCGAGCGCGAGTTGGGCGCTGATGAGCCTGGTCCTGCTCGCCGGGATCACCGCGCCGCTCGCCGCCTTTTCGGCGACCGCGGACGAAAAGGCGGCGACGGATGTCCCGGCCGTCGCCGCCGCCATCGCCCCGACGGCCGGCGCGCCGCTCGCCGCGGCTGCGGCGGCGAGCCCGGCTGCCGCCGCAGCCGAGCCGGTGACGGTCGACCAGCTGATCGGGATGCGCGCGGTCGGTGCCACCCCCGAGGATGTCCGTTCGGCGCGCGACCGCGACGGCCGGGTCGACATCGACGATGTCATCGCCGCGAAGGCGACCGGGGTCGATGCCGGCTATATCGCCGCGATGCGCGGGGTGTTTCCCGATGCCGATGTTGGCGACCTGATCGGGGCGCGGTCGGTCGGCGTCGATCCCGCCTATGCGCGTGAGATGAAATCGCTGTTCCGCACCGTCGACCTCGACGAGCTGACCGGCATGCGGGCGCTGGGCATCGACGCCGCCTTCGTGCGCGAGATGCGGCGCGCCGGGCAAGCGATCGAAACCACCGACGACGCGGTCGAGGCGCGCGCGATCGGGATGGCACCGCGGCGCGGGCGGCCGCCCGCATACCGCGTCGAAAAACCCGGCGGGGCGTCGGTGCGCGTCGATGCCGATGGCTCGCTGGAAGCGCGCAGCGCCGACGGCCGGGTGGCGCGGATCGAGATGGCCGAGCCCCCGGCGCCCCCGGCACCGCCCGCGGACTGACGTTCGGACGTTCGTCCAACCCCGACTTCCGTTGATCGAAGTGATGTTTTGAATTGCCGTGCGGACGGCGAGCGATGGTGCTCGTCCGGCGCACGCAAGGGAGGAGTGCTGCCATGAAAGCCGCTATCGTTGCCTCGAGCCTGCTGTTGCCGACCGCGCTGGCCTGCGCCGGGCCGGTGCAACCCGCCACCACCGACGCGCCGGCGATGCAGGATATCCGCTGGCACGCCGAGCCGGTCGCCGGCGAGCGCGGGCAGCCGACCCTGCGCCTGACCCACAAGACGTCGACCAGCGACCTGTCGCTGGGCGCCGACATCGCGGGCAAGCGCCCCGAATTTGCGGCAGCGCGGGGCGCGCTCGGCCAGGCAGGCCCGGTACGCTTCACGGTGCGCCACGCCGCCGGGATGCTCGCTTGCAGCGGCGACGTGGCGCGCGCCTACGATGGCGAGGGTCGGTGCAGCTTCGCACCCGACGCGGGGTTCGCGCGCGCGCTCGCCGATCGCGGGTTGCCGCTGCGCAGCGACGCCGACCAGCTGTCGATGCTGATGGTCGATGCGACGGTCGCGCTGGCCGACGGGTTGATCGACGCCGGGGTGCGCCCCGACGAGGCCGACGACCTGATCGCCGCGGCGGCACTCGACCTGACCGGCGCCTATGTCCGCGATCTCAAGGCCTCGCGGCTCGTGCTGACCGATATCGACGACGCGATCGCGTGCAAGGCGCTCGGCGTCGACGGCGCCTATGTCCGCGGGCTGGCCGCGGCGGGATACACGAAGCTGGATGCCGACGAGGTGCTGGGCATGAAAGCGCTGGGGGTCTCGCCCGACTATGCGCGGCAGATGAATCGCGCCGCAAAGGGAGCAAAATGATGCGAATGACGGCTCTGGGGGCGCTGGCCGCCGCACTGGCGAGCCCGGCGCTCGCGGCGCAGGAGGCGCCGCCGACCGGCGACACGCCGCCCCCGGCCGCGGTCGAGGTGTCCGCCGCCGCCGGCCCGGCGCGGCAGGTCTATGCGCCCGCCGATTTCGCGCGTTACGCGCCGAACAACGCCTATGACATGCTGCGCCAGGTGCCGGGGTTCCAGATCCGCGACAACGAGACTTTGCGCGGGCTGGGGCAGGCGACGGGCAATGTGCTGTTCAACGGCGAGCGGCCGTCGAACAAGGGTGACGACATGTACACCCAATTGTCGCGCATCCCCGCCGGCAATGTCGAACGGATCGAGATCGTCGACGGCGCGAGCCTCGACATTCCGGGTCTGTCGGGGCAGGTCGCCAATATCGTCTATCGCGCCGACAGCCTGTCGGGGCAATTTTCGTGGAAGCCCGAATTTCGCGCCCACCACACCGACCCGCTGCTGACCCGCGGCGACATATCGGTGCGTGGGCGCAGCGGCACGATCGAATATGAGGCTGCGCTCAGCAACGACGAATCGGCGCGCAGCGGCGCCGGCGGGCCGACGATCATCTATGACGGCGCCGGCAATGTCATCGAGCGGCGGGACGATGTGTGGAACACCCATTATGACACGCCGAAGCTGTCGGGGCGGGTGACCTGGGACCCGGCGGGCGACACGGTCGCCAACCTCGGCGGCCATTACCAGCGCAAATATGATCGGTATGACGAGGTCGGCGTCCGCACATCGGCCGGACAGCCCGACCGGCTGCGCACCGTACGCGAACGCGCCGACAGCTGGAATTACGAAATCGGCGGCGACTACCAGTTCGGCGTGGGGCCGGGGAAACTGAAGCTGATCGGGCTCCGCCGCTTCAGCCACGAGCCCTATTCGCAAGAGGTCGTCGTGCGTCCGGCAGACGGTTCGCCCGCGGTCGGCGACCGCTTCGCGCAGGTCGGCGACCTGGGCGAGACGATCGGGCGCGGCGAATATCAATGGAAGATGCTGGGCGGCGATTGGCAATTGTCGGGCGAGGCGGCGTTCAATACGCTGGGCAACGTCGCCTCGATCGCGGTGCTCGATCCTTCGGGCAGCTTCGTCGATTTGCCGTTCCCCGGCGGCACCGGCGGGGTCAGCGAGGATCGCTACGAAGGGCTTCTCAGCTTCGGCCGCAAGCTGTCGCGCACCCTGTCGTTCCAGCTCGTCGGCGGCGCCGAACATTCGACGATCGTCCAGACCGGCGCCGGCGGCCAGCGCCGCAGCTTCCTGCGGCCCAAGGGCTCGCTGACGCTCGCGTGGGCGCCGTCGGCCGATTTCGATGCGTCGCTGAAGATCCGCCGGCGGGTGCTGCAATTGTCCTTCTACGACTTTCTCGCCCGCGCTTTCCTCAACGACGACAACCAGAACGAGGTCAACAACGATCTGAGGCCGCAGCAGGACTGGAGCTACGAGTTCGAGGCCAACCGCAAGCTCGGCGCATGGGGATCGACCAAACTGATCCTGATCTTTCGCGACGTCGAGGACCGGGTCGACGTGATTCCGGTCGGCAATGGCGAGGCGGTCGGCAATATCGCCAGGGCGAAGGCGGGGGCGATCGACTGGACCTCGACCTTCAACCTCGACCCCGCGGGGCTGAAGGGGGTGAAGGTCAACACGCGGGTGCTGCTCCAGAAATCGACGCTGCGCGACCCGTTCACCGGCGAGAAGCGCCAGTGGAGCGGCTTCACCGACAGCGTGATCGAATTCAGTTTCCGCCACGACATCCCGGCGACCGACTGGGCGTGGGGCGCCGGCGGCAATTACGCCCATTACCAGCCGAGCTATCGGCGTAACCAGATCGACAAATTGTGGGAAGGGCCGATTTTCGGCAACATCTATGCCGAGCACAAGAATGTCATGGGGATGACGCTGCGCGCGCAGGTGTCGAACATCTTCAACGCGCGGTCGAAACGCAATCGCACCGTCTATGCCGGGGTGCGCGGCGACAGCCCGGTCGATTTTGTCGAGAAGCGCAACCGGCTGATCGGCCCGGTCTTCGCCTTTTCGGCGCGCGGGACGTTCTAGCCTGCTATGGCCGCGCGATGGTAGCACGGCGGACCAAAATCTATTTCGACGGCGGCTGCCGGCCCAATCCGGGAACGATGGAAACCGCGGTCGTGACCGGCGGCGCCGCCGTTATCGACCGTGATGCTGGGCAGGGCGACAGCCTCGAAGCCGAATGGCTGGCGCTGATCGCCGCGCTGCGCCTGGCGCGGGCGCGCGAGCTTACCGATTTCGTGCTGCTCGGCGATGCCGCGACGGTGGTGGCGCAGGCCAATGGCGCGGTGCCGGCGCGCGGCGCGGCGGCGCGGCACCTGGCGACGTTTCGCGCGCTGGCCGAAACCGGGCCGATGCCGCGGGTCCGCCACATCGGCCGGGCGCAGAATCTGGCGGGAATCGCGCTCGCCCGCGGCCATGGTCGCTAGGGCAATCGGCTCGATCCGCCGCGCTGTGCGGGCGGAATGGCGCAATCGGCTCCGCCGGGCCTGAGAAACCAACGGTCTGCCACCTCGCCCGGTTGACGGCCCGCGGCGGCGGGAACATGCGAAAAGCATGCGGACGGGGCCCGCGGTCAACGCGCCCGCGCCGTCCGCTTCCCCTCATTGCCAAGGGCTTTCGCCACCTATGAAGTTTTTTCGTCGCTTTGCATCGGCCGCGCACGACATGGCCATCGACCTCGGCACCGTGAACACGGTGGTATATCTGCGCGACCGGGGCATCGTGCTCAACGAACCGTCGGTCGTCGCGCTCGAAACGCTGGGCGGGGTGCGCCGCGTCAAGGTGGTCGGTAACGAAGCGAAGCCGATGATGGGCAAGACCCCCGCGAATATCCAGGCGATCCGGCCGCTGCGCGACGGGGTGATCGCCGACATCGACGTCGCCGAACAGATGCTCAAGCATTTCATGGACAAGGCGCTCGGCGGGCCGAGCCGGTTGCGCCAGCGCAGCAACGTCGTCATCTGCGTGCCGTCGGGATCGACGATGGTCGAACGCCGCGCGATCCGCGATGCCGCCTCGAACGCCGGCGCGGTGTCGGTGCGGTTGATCGAGGAGTCGCTGGCGGCTGCGATCGGCGCCGGGCTCCACGTGACCCAGCCGACCGGGGCGATGGTCGTCGACATCGGCGGGGGCACGACCGAGGTGGCGATCCTGTCGCTCGGCGGGGTCGCCTACAGCACCTCGGTGCGCGTCGGCGGCGACAAGATGGACGAGATGATTTCCTCCTATATCCGCCGCAAGCATAATCTGATGATCGGCGAAATGACCGCCGAACGCGTGAAGCTGGCGATCGGCTGTGCGGTGGCGCCCGAGGGCGAGGGGCAGGTGATGAGCGTCAAGGGCCGCGACCTGGTCAACGGCCGACCCGCCGAGGTGCGCGTGTCGGAGGCCGAGATCGCCGAAGCGCTCGCCGAACCCGTCGGGCAGATCGTCGCCGCGGTGCGCGCCGCCCTGGAACAGACGCCGCCCGAACTGTCGGCCGACATCATCGACGAAGGCATCACGATGACCGGCGGTGGCTCGCTACTCGGGCGGATGGACATCGCGATCGCGCGCGCGACGGGGCTGGCGGTGCGCGTCGCCGACGATGCGCTGATTTGCGTTGCGATGGGGGCGGGGATGGCGTTCGAAGACCGCGCCTATCACGGGGTGCTGATCGACGCGTGACGCGCCGCGCCGCGATCAGGCGCAGGCGTCGATCGCGGCGAGGTGGCGCGCCGTGTCGGCGTCGCCAAGGAAAGCGCCGGTAAAGCTGTTGCGCGCGAGGGTCAGCAGGTCGGCCTTCGACAGGTCGAGCGCGTCGGCGACGGCGCGGTAATTGGCATTCACATATCCACCGAAATAGCTGGGATCGTCCGAGTTGATCGTGACGCGAAGCCCGGCGTCGAGCATGGTCTTGAGCGGATGGTCGGCGATGTCGCCGACGACGCAGAGCTTCAGGTTCGACAGCGGGCAGACGGTGAGGGTGATCCCCTCGGCCGCGAGGCGGCGGACGAGCGCCGGATCCTCGAGGCTGCGGTTGCCATGGTCGATGCGGTCGACGTGCAGCAGATCGAGCGCCTCGTGGACATAGGCGGGCGGCCCCTCCTCGCCGGCGTGCGCGACGCATTTCAGCCCGAGGCCGCGCGCCCGCGCGAACACGCGCTCGAACTTGGCGGGCGGGTGGCCGACCTCGGAGCTGTCGAGCCCGACCCCGGCGATGCGGTCGAGGAAGGGCAGCGCCGCGTCGAGCGTCGCCTCGGCATCGGCTTCGCTGAGATGGCGGAGGAAGCACATGATCAGCCGCGACGTGGTGCCATGGTGCGCCTCGGCGTCGCTCAGCGCGCGGGTGATGCCGCCGATGACGGTGGCGAAGGCGACCCCGCGTGCCGTGTGGCCCTGCGGATCGAAAAAGATTTCGACATGGCGGACATTGTCGGCGTCGGCGCGCGCCAGATAGGCGGCGGTCAGGTCGTAGAAATCCCGCTCGGTGTGGAGGACGCCCATCCCCTGATAATAGATGTCGAGGAAATCCTGGAGGTTCGAAAAGGCATAGGCGGCGCGGACCTCTTCAACGCTGGAGAAGGGAATCGCGACCCCGTTGCGCTGCGCCAGCTCGAACATCAGTTCGGGCTCGAGCGAACCTTCGATGTGGAGGTGAAGCTCGGCCTTGGGCAAGCCCGCGATAAAGGCGGCGCGCTCGGCCGCAGAGGCGAAGCCGTCAGCCATGCGGCGCGGCCTCCCCACCCAGGATGATCGCCGCTTCGGGCTTGTGGCGGCGGATTTCGTCCTCGGTCAGCCCGTCGATCTCGTGCGGGAAGATCAGCCAGTGGTCGGTTTCGTGGACGAAAAAGTCGGGGCGGAGGTCGGTGACGTTGCGGCCGGGCTTGAACCAGACCGTCGCGATGCGGATGTCGCGGGGCATATTGTGGCGGCAGCGCGCCTTGAGCTCGCTGATGAAGGCGCGGATGCTGCGGCCGCTGTCGAACACATCGTCGATGATCAGCAGCCGGTCGTCGGGCCCCAGCGTGTCGATCAGATAGCCCAGCGCGAACACCTTCACCTCGGGATACTGGCGGTCGATGCCGTGATAGGATGAGGTGCGGATCGCGATATGGTCGCAATGCTGGCCGTGGTAATCGAGCAGTTCCTGCACCGCTATGCCGACCGGCGCGCCGCCGCGCCAGATGCCGACAAGGTGCGTCGGCCGGAAGCCGCTGTCGAGCACCTGCTTGCCGAGCCGCCACGAATCGGCGAGCAGGTCGTTGGCGCTGATGAAGATTTTCGCGTCGCTCATGCCCGGCGATTAAGCCGATGCGGCGGCGCCCGCAAGCCGCGCAAACAGGCTGACCCCGCGCCAGCCGCAAACCGCTTGGCCCCAACGAAAAAAGGCCCCGACCATGCGGAGCCCTTTCTCTAATTCTTACGGCTGGGGTTTAGCCGACGCCGCCACCGCTTTCGGTGCCACCGCCACCCATCCATCTCCAGAACCAACCCATAACGATTCTCCTGTTGGAACTGTCAACACGGGACAGTTAACGGAGCGTATACCTTAATCGGGATGGTAAAGCGAGTCTTAACTATAACATCGAAACCAATTTGGCAGTTATGCGGTGCGGCTCTGCGGCGGGGTGGCAAGCGCTGCGACAAGCTCTGAAAATAGCTGAGGCTTTCCAAGATGATATCCCTGCCCGACGTCGCAGCCGAGCTCTTCGAGCAGCGCCATCGTCGGGGCATCCTCGATGCCTTCGGCGACCGCCACGGCACCCAGCCGGTGCGCCAGATCGATCGTCGATTTCACGACTTCGAAGTTGCGCTGCGAATCGCGCATCGTCATCACGAAGCGCTTGTCGATCTTGATTTCGTCGGCCTCGATCTCGGTCAGATATTCAAGGTTCGACTGGCCGGTGCCATAATCGTCGATCGACAGGCGGATGCCGGCGCGGCGCAGCTGCGCGAGGGTCTGGCGCGCCTGGCGGCTGTTTTCGATCTGCGCGGTTTCGGTGATCTCGATCGTCAGGCTTTCGGGCGGCAGATGGTGCGCGGTCAACATGACGCGGATCGTGCCCACCAGATCGCTATGGTCGAGCAGGGTCGCCGACAGATTGACCGACATGTTTATGCGGAGGCCGCGTTCGTGGAGCTGCGCGGCCGAGCGGATCGCCTGGTCCATCACGAACAGCGTCAGGCGATAGATGTCCTGGCTCTTTTCGGCCTGGACGATGAATTCGTCGGGCGGGATCGGGCCGCGCGTCGGGTGGGTCCAGCGTGCCAGCGCCTCGACCCCGACCAGCCGCAGCGTGCCGATTTCATATTGCGGTTGAAAGGCGACCCAGATGTCGCCGCCGGTGAGCGCATCCTCGAGCTGCGAATGGAAGGACAATTGCCAGCCGGCGTCGTCCTTTTGCCGCGGCGTATATTTGGTCCACAGCGACCGCGAGCGGATCGACTTTTCGGCGGCGACCAGCGCGGCGGCGAGCCGCTGCGCGTTCGACCCGTCGAACTCGTCGTTCACCCCGAAGGCGATAGCGACGTCGACGCGCAGTTCGCCGATCGTCAGCGGTGCGTTGAACAGCGCCGCGAGCCCGGCGAGGTGCGACTCGATCTGGCTGTGCTGATAATAGGGCACGAGCCAGGCGAAGGTGCCGTCGAGATCGTGGTGGAGCTGGGTGCCGTGGCACGCGAGGGTCAGGCGGCGGGCGACCTGGTCGACGAGCTGCTGGCTGCCTTCGCCGGGCAGGAAGGCGGCGAGATCCTCGAAATTGACGAGCTTGGCGGCGATGATCGTCGCGCTGCCGAACGAAGGCTGCGCGCGCAGCGCTTCGAAATTGGGCAGGCCCGACACCGGATTCTCGCGCTGGGCGGAGAAGCGACGGCGCTTGCGGGCGACATTGGCGGCGATCGCGGCGACGAACAGCAGCGCGGCACCGATCGACACCGCGACCAGCATCGTGCCGAGGAGGATCTTGGCGATCACGAGCAGCGCGACGATCGACATCGCGGTGGCGGCGAGCCAGCGCTGCGGCACGAAGCGCAGCGCGGCGAGCAGGCTCGCGGCGGCGACGAGCAGCGCCGGAAGCCAGCCGATGTCGACCGGGTTGCCGCGCTTCAGCGTCTCGCCGGCGATCAGGTGGATATAGGCGCCCGGCACGCGGTCGTGCCCGGGCAGGTAGTGGCGATCCTGCAATTCGGCGGCGGTCGGCGCAAAGATCACGTCCTTGCCCGCCAGTTCGCGCGCGCCGACGACGCCGTCGATGACGTCGATCGCGCTATATTGCCGGATCGTGCGGGTGTCATAGGTCAGGTCGACCGCGAACGCCGATGCCCGGTCCGACCGCTTGTCGGCCAGAATGGCGGCAAAGCTGGGCAGCAGGCGGCCGTCGGCATTGTACATCAACGGCACCGCCCAGACCTGCCAGAATTCATATTCCCAGGCGATGCTGGCGCGCTGCGGCGCGGGGCCGAACAGCGGATCGGGGAACGCGGTCATCACCTCGCCGCTGTCCGACTGCGAGCGCGACGAGACGGCGAGGACGATGCGGTCGCCCATCCGGTTCGCGGCGTCGGCGATGCGCTCGAGCCCGTTGTCGCCTTCGCGCTTGGGATATTCGAAATCGAGGAACAGCCGCTTGGCCCCGGCCCGGTCGATGCGGTCGATCAGTTCGGCGACTTGCGGGCGCGGCAGCATTGTGCTGCCGGTCTGCCGCAGCGTTTTTTCGTCGACCCCGACGATCACGATGTCGCCCGACACCGCGCGGCTGCCGAGCCGCCCCGCCGCCATTTCGGTCAGGCGGTCGAGCGGGTCGGCGGCGCCGACGAAACCGAGGACAAGGCTGAGCAACAGCGCGAGCCCGAAGGTGCGCCAGCTGACCATCAACCTGTTTTGTCCGAGCGGCACGCGCACGTCTCCAGCAATTGCCGGACCTGCCTATCGCTCGATGGTTATCATCGCGTTAAACATGAAGGAATCGACGCCGCCGTGCGGCCCCGCGCTGGACGCGGTCAAAAGCTCAGTTCGTCGTAGATTTTCGCCAGATCGTGGTTCCACGCGCCCTCGTAACGGTCGAGCAGATCGTGCGCCGGCGATTTGCCGCGTTTGACGATCTGGCGCAGCGGTTCGAGGAACCCGACTTCATTGTCGCCCATCGAATTGACCTCGCCGCGTGCGGCGAGGCCCGCCGCCGCGATGTCGAGCACGTGGGTGGCCAACTGGCCGAGGGTGCCGCCGCCCGGCGCCGGGGCGTCGAGACCGTCGCGCGGCACCGCGTCGCGCAGTGCCTGCTGTTCGGCGATGCTCCAGCCCTTGACCAGATCCCACGCCGCGTCGAGCGCGCCCTGGTCGTAAAGCAGCCCGACCCACAAAGCCGGCAGCGCGCAGATGCGGTTCCACGGCCCGCCGTCGGCGCCGCGCATCTCGAGAAAGCTTTTCAGCCGCACTTCGGGAAAGGCGGTCGACAGATGGTCGTTCCAGTCGGACATGCGCGGCAGTTCGCCCGGAAGAGCCGCGAGGTCGCCCTTCATGAAATCGCGGAAGCTCAAACCCGCGGCGTCGATATATTTGCCGTCGCGGAAGACGAAATACATCGGCACGTCGAGCATATAGTCGACATAGCGGTCGTAGCCGAACCCGTCCTCGAACACGAACGGCAGCATGCCGGTGCGCGCGGGGTCGGTGTCGGTCCAGATATGGCTGCGATACGACATATAGCCGTTGGGCCGTCCTTCGGTGAAGGGCGAGGAGGCGAACAGCGCGGTCGCGAGCGGTTGCAGCGCCAGCGACACGCGGAATTTCTGCACCATGTCGGCCTCGCTCGAATAATCGAGGTTGGTCTGGATCGTGCAGGTGCGCAGCATCATGTCGAGCCCCATGCTGCCGACGCGCGGCATATGGTCGAGCATGATCTTGTAACGCCCCTTGGGCATGATCGGCAGTTCGGCGCGCTTCTTGTCGGGCCACATGCCCAGCCCGAGGAAACCGAGCCCCAGTTCGGCGCCGACTTCCTTGACCTGCTTCAGATGACGGCCGGTTTCGGCGCAGGTCTGGTGCAGATTCTCGAGTGGCGCGCCCGACAGTTCGAGCTGGCCGGCGGGTTCGAGGCTGACGTTGCCGTCGATTCCCGACAGCGCGATGACCTTGCCGCCTTCGATCACCGGTTCCCAGCCATAGCGGGTCAGCGCCATCAACAGATCGTGGATGCCGCCGGGTTCGTCATAGCTGGGCGCACGGTGGTCGGCGGTGCGATAGACGAATTTCTCATGCTCGGTGCCGATCCGCCAGCGGTCCTTGGGCTTTTCGCCCTCGATCATGGGGACCGCGAGCTGGTCGCGGTTTTCGACGATGGGATCGTGGCGGTCCGAGGCGGTGCGCGTGCTCATTTCGCGCATTTAGACGGTTCGGTATAGAATGCAATCGACTGTTGATAACGCGATGATTTGCCGCCTTATTTCACCTGCATCCGCAGGTTGACGGTAAAATTCGATCCCGGCGCCATCGATCCCTTGGGCCGGACGCGAACGTGGGTGACGCTGGTATCGACGCCGTTCGCGTCGGCGGTCGGGGCATAGGTCCAGCTGGCGCCGCCATCATTCGAAAATTCCAGGTCGTCGGTGGTGCTGGCGAGGCTGGTGTAGCCGTAAGTCAGCGCGCTGGCATTGGCGGTGAAACGCACCGGGCCGGGACCGGGCGCATAGGTGCCGACGAACAGGGCGAGGTTCGCCGGGATCGCGTCGGTGACGATCACGCTGTCCGCCGTGGGGCTGGTGCCGGCGGGCGCGCTGACGGTCAGCGTGTAATTCGTAAAGCTGCCGGGGATCAGCTTGGGGTTGGTCAGGCCGTTCAACGGGTCGCTGTAGGCCGCCGAGGTCTTGGCGATCGCGAGCGGCACGACAAAGCGGTTGGTGAAGGTGCAGACGATCGCGGTATCGGCCGGGCTGACGGTCAGCATCTGGCCCGCGAGCGCCGCCGCATTGCCGGTGCAGGCGAGCGCCTGGGTGTAGCTCGGGCCATTGCCGACGGTAAAGCTTTCGGCGAGCGCCGCGCTTTCGCCCGCATAGACGGTCACCGCGGCGCCGGTGTCGGTCTCGTTGGCGCTGTTGGCCACCGAGGCGAGGCTGGCATTGTTGATCAGGCCGCTCGTCGCAACGGTGACCGCATGTGTCGTCTGGGCGTTGACCCACGTCTTGCGCACGACGAGCGTCGCCGATCGGCGGCTGTTGGCAAAGGTGCAGGTCAGCGACGTGCCCGCGGGCATGACGACGGTGCGGCTGAACCCGCTGCCCGCGGTGGCGACGACGCCATTGTCGCTGTTGCGGCGGCACTCGATATTGCTGGTATAATTGGCGGCGGTGCCGGCGGTGAAGGCTTCGGTCAGCGTCAGCGTCGCGCCCGCGACCGCAACCGCGGTGGCGTTGGTCGCCGCCCCGCCGACGGTCGACGACCCGGCGGTGGCCGCGAGCCCGCCCGTGATCACGAGGCTGACCGCGTCATTCGCGATTCCGTTCGTCCACGCCTTGGCCAGCACCACCGGCGAATCATTGTCGGTGATCGTGTAGGTCGCGGCGGTGATCGGGGTGCCACCACAGCTCGCGGTGCTCGACACGGTATAGCCGGTGCCGGGGTTCAGCGCGATCTGGATCGTCTCGCTGCCCTCGGTCACGGCGTCGTCGATCACCGCGATGCCGAGCGGCACCGTCGTGTTCTGATACGTGCCGGCGGGGATGGTGACGGTGAAGGTCGCCGCGCCGCCGGGGGTGGTGTAATCGCTGCCGCGCGTCGCGCTGCCGCCGGTGATGCTGACGTTGACGGTGCGCGCGCTGAACAGGGTGCCGCTGATCCGCAGCGCCGGAATGTTCGCCGCCGCGATCGATTCGACCCCCGATCCGGTGGCGGCGGACAGCTCGATGAAGGGATTGAGGCTGATCCGGATGTCGTCGAGGAAATTGCCGAAGCTGCCAGCATCTGTGGTGATGAACTGGACGCGCTGAACGCCCGAGGCGCCCGAATAGATGGTCGAGCCGCTGTTGACGTTCCAAACATTGTTGATCGTGGACGATTGCGTCGCGAGCAGCTGGAGCTGGGTTCCGCCGCTGTTCGCGATCTGGAAGCGTGCGGTCTGGGTCGCCGGGCCGCCCGCGCGGGCGCGGTGCGCGAAGGTCCAGCCGATCGTCTCGCCATTGACCATACAGATATTCTGGTAGAGCGCGCCGGCGACATTGGCGTTCATCTCGGCGAACACCGCGCCGTTATAGGCGGGTACGCCGTTGAAGCCGCTGTCCCACAATTCGACCTCGCCCGAAACCGAATTCCAGCCGAGCACCTCACCGTTCGAATAAATTTCGAAGTTCGCCGCGCCCGGTCCCTGCGGATCGTTCGCCTCGAACGAGGGGTTGACGATGACGCGCTGCGCCGCCGCCGGCACCGCGGCCAGCGCCGCGGCGACGGCCAGCGCGCCGAGACACGTTGCGCGTAGCTGCATCAGTTGACCGTGACCTGGAACGCGATCGCCAGCGCCGCGCCGGGTGCCAGCGTCGGGGCGGCGGCCGCCACGGTGGCAGCGGCGAAGGAGGCGCCGACCGGATCGCTCTCGTCGGCGCCCGCCGCATTGTCGTCCTCGACTGTCGTCGCGCCGGCGCACGTCGTGCCGCTGCGCAACGACCCGGCGACGAAGACGACCGTCGGCGGGAGCGGATCGGCGACGCTGACCGCGGTCGCGGTAGCGCTGCCGCCGTTGGTGACGAGCAGGCAGTAACGCATCGTCGCGCCGGGGATCGCCTTGGGATTGGCGGTGCCGTTCACCGGGTCGCTGACGACGCTGCTGGTCTTGGCGATCGCCAGATTGGCAACCGGGCGGCAGAGACTGATGTCGTGGATCGCGATCGCCTGCTGGCCGGGATTGGACGGGGCGAGGCTGTGGTTGCCATAATCGATGACGATGGTGTCGACCGGCGCGGTGAAGGTGACGACGACATTGCCGTTGGCGCTGTTGTCGCCCGCGGTGGCGTCGCCATAGGCGCTGTTGCCGATGACGTAATTGCCGATCCCGTTGGTCAGCGTCGGGATCACCGGTGCGCCGTTGAAGCTGCCGGTGACGGTCACCCGGTCGGCGAACTGGCCTGCGGCATAATCGATGTCGAACAGGCGGAACTGTGCCCCCGGCACCGCGGTCGGCAGGGCGATCGTCGAGCTGACGCTGCCCGACTGGCTCGTCATGTCGACGATCTCGAATATCGAAAATTGCGCCGGCGACAGGCCGCCGGTGACGACATTCTGCCGCGTCGGCGACGGACCGCCATAGGTCGCATTGTTGAGGAAGGCGCCGCCGCTGATCGCAATGTCGAAATTCATCGTCCCGATCGCGGCGAGCGGATAGCTGGCGCTGGTCGTCCCGGCGGTCCATGGGGCCGTATCCCAATCGTGGACGGTCAGCCCGGCGGGGCAGACGAGCGTCGGCGGCGTCCCCGCGGTGCGCGTTCCCGACACGGTGAAGACGGCGCTGGCCTGATCGTCTTCACCTGCCGCGCCATTGCCCGGGATCGAATCGACATCGAACGCCGACGCGGCGCTGATCTCGGCGACATTGGTGACGCTGGCGCCCGCGGTCGCAGCGACAGTGCCGCTGATCGTGATCGTCCGCGTCGTCCCCGGCGGGACGCTCCCGACCGTCCAGACGCCGGTGGCATTGTTATAGGTTCCGAACCCCGTCGCGGCGGTGAAGGTGAAGCCGGCGGGCAGCGTGTCCTGCACCGTGACCGCGGTCGCGGTCTGGGTCGATGCGCCGGCGCTGGCGACGCTCAGCACATAGTTGATGCTGGCGCCGGCGGCGGGCGAGGCGTTGCTGACGGTCTTGCTCAGCGACAGGTCGGCGTAATTGGCCGGCACGCTGGTCAGATACAGGTCGGCGCGCACGAAATTGCCGTTGTCGGCCGAGGGAAACTGGTCGCAGATCTCGAGCCGCCAGGTGCCGGCGCTGGCTTCGCCATTGAACGCTGCCAGCGGCGCGTCGGGGCTGAAGACATTCTGATAGGGCGGCGCGGTCGCCGCATGGTTGGCGCCGTTGCCGTCGGTGTTCACCGCCTGCGCCGCGGCATCGTCGAGGCGGACGTTGAAATTGTTGCCGTCGATGCTGCCGGTGTCGCCGTTGACGAGCTGGACGCGCGTTCCCGCCGGCGATTGCAGCGTGATGCGCAGGTCGCCGCGCCAGCTGTGCGTCGCGAGCACGCCGATGTCGACGTCGCCGACAATGTAGCTCGCCGCTACGGTGATATTGCGCACCAGCGGGGTAGTGCACGGCGTCGCGTTGCTGATCGTGCCGGCGGTGGTGTTGCTGTAAGTGGTGGTCGTCTGTGCGGCGGCGGGATTGCTGGCAAGCGTCAACGCCAGCCAGACGAGCATGATATATGCGCGCACAGACTGCAAATACTGGCCCCCACGCCAGCAATATCGGCTCTGGTCCCGCCGTTGCATGGCGCCGCTATGCCGCGGCATAGCTAATATCGGGTTAAGCAGGGTCCGGTCGGTGCGGTTTCTGTCCTGCCGCGGGACAGAAAGTGCCGGTCAGTCGCCAGCCCAGTCACCGTGCTGCGCCATCCAGATGCCCGTGGCGGCGATTGCGGCGGTTTCGGCGCGCAGGATGCGCGGGCCGAGCGCGATGCGCCGGACGGCGGGGCAGGCGACCAGCAGCTCGCGTTCGCGATCGGTAAAGCCGCCTTCGGGCCCGGTCAGGATCGCCGCGGGCGGCGGCGCGGCGGCGACCGACAGCGGCGTGCCGCCGGCTTCGTCGGCGAACAGCAGCGCGCGCCCGGCGGGCCAGTCGCGAAGCAGCGCGGGCAGCTTGACCGGTTCGGCCAGCTCGGGAAGCGCGGTGCGCCCGCATTGCTCGCACGCTTCGACGATCTGCGCCGCGAGCCGCTCGGCCTTCACGCGCTCGACGATCGTCCGTTCGGTGATTACCGGTTGCAACCGTGCGACGCCGAGTTCGGTCGCCTTTTCGATGATCCAGTCGAGCCGCGCCTTTTTGACCGGGGCAAAGCACAGCCACAGGTCGGGGACGGTGCCGCGCGCGCGCACCTGGCGTTCGATCCGCACGGTCAGCACCTTCCGGCCCGCTTCGGCGACGCTCGCCAGCCACTCGCCGCTGCGGTCGTCGAACAGCAGCAGCGGGTCGCCCACTTTCAGCCGCATGACGTTCAGCAGATAATGGGCCGGGGCACCGTCGATCACCGGCGCGGACTCGGGTCCGAGCGGGGTGTCGATGAACAGCCGCGGGGTGCTCGCGGGGGGCCAGGCGGGGGTAGCAGCCATCGACGAAGCGATAGCAGACTGCGATTATTTGCACAGCCGCCGCGTCACCGCCCCGACTCTGTCCCGATCCGGGGCATTTCGGCGCTTCGGCCGCAATTGCGCGCCGAACCGATTAGCCATTTGGTAAGCAGTTTCGCCCTAGTTGCACGATACCAGACACGCATCCGGGTGGGGCGCGTAGCTGGTCGACAAGGGGTTTAAGACCATGCGAGGGACCATTATCCGCCGACTGCGGCAGGGCATCGGGCCATTCATCCGCGACCAGCGCGGCAATGCCTTTTTCCTGACCGCGGCTGCCATGTTTCCGGTGATCGGACTCATCGGCTCGGGTGTCGATATCGGGCGCGCCTATATGGCGCAGCTTCGTCTGCAGCAGGCATGCGACGCGGGCGTCCTCGCCGGCCGCCGCGCGATGGCGGGGAGCACCTATTCCTCCTCGGCGCAGAGCGAAGCCAACAAGATGTTCAATTATAACTATCCGACCGGCATCTATGAAAGCAGCCGGATCGGTTTTTCGTCGCAGGCCGACGGCCCCTCCGACGTCAAGGGGACGGCGACCGCCTATCTGCCGACGTCGATTATGAAGATATTCAGCCACGACGGTTTCGACCTTGCCGTGAACTGCACCGCGAAGCTCGAGATTTCGAACGCCGACGTGATGCTCGTCCTCGACGTCACCGGCTCGATGGCGCAGACCAATTCGGGGGATTCGGTCAACCGCATCGCCGCGCTCAAGGACGCGACGATGGACTTTTTCGACACGCTGACCACGGCCGAGGTCGGCGACGGCCGGCTGCGTTTCGGTGTCGTTCCGTACAGCTCGTCGGCAAACGTCGGCGCGATCCTGCGCGACAAAAATCCGGCGTGGCTGTCGGACAATGTGTTGCTGCCGTCGCGCACCCCGGTGTTCAAGGTGACGTGGACCACCACATCGACGACGCACGACGACGATTACAGCGTCGGCAACACGACGTATGGCAATTATTCGAACGTCAGCACGGTCAACGGCCAGAACAGCTCGAGCTGCGGCAATCTCGAGCCGCCGGCCGACACGACGCCGTCGCCGAGCGGAACGCCGCAGCTGAACAAGACCGCGCAATATGTCGACGGCGACGGCAATCGCATCACCACCTATGATTCGAACCAGACCTATACCTATTATAATTACCGCTATACCTGGTCGAGCAGCCGCTGCCGCCTGCAGCGCCGCGTCGCGACCTTCGTGCGGACGCACACGACCACGACGGTGGAAACGCCGACGCAGACCTTCGACAACAAATACACCTATCAGGACCGCGTGTTCGACGTCAGCCAGGCAAAGAGCGGGTCGTCGATCGTCACCGATGTCGGCGACGCCGGCGCCAACCAGACCAACACCTGGAGCGGCTGCGTCATGGAGCGCGCGACCGAGGTGTTCGGACCCAATCAGAGCGCGCCCTCGGACGCGCTCGACATGGATGTCGACACCGCGCCGTCGGGCGACGACGACACCAAATGGAAGGTGCTGATCCCCGAGATCGCCTTTGCGCGGGCCAGCCATCCGTCTTACTCGCCCTCGACGACCGGATCGCTCAGCGTCAACAGCAGCAACGTGACCGGCAACGGCAGTTCGAAGGGCAGTTGGCAGAATTATTCGAAATATTGGGCCGACGGCTGGGGCGTCTGTCCGGTGCCGGCGATGAAGCTGACGACGATGACCGCGAGCGACCGCGGCAGTTTCAACAGCTATATCGGCTCGCTGCAGCCGGTCGGCGGCACCTATCATGATTCGGGGATGGTGTGGGGCGTGCGCCTGCTGTCGCCCGACGGCATGTTCGCCGACGAAAATGCGATGGCGCCGAACCGGCGGCCGATCAGCCGCCATATCGTCTTCATGACCGACGGCGAAATGGCGCCGAACATGGGCAACCTGACCTTTCAGGGTTACGAGTTCCTGATGAAGCGCGTCGGCGGCAACAGCGACGGCGAACTGCGCGATCGCCACAACAATCGCTTCGTGCAGCTTTGCGAAAAGGCGAAGGGCAAGAATATCACGGTCTGGGTGATCGGCTTCGGGGTCAACCTCAACAGCCAGCTCACCAGCTGCGCCAGCCCCGGCAAGGCCTATCAGGCGAATAACTCGTCGCAGCTCAACGAGAATTTCCAGGCGATCGCCCGCCAGATCTCCAAGCTACGGTTGTCGCAATGACGCACCGCCCTGCCTTCCTCGCCCGCTTCCGCCGGAACGAGCGCGGCGTCGCGCTGATCGAATTCGCGCTGACCGCGCCGCTGTTCCTGCTCATTCTGATGGGCATCGTCGACTATAGCTGGCAGATGTACGCCAAGCAGGTGCTCGAAGGCGCGGTGAGCAAGGCGGCGCGCGATTCGACGCTCGAGGGCAACGCCGCGGACCAGGACGCGCTCGACGCCGCGGTTCGCGAGCGCGTTCTCGTCGTCTTCAACCACGCCGACATCACTTTCGACCGCAAAGCCTATGAAAGCTTCGACGCGATCGGCGATCCCGAACCCTTCACCGACGCCAACAACAACAATCGATACGATGGCGGCGAATGTTTCGAGGATCTCAACGGCACCGGCAGCTGGGATGCGGACCGCGGATCGGCGGGCAACGGCGGCGCCGAAGACGTCGTCCTGTACACCGCATCGATGACGTTCGATCGCATGCTGCCGGTGTGGCGGATGCTCGGCCAGCCGCAGGAATCGACGCTGTCAGCGACCACGGTGCTGCGCAACCAGCCCTATAATGTGAACACCGAGACCAGCGAGGTCATATGCAGCTGATCCTCCCCATCCGCCGCCGCATCGGCGCCGCCGCGGCGCGTGTCATACGCTTTGCGCGCGACACGCGCGCCGTGATCATCATCGAGATGGCGTTCGTCATCCCGCTCCTCGTCCTCGTCGGCTTCGGCGGGCTCGAAGTCGCCAATTTGACGATGTCGACGACGCGGATCAGCCAGATCGGGCTCAGCGCCGCCGACAATGCGGCGCGAATTGCCTTCGGCAGCAACCTGTCGCAGCCGCGGGTGCGCGAAATCGATATCAACGAAGTGTTCACCGGGGTCGAAGAACAGGCGCGCGGGCTGGATTTCCGGCGCAACGGCCGGGTCATCCTGTCCAGCCTCGAACGCAATCCCGACGGCGGCCAGTGGATCCACTGGCAGCGCTGCTACGGCGAGCTCGACGTCGATTCGAGCTATGGCGTCCAAGGCACCGGCGCCACCGGCACCGGTTTCGCCGGCATGGGTCCGGCGGGGCGCGAGGTGACGGCATCGAGCGGCACCGCGGTGATGTTCGTCGAAATCGTCTATGAATATCAGCCGCTTGCCTTTGGCGCCTGGCTCGGCCCGCGGACGATCCGCTCGACCGCGGCGTTCAACATCCGCGAGGGCCGCGACCTTGCCGGGCAGAACGGCGCAGGCACCTTCAATCCGGCGCCGCAGGCTGCGGTGTCGAGCTGCACCTGACGCCAAGCCCGCTGACCCAATCAGCCATTTAACGCGGGCGCGCACGCTGCTATCGCCGCGGGCGATGACTGCCGTCCATCCTCCCGACAGCCAGCTGCGCGGTTTCGTCGCGCTGCTGCCCGCCGCGCTGCGGCCCTATGCGCTGCTCGCGCGCTTCGACCGCCCGATCGGCTGGTGGCTGCTCTATTGGCCGTGCGCGTGGGCGCTGGCGCTGGCGGGCGGCGCGATCAGCCACTGGCCGTTGTTCCTGTGGCTCCTCCTCGGTGCGATCGCGATGCGCGGCGCCGGCTGCGTCTATAACGATATCGTCGATCGCGACCTCGACGCGCAGGTGGCGCGCACTGCCTCGCGGCCGGTCGCGAGCGGCGCGGTGCCGGTCCGCAACGCAGTGCTGTGGATGGTCTTGCTGTCGCTCGTGGGCTTGTTCGTGCTGCTCCAGCTGCCGCGCCCGGCGCAGATCGTTGCGCTCGCCAGCCTGATCCTCGTCGCCGGCTATCCGTTCATGAAACGCATCACCTGGTGGCCGCAGGCGTGGCTGGGGCTGGTGTTCAGCTGGGGCGCGATCGTCGCGTGGATCGCCGCCGGCGGGCAGGAGGGGCTCGCGCTGCCGTTGCTCTACGCCGGCTGCATCGCCTGGGTGATCGGCTACGACACCATCTATGCGCTGCAGGATATCGAGGACGACATGGCGGTCGGGGTGAAATCCAGCGCGCGCGCGATGGGGCGCCACGTCCGCGCCGGGGTCGCAATGTGTTACGCCACCGCGCTCGCTGCGTGGGCGGGGGCGCTGTGGGCGGTGCGGCCCGACCCGCTGGTGCTCGTCGCGCTCGTCCCCGCCGCGCTCCACCTCACCGGACAGGTCGTCACCCTCGACCCCGCGAACGAAGCCGACGCGCTGGCGAAGTTTCGCAGCAACCGCTTTGCGGGGCTGCTGATATTCGCCGCGATGCTGGTGGTGGGCAGCGCGCATTAGACGCTACTCGGCGGCGAGCAGTTCCTCGGCGGCGCCGAGATCGACCGACACCAGCCGGCTGACGCCGCGTTCGATCATCGTCACCCCGAACAGGCGGTGCATGCGCGCCATCGTCACCGCATTGTGGGTGACGATCAGATAGCGGGTGTTGGTCTCGCGCGTCATGCGGTCGAGCAGATCGCAGAAGCGCTCGATATTGGCGTCGTCCAATGGCGCGTCGACCTCGTCGAGGACGCAGATCGGCGCCGGGTTGGTCAGGAACAGGCCGAAGATCAGCGCGACCGCGGTCAGCGCCTGCTCGCCGCCCGACAGCAGCGTCAGCGTGCCGAGTCGCTTGCCCGGCGGCTGCGCCATGATTTCCAGCCCGGCCTCAAGCGGATCGTCCGAATCGACGAGTTCGAGATGTGCCTGCCCGCCGTCGAACAGGGTCGAAAACAGCCGCTGGAAATGGCCGTTCACCGTCTCGAACGCCGCGAGCAGGCGGACGCGCCCCTCGCGGTTCAGATTGCCGATCGACCCGCGCAGCCGGTTCACCGCCTGTTGCAGCTCGTCGATCTCGGCGGCGCTCTTTTCGCGTTCGGCGTCGAGCACCGCCAGCTCGTCGGCCGCGACCAGATTGACCGGGCCCAGCCGCTCGCGATCGGCGATCAGCCGGTCGTGCTGCGCCGACTCGGCGGCGGCGTCGCGCACCTCGTCGCCGGCGAAGCCCGCCTTCTGCGGCAGCAGCGGCGGCGGGCATTCGAACCGCTCGCCCGACAACCGGCCCATTTCGATGCGGCGCAGTTCGGCGTTTTCGGAGCGCGCGGCGGCGCCGGCGCGGGTTTCGCGGGCCGCGGCGACGCGCTCGCGGATCGCCGCCAACGCGCTGTCGACCTCGCGCAGCGCCGCTTCGGCCTCGCGCTCGCGCGTCTCGGCGGCGGCGACCTTGTCGCGCCGCCCCGTCTGCTGCGCCTCGGCGGCGGCGCGGTCGGCGGCGAGGCGTTCGGGCAGGTCGGCAAGTTTTCCGGCCTCGGCGGCAAGCGCGTCGGCGCGCTTGTCCATCTCGGTGACCCGCCGCGCCGCCTCGCCGGCGCGGGCTTTCCAGCTCTTGATCTCGGCGCTCACCACCGCCTGCCGTTCGCTGAGCGCCGCGAGGGTGCGCTCGTGCGCCGCCAGCGTATCGCGCGCGGTGCCGGCATCGCCGCGCGCGCGTTCGGCGGCCTGCTCTTCGGCGGCGAGCGCGGCGTGCGCCAGCCGCTCGTCGGGCAGCGCGGCGAGCGCGGCGTCGTGCGCGGCGAGTTGCGCGGCGGCGTCCTGCGCGGCCGAGGTGATTTCGGCGAGGCGGCGGTCGAACAATGCCGCGGCGTCGCGGTGGCGATCGATCGCCGCCTGCGCCTGATCGGCAGCGCGCAGCGCGGCGCGGCGCGAGGCGTCGGCGTCGGCAAGGCCGGTGCGCGCGGCGGCGGCGGCATCGACCGCTGCGGCGGCTTTGGCGGAGGCGGTGGCGCGGCGCTCGCCGAGGTCCTCGACCCCCGCTTCGACCGCGGGGCGCTGCGCGGCGAGCGCGTCGAGGCGGTTGCGGCGTTGCAGGCGCTCGGTCGCGGTCGCCCCGTCGCCGCGGGTCACGAAACCGTCCCAGCGCCGCATCACGCCGCCGGTCGTGACCAGCCGCTGGCCGACCGCGAGCGGCTGGCCGGTATCGCTGTCGGTGACCGCGACCTGCGCGAGGCGCCGCGCGAGCGCAGCGGGCGCCGCGACATATTCGGCGAGCGGGCGCGTGCCGGCAGGCAGCGCTGGGTCGGTCGCCGCCGCAGCGGCGCCGCCCCAGCGGCGCGCCGCATCGCGGTCGGTCCCGGCGTCGAGGTCGTCGCCCAAGGCAGCCGCCAGCGCCGCCTCATGACCCGGCGCGACGCGAAGCTGGTCGAGAATGCGGCCTTCGTCGCGGCGCCCGGCAGCGAGCGCGCGTTCGAGCGTCGCCGCTTCGCCGTCGAGCGCGGCGAGCGCGGCGCGCGCTTCGGCGAGGCCGGCCTCGATACCGGTCAGGTCGGCGGCGATGGTTTCGCGCTCGGCCTCGGCATTCTGCAACGCGGTTTCGGCGGCGGCGATCGCGGCGTCTGTGGCGTCCGCGGCGCTGCGGCTCGCCGCGAAGGTCGCGGCCAGCGCCGCGCTGTCGCCGAGCGCCGCGATCTCCGCCTCGACCCGCGCGCGCTCGCTCGCGACGCGGCGCACCGCGGCGTCGGCGGTGTCGCGCGCCGAGACGGCGATCCGGCGGTCGGCAGCTTCGCTGGCCGCGGTCGCGCGCGCCTGCGCCAGCCCGACTTCGGCGTCGCGAAGCCGCGCCTGCGCGGCGAGATTGGCGTCGGCGAGCGCCGCCTTGCCGGCGCCGTGGCCGGCGATGTCACCTGCCAGCGAGCGGCTTTCGGTATCGAGCGCGCTCAGCGCGCCATGCGCCTCGCGTGCGAGTTCGCTTTCATGGGCGCGGTCGTCGGCGATGCGGCGTTGCTGCGATGCCAGATCGTCGAGGCGCTGGCGCGCAGCGCGCTCCTCCCCCTGCAGACGGACGAGGGTCGCGGTGGCGTCGGCTAGCCCATCGCGCTCGGCCTGCGCCTCGGCGCGCGCGGTGCCGACGCGCGTCGCCACCTCGGTCTGCGCCGCCGCGACGGTTTCGAGTTCGGCCTGCGCCGCCTTCACCGCCGCCTCGGCGGCGTCGGCATCGCGCCGCGCCTGATCGGCGGCGGCGGCGGCGTCGCGCCAGCGCGCATAGATCAGCCGTCCTTCGGCAACGCGGATTTCGTCGCTGAGCTTTTTGTAACGTTCGGCGGCGCGCGCCTGCCGGCGCAGCGCCCCCGCGCGCGCCTCCATGTCGGCGACGATTTCGGACAGGCGGGTGAGGTTGGTTTCGGTGGCGCGCAGTTTCTGCTCGGCATCCTTGCGGCGGACGTGGAGCCCCGCAATGCCCGCGGCTTCCTCCAGCATCGCGCGGCGGTCGGTCGGTTTGGCGGCGATGACATTGGCAATCTTGCCCTGACTCACCAGCGCCGGGCTGTGCGCGCCGGTCGCGGCATCGGCAAAGATCAGCGCAACGTCCTTGGCGCGCACGTCGCGGCCGTTGGCACGATAGGCGCTGCCGGCCCCGCGCTCGATGCGGCGGATGATCTCGAGCTCGCGGCCCTCGCTCGCGTCGGCGAGCCCGGCGACGGTGGCGCCCTCGGTGTCGCAGTGCAGCGCGACCTCGGCAAAGTCGCGCGCCGGGCGCTGCGCGGTGCCGGCGAAGATGACATCCTCCATCCCGCCGCCGCGCATCGATTTGGGGCTCGATTCGCCCATCACCCAGCGAATCGCTTCGAGCAGGTTCGATTTGCCGCAGCCATTGGGGCCGACGACCCCGGTCAGTCCGGGTTCGATGCGCAGCTCGGTGGGTTCGACGAAAGATTTGAAACCGGTCAGGCGCAGCCGTTTTATCTGCACGGGGCGTCCTCATGCAGTCTGGCGAATCGGAGCTGGTGCAACCTTGCTGTCACATATCCCCCTGTCAGGCGTCATGCCGTGCGGCGGGGGGAGTCGCAAGGGGCAGATGTTCTTCCTCCCTGTCGCGGAGCGATGGGGAGTGCCGGGTTGGGTTGCCCCCGGCAATCCAAGTCCAGTCCGGGGGACTGGACGACCCAGCACTCTTGCGAAGCAAGGGGTGGAGGGGCAGCGACGGTTGCGCCAAAGCCCCTCCGTCAGCGGCTGCGCCGCTGCCTCCTCCCCATGGCTTCGCCACAGGGAGGATCGCGATTATCTCAACGCGCGCCCATCATCCGCAGGCGGTCGCGCATCGGGCCCCACGTGTTGATGCCCTCGGCCACCTGGCCATTGATGACGAAGGTCGGGGTGCCGGTGATCTGATATTTCTCGATCCCGTCGTTGGTCGCCTTTTCGACCGCCGCGACATTGTCGACATTGGCAAGGCACTGTTCGATCTGGGTCGCGGGAACGCCGCGCTGCTGGAAGAACTGGTCGATCTTCCAGCCTTTGGCGAGCGCGTTGAAGCGCTGGGCGGGCGGCAGCTCGGCGGCCTTTTCGATGCCGGGGGCGGGGTTCTGCGGTCCGGCCAGAAACGTCTCATGCTCAAGGAAGGTCGCGTCGGCGAGCGGGAAATACCGGTCGGGGCCGGCGCATTTGATGATCGCCCCGGCGACCGCGTCGATCGGGTGCAGCATGAACGGGGTCAGCTTGTACGACACGCGGCCGGTGTCGATGAAGTCGCGCTTCAGCTCTTCGTGCGAATCCTTGGTGAACTGGGCGCAGTGGCCGCAGGTGAAGGCGCCATATTCCTGCAGCTTGATCGGCGCCTCGGGGTTGCCCATCACCGCCGAACCGTCGGTGTCGAAGCTCACGACCTGCGACCAGCTCTTGCCCGCGGGAGCGGCGACCTTGGCGATGGCGTCCTGTTCCTTGGTCGGGTCGGGGGTGGCCTCGCCGCAGCCGGCCAGCGCGAGCGCGCCGAGCGAGGACAGAAGGGCGATACGCAGCGGGGATTTCATGGTCGGTTTCTCTCCGGTCAAAGGGATTGGGCGCTTTTAGGGTGCCTTGAGCGCGAGGTCGAGTTTCGATTTCAGCGCCGGCCAGGCGACGACCTCGGCATTGCGGCCGTTGATGAAGAAGGTAGGGGTGCCGGCAACCCGGTCGGCATTGCGGCCGATGTTGGTCATGCCCGTCAGTTCGGCCTGCGCAACGGCGCTGTCGAGGCAGGCGTTTTGCTGCGCGGCGGTATAGCCGCGCGCGGTCATCAGCGCGGCGAGGCCGGTGTCGGCGGCGATCTTGCGCGCGCGCTCGCCGGTCGTGCCTTCGAACCAGCTGGTCTTTTGCGCGTCGCTGGCCTTGTTGAGCCGCGCCAGCATCTCCGGCATCGCGGCAAAGATCGCCTGGTGGTTGCCCGCGAACGCCTTGGGCCCGCCGCAACGCGCGAGCAGCGCCGCGGTCATGTCGACCGGGTCGCGCACCAGGTTGCGATACTCGAAAAGGACCAGCCCCTTGTCGATATATTGCGCCTTCAGCGGCGCCGACCCCGCCTTGGCGAAATCGCCGCAGACGTGGCAGGTATAGCTGAAATATTCGACCAGCTTCACCTTCGCCGCGGGATTGCCGACGCTATAGGCGCCGATGCCGCTCGTCGTCACCGTCGCCGACCAGCGCGGCGCGGCGGGGGCGGCGGCGGTGAGCAACAGCATTGCGCTGGCAGCGAGCGCGCCGAGCGCGGCGCGGCGGGCGAGCGGGGCGGAGGGGATTGCGACCATCGGGTTCCTCAACTGATGCGGGGGAGCTTGGGCGGCGTCGCCAGCCCGGCCGCCATCCGTTCGAGGACGGTGCGCAGCTCGGGATCGCCGATGTCGCGCAGGCTGTCCCCCAGTTCGGCGGGTACGGGTTTCAGCATTGCCGGTTGCTGAACGGGCGGGGCGGGCGCGACATGGCCGTGGGTCATGCGGACCTGCGCGATCGCGGCATAGCCGAAGAAACGGTTGACCGCGGCGATCAGGTCGGGGGCGACATGCTGGAGCATCGGCGCGTGGGCGCCGCTGATCGTCAGGTGCAGCGTGCCGCCAGCCTTTTGCCCGACCGGAAAGCGGATCATCGCCGGCTGGGTGACGTCGGCCAGCCGGTCGCCGACGATCTCGCGCCAGCGGCTGACCACCGACGACTGGACGAAGCCGAACTTGCGAAAGGCGGTGCGGCCGATTTCGGGGACCAGGTCGGCGATCGTGCGCGCCTCGCCGCCGCGCGGCCGTTCATAGGGGCGCGGCGCAGGCTTGGCCGCCTTGGCCTTGGCTTTCGGCCGGGCCTTTTTGGCCGCGCCGTCCTCGCTCGCGTCTTTCGTCATCGCGGGGGCCATGCCATAGGCGGGGGGTGAGCGTCCAGACTATCGACATCGGTGAAGACTTTGCCGCGCGCCTGCTCGGCTGGTACGACCGCGCGGCGCGGGCGCTGCCGTGGCGCATCGCGCCGGGCGACACGGCGGTCCCCGATCCCTATCGCGTCTGGCTCGCCGAAATCATGCTTCAGCAGACGACGGTCGCCGCGGTGGCGGGTTATTTCGATCGCTTCACGGCGCGCTGGCCCGACGTCGCGGCGCTCGCCGCCGCCGCCGATGCCGACGTCATGGCGGCGTGGGCCGGGCTCGGCTATTATGCCCGCGCGCGCAATCTGATCGCCTGCGCCCGCGCGGTCGTGCGCGACCATGGCGGGCGCTTTCCGGACAGCGAAGCGGGGCTGCGCGCGCTGCCCGGGATCGGCGACTATACCGCCGCGTCGGTCGCCGCGATCGCCTTTGGCCGCCCCGCGGCCGTCGTCGATGCCAATGTCGAACGGGTGATCGCGCGCCACCGGCTGATCGAAACGCCGCTGCCGCTGGCGAAGCGCGAGATCCGTGCCGCGCTCGCGCCGCTGGTCCCGGCGACCCGGCCGGGCGATTTCGCGCAGGCGCTGATGGATCTCGGCGCGACCGTTTGCACCCCGCGCCGCCCGGCGTGCGCGATCTGCCCGGTGATGGGCGACTGCGCCGCGCGCGGGCGCCCCGATGTCGAGGCGTTGCCGGTCAAGCCGCCGAAAAAGGCGAAACCGCACCGCCACGGCGTCGCGCACTGGATCGAACGGGACGAGCGGATCTGGCTGGTGCGCCGCCCCACCAAAGGCATGCTCGGCGGGATGCGCGCGCTGCCCGGCGGCGACTGGACCGATACGCGCGAACCTGAAGCGGAAGCGGGCGAGTCGGCGATCGTCAGCGTCGATCATGGCTTTACCCATTTCGACCTGACGCTGGTGCTCGTGCGGCGCCCGGCTCCACCCAACGTCCCGCCCGAAGTTCCCGATGCCGCAGCGGAAGGCGAATGGTGGCCGATCTCGGACCTTGACGCGGCGGGATTGCCGACGCTCTATCGCAAGCTGACCGACAAGATGCTGGAGATTGCCCGATGAACATGATGGTTTCGCGCCGCGCGCTGCTCGGCGGACTCGCGCTCGGCGGGGCGAGTGCGATGCTTCCGGGCGCGGCGCTGGCGTGGCGCGCGACCGGCGAACAGCTGTATCCCGCCACCCACGCCTTCATCAAAGGCTTCGTCGACCGCCGCGAACTGGCCGGGACACTGGCGGCGATCGGCAAGGGACAGGCCGCGGCCGACTTTTTCGGCGCCGGCACCACCGCGATGGATTCGCGCACCGCGGTCGGTCCCGACACGCTGTGGCGGCTCTATTCGATGACCAAGCCGGTGACCGGCATCGCTGCGATGCTGCTGATCGAGGACGGCAAGATGGCGCTCGACCAGCCGATCGCCGATTTCCTGCCCGCCTTTGCGCGGATGAATGTCCAGGACACCCCCGACGGCTCGCTCACCGCGGTGCATCCGGCGAAAACCGCGATCACGGTCCGCCACCTGCTGACCCACACCGCCGGGCTCGGCTATACGATCATCCAGAAGGGGCCGATCAAGAAGGCCTATGACGATGCCGGCATCGTCGGCGGGCTGGCGAGCCGGCTGCCGCTGCCGGGCTGGCCGCCAGTCACCCCGGCGCCCAGTCTCGCGGTGATGGCCGACCGGCTCGCGGCGCTGCCGCTCGTCTATGAACCGGGGACGAAATGGAGCTATTCGATCAGCCTCGACCTGATGGGGCGGCTGATCGAGGTGGTGTCGGGGCAGGCGTTCGATGCGTTCCTGAAGGCGCGCCTGTTCGACCCGCTCGGCATGGCGAGCACCTGGTTCCATGTTCCCGCCAGCGAGGTCGGGCGCTTCACGACCAATTATGCGCCGCTCGGCGGCACGCTGCTGCCCTTCGACCCGGCGACCAGCTCGATCTATCTCGACCAGCCGCCCTATCCGTTCGGCGGCGGCGGGCTGGTGTCGAGCGCGCGCGACTATGACCGCTTCCTCGCGATGTTGCTCGGCGAGGGCGAAACCGGCGGGGTGCGGATCATGAAGCCCGAAACCGCGCGGCTCGCGATGTCGAACATGCTGGCCGACAGCGTCGACCGCAAAGGCACCTTCATCGACGGCGAAGGCTTCGGCGCCGGCGGCAGCGTGTCGCTGCCGACGTCGCGCCACGGCGAGGGGGTTTTCGGCTGGGCCGGCGCGGCAGGGACGATCGGCTTCGTCCATCGCAAGCTGGGCTATCGCGCCGCGGCTTACGCCCAATATATGCCGTCGAACGCAGTGCCGTTTCAGGAGAAATTCGCCGACACCTTTGCCAAGGATGTGATGCGCTGATGCCGCTGCCGCTCGGGTTTACCGGCGCGTGGCTCGACCGCGCCGATCCGCTGCGCTCCGATGCGGCGGCGTTCGCGGCGGCGGCGGCGCACCCCGGCGCGCGGTGCCTGACATTGGACGGCATCGATTTCGTGCCTGGCGAGGGCGGCGGGCTCCGCTGGGAGCCGCTCGACCCCGCCGACGACCGCGCGCTGCTGCTGCTCGGCCTCGACGCGCGCGGCACCCCGCATTTCGTCCGCGAAGCGGCGCCGGGGGTGCGGATCGACGCGCGCTCGCGCACCGTGATGCGGCTGCTGCCGCTGCTCTCGGGCGAAGAAGCGGCGCTCTATGGCGGCGCGCGCAGCCTCGTCGACTGGCACGCGCGGCACCGCTTCTGCGCCGCGTGCGGATCGCCGACCGAGCTGTTCCGCGCCGGCTGGGGGCGGCGCTGCGGCACCTGCCGCGCCGAACATTTTCCGCGTGTCGACCCGGTGGTGATCATGCTCGCCGAACATGACGGGCGCGTGCTCGTCGGGCGCCAGGGCGGATTTCCGCCGGGCTTTTTCTCGGCGCTCGCGGGCTTCGTCGAACCCGGCGAATCGCTCGAGGAAGCGGTGGCGCGCGAATTGTTCGAAGAAGCGGGGATTCGCGTGTCGAACGTTACCTATGTGGCGAGCCAGCCCTGGCCTTTCCCGTCGTCGCTGATGATCGGCTGCCGTGCGGTCGCGCTCGGCGCGGAGCTGACCCTCGACACCACCGAGATCGAGGCGGCGATGTGGGTCGACAAGGCCGACGTGCGCGCCGCGCTCGCGGGCGACATCGGCGCGCCCTTCATGGCGCCGCCGCCGCTGGCGATAGCCCGCTATTTGCTGGAGGATTGGGTGGGATAGGGCCGATGGATTGCCGCGTCGCTGCACTGCTCGCAACGACGGTCCTACTGAAGTCGTCCCGCTCAAAGTGGATCCGCCCCTCTAAGCGGACGGAGGCCTCACGGCCGGGTCGCGGTAATCCGGCTGATTTCCTTGGCGACCATCGTTTCGACCATCGCGGGCAGGTTGGCATCGAGCCATTGCTTGAGCATCGGGCGCAGCGCTTCGAGCACCACCTCTTCCATCGTCCGCGCGTTGCCCGCGGGCGCGGCAGCCGCCGGCGCGGCGGCGGCGGGGGTCACTGCGGCGGTCAGCGCCTCGAGCGATTGGCGCGCGGCATCGGCGCTGGCGGCCGACACCAGCTCGTCGTCGGCCGTCGCCGCCGGAGCGGCGATAGCGGGGTCGGCGACCGCTTCGCCGATTTCCTGGTCGTCGAGGTCGAGAATATCGTCGCCGGCGGCGGGCTGCGGCGCGCGCACGGCGCCGGGGGCTTCGTCACGGGCGATGACGCGCCGGATCGACGACAGGATATCTTCCATCGATGGCTCTCGCGACATGTCGCCCATATTGCCCCCTTCGGCGCGCCCGAACGCGCGCGGTTAACCATCTCTTACCGGGGCGGGGCCGGACTTGCCAAGCCTTATTGTCCGGTCGGGGCGGGGACGGGATCGATCCCGGCGGGCACCGTCGCCTCGGCGGCGGGCACGGCGCGCGTGTCGGTCGACTGCTGCTGCGGCGCCGGATCGTCGGCCCAGTCCCAGATCTGACCCTTCACCCGGCGATAGTTGACCGCGGGATCGTAGAGCGCGCCGCCTTCGATCCCCAGGTCGCGTGCCTCGGCCTTGCCCATCG
This sequence comes from Sphingopyxis sp., assembly GCF_050916055.1. GTDB lineage: Bacteria > Pseudomonadota > Alphaproteobacteria > Sphingomonadales > Sphingomonadaceae > Sphingopyxis. The sequence goes on from NZ_CP051527.1 coordinate 3,566,101, forward strand.
CGGCGAGCACCGAAAAGGCGGCGACATAGGAGTTGCGCCGCGCCGACACGAGCTGGACCTGGGTATTCAGATATTCCTGTTCGGCGTTCAAAATGTCGAGGATCGATCGGGTGCCGACGCTGTTTTCGGCGCGCACGCCCTCCAGCGACAGCGCGTTCGCGCTCACCGCCTGCTCGGTCGCGGTGATGACCTGCTCGTTCGCCTGCCATGCGGCATAGGCGCCGCGCGTCTGGGCGATCACGCCGCGTTCGGTCGCGACATAATTTTCGATCGCCTGGCTCGACCGCGATTGCGCCTGGCGCACCTGCGCCGACCGCCGCCCGGCGGTAAAGATCGGCAGTGTCACGGTCAGCCCGGCGGCGGCGCTCGACGTTTCCTGCGTCACGCTAAGGCCGGGGACGCCGCTGTTCAGCGAGCCGAGGAAGTTGTTGTAACCGCCGCCCAGCGTCGCCGACAGCTTCGGGGCGCGGCTGGACTTGGCGACGCCGATGTCCGATTTCGACGCGTTGACCTCGAGGCTCGCGGCCTCGATGTCGGGATTGCTGTCGAGCGCGATCGCCACCGCTTCCTCGGCGGTGCCGGGCAGGCCCGGCAGCAGCGGCGGCTGCTCCAGGTCGACCGGTGCTTCGCCGACGAGGCGGATATAGGCTTCGCGGCTGGCGATCAGATTGGCCTCGGCGCCGCGCAAATCGCCCTCGGCGAGCGCGAGCCGCGCTTCGGACTGGGCAACGTCGGTGCGCGTCAGGTCGCCGATTTCGAACCGGTCGCTCGTCGCCTGCAAATTGGTGCGCAGCACCGCGACATTCTTCTGGTTGAGCTGGACGATCGCGATGTCGCGAATGACGTCCATATAGGCGCCGACGGTCTGCGAAAAGATGCTCGCCTCGGTCGCGCGCAGATCGGCCTGTCCCGCCTCGACGCGATATTTGGCGGCGCGCACCGCGTTGCGCACCGCGCCGCCCTGGTAGATGGGCACCGACAGCTGGGCGCTGGCGCTGACCGAACGGGCGGGCGAATTGAAGCTGTTGCCGGGGATGATGATATTCTCGTCATACCCTGCCTGGGTGCCGATCTCGGGCAGGCCGAAGCTTTTCTGGATCGGGACATTCTCGTCGTTTGCACGCTGCCCTGCACGCGCCGCCGTCAGCGTAGGGTTGTTCTCATAGGCCTTGGCGAGCGCTCCCTGCAGCGTTTCGGCGTACGCCGGCGCGGCCAGGATCAGCGCGCCGAGCGCCATGCCGCCGAGCCAGCGGGCGCGGCGCGCGGTCGGTCCGGTCGTGGGGTCTTGCATCGTGGGATCAGCCTGAAACATGAGGGAAAGGGCCTTAGAAACGGAAACCCGCGGGGGCGGCGAAGCCGGGCAGCGGGGCGACGTCCATGTCGGCGAAACTGCGCAGCGCGATCGTGCCGCCCGCTTTGACGCCCTGCACCAGCCGGGTCACCGCGCCCTCGCGGCGTGCCGCTACCAGGCGCCCGCCCTCGGCGAGCTGCGCGACCAGCGCATCGGGCAGCGCCTCGATCGCGCCGTCGATGACGATACAGTCGAACGGCGCCGCGTCGGGCGCGCCTGCGGCCAGCGGGCCCTCGATCCAGTTCACCGCCATGGCCGCGGTCGCGGCGCGTCCGGCGGCGATCAGACCGGGCGCTTCCTCGAGCGCGTGGACTTCGGCGCCGAGCGCGGCGAACAGCGCCGCAGCATAGCCCGTCGCGGCGCCGACGATCAGCAGGCGCATGCCGGGACGCGCCGCGGCGGCGACCAGCATCCGGCCGGTGACCAGCGGCGCGTTCAGCACCCGGCCTTCGCCCAGCGACACCGGCCGGTCCATATAGGCGACCCCGGCGAGCGCGGCGGGGACGTGCGCTTCGCGCGCGACGCGCGCCATCGCCGCGACGATCGCGGGGTCGATGACGTCGTTGGTCCTCAGCTGGCTGTCGATCATCGCGGCACGCATCTCGGCGGCGGTTGCTTCGCTGTATTTCGTTGCCATCGGCGCGGGTCCGTTTCCTGGAAAATTCACAACTTGCGCGGCAGTCCTAACCGAAGCGGGGCTGTATTGCAATGCTAATACAGCCCCGCTTCGGTTAGGACTGCGCTTTGCCGCCGCGCATAGCCCGCTAAGCGAGAGGCGCCAAGCCTCATCGCACCCACGGCGGGCGACGGCGGGCAATCCTTGACAAGGCGGGCAAAGCCCCTCACTAGCGGCGCCGTCCAACACCCGGCCCCTCCGCGAAAGCGGTCGGGCAGTTCGGCGAGGCCCGATGGCGGAGTGGTGACGCAGCGGACTGCAAATCCGCGCACGCCGGTTCGATTCCGGCTCGGGCCTCCAACGAATCACCCTCGACCCCCTTGCAAGCCGCGCCGATCGGGCGCGGCGCTGGACATCGGGCGGGATCTCACTTATATACCAGACGTTATGGAAGTCGAAGCTCCCACCGCCACCAAGGGGCGGCCGCGCGAATTCTGCGTCGATGCCGCGCTGGCATCGGCGCTGCGCGTGTTCTGGAGCAAAGGCTATGAGGGCGCGTCGATGACCGACCTCACCGATGCGATGGGGATCACCAAACCCAGCCTCTATGCCGCGTTCGGTAACAAGGAAGCGCTCTTCACCAAGGCGCTCGACCTGTATGAGCGCGAAAAGCTCGCTTTCATGCGCGCCGCGCTCGACGCGCCGACCGCGCGCGGGGTGGCCGAGCGGCTGATGCACGGGGCGCTCGACATGCACAGCTGCCCCGAAAATCCGGGCGGCTGCTTGGGGGTGATCAATTCGATGGCGTGCGGCGCCGAGGCCGAATGCATCCGCGACGCGGTCGTCGCGCGCAGCGCGGTGGCGAAACGCGCGATGCTCGACCGCTTCGAACGTGCCCGGCAGGAGGGCGACCTGCCCGCCGACGTCGAACCCGAAGGGCTCGCGGCCTATCTGACCGCGATCTTTCAGGGCATGGCGGTCCAAGCGGGCGCCGGTGCGACGCGCGCCGAGCTCGAACGCCTCGTCGACACCAGCCTGAAACTGTGGCCGGGGCGTTGATCCCCGATATTATCCGGTAGTGGTTGCACCCGCTGCATCGTGCGGCGGAATCAGCGGCACGACGCGCAGCATCGCGAGCGCCGCGAGCAGCAGGGTCGCCGCCGCAAACGCCATCGTCCAGATCGGCTCGCCAGGGAAAAAGGCTTGCATGATCGACCCCATGATCGTCGCGACCAGCAATTGCGGCACGACGACAAAGACGTTGAACAGCCCCATATAGATGCCGAGCTTGGCCTGCGGCAGGCTGGAGGCGAGGATCGCATAGGGCATGGCGAGCACCGAAGCCCAGAAAATGCCGATGAAAATCTCGCTGGCGATCAGCTGAACCGGATCGCGCAGGACGAAAAAGCTGGCGTAACCGACCGCGCCGCACACCAGCCCGACGATATGGGTGCGCGCCTGCCCGATCCGCGCCGCGAGCCACGGCAGCAGCGTCAGCGCCGCAATCGCCGCAACGCCGTTATAGATGGCGAACAATTCGCCGACCCAGTTCCCCGCCGCCTGATAGGCCGCGCTCGCGGCATCGGTGGCGCCGAAATGATATTGGGCGACGATCGGCGTCGTGTTGATCCACATGATGAACAGCGCCGACCAGCTGAAGAATTGCACCAGCGCGAGGCGCTTCATCAGCTCTGGCATCCCGGCAAAGTCGCCGACGATGCTCGACAGCATGTTTTTATCGTTGCCGCCACGCGCCAGCGCGATGGCGAGCATGCTGGCCAGCCCGTAAGCGACCAGCAGTGCGGCGAGCAGCAGCACCTCGCGCAGCAGCGCGAATTGCAACTGGATCGCGCCGACCGCGACGCCCGCAGCGATCCACAGCAGGCTGCCGGCATAGCTGTGCGACGCGAGGGCGCGGACGGCGGGCGCGGCGGCCGGCTCGTGCGCGGCGAACGCCGCCATCGCCGCGGGGTCGTACTCGCGGGTGGTGACGATGGTCCACAGCACCGACAGGAACAGCGCCGCGCCGCCAAACCAGAAGGCATATTTGACCGTGTCGGGAATCTGTCCCGGCGGCGCGACATTGGCCACCCCCATCGCCTCCATGAGCGCCGGAAACAGCGAGCCGACGACCGCGCCGGCGCCGATGAAGGCGGTCTGCACCGCATAGCCCGCGCTGTGCTGGTCGCGGCGCAGCATGTCGCCGACAAAGGCGCGGAACGGCTCCATCGAGATGTTGAGCGAGGCGTCGAGCAGCCACAGCATCAGCGCCGCGAACCAGATCGCCGGGCTTTCGGGCATCGCGAACAGCGCGATCGCGGCCAGGATCGCCCCGGCGAGGAAATAGGGGCGCCGGCGGCCCAGCCGGCCGAGCCAGGTGCGGTCGCTCAAATGGCCGATGATCGGCTGAACGAGCAGCCCGGTCAGCGGCGCCGCGACCCACAGCCCCGGCAATCGCTCGATATCCTCGCCCAGCGACTGAAAGATCCGGCTCATATTGGCGTTCTGCAACGCAAAGCCGATCTGGATGCCGAAAAAGCCGAAGCTGATGTTCCACAGGCCGGCGAAGCCCTGCCGCGGCTTGTCCATGCGTCTCTCCCCGTCGGGCCGCGCGCGCGGCTCTCGTCGGACATCGGTGTCGCAGCGCGGGTGGACGAGGGCAAGCTACGTATACGAATACGTGGTGGGGGCGGGCGGGCGGGTTGCGACCTAGAGCGATCCTCCCCCGCAGGGGGAGGGGGACCACCCGTAGGGTGGTGGAGGGGCAAGCGAGGCCATATGCAGCGCTCGGCACCGCGTACCCCTCCACCAGCTTCGCTGGTCCCCCTCCCCGTTCCGGGGAGGATCGCCACGTCCGCGTTCGCCCCATAAGCGCCGCCCCCGCGCGCGCCTTAAACCGCCGTGCTCTGCCGCTTGATCAGCCTTGCCGGCAACACCGTGCGCTCGGCATCGGCGCCGTCGATGCGGCGGAGGAGCGCCTCGACCAGCAGTTCGCCCGCGCCCTTCATGTCCTGCATCACCGTGGTCAGCGTCGGCGAGGTCAGGTTGGCGGCGGGGATGTCGTCGAAGCCGATGATCGCGACGTCGCGCGGCATCGCCAGCCCGGCCTCGGCCAGCGCGCGCATCGCGCCGATCGCGATCAGGTCGCTCGCGGCGAAGATCGCGTCGAAACGCGCCCCGCGCGCCAGCAGCGCCCGCGCCGCGGCATAACCCGATTCCTCCGACGAGACGGCGTCGGTCTGCAGCGCCGGATCGGGTGCGAGCCCGGCGGTGCGCATTGCGCGGCACAGCCCGGTGTAGCGATCCTGAAACTCTGGGGCATGGTCCGACGCATCGCCCAAAAAGGCGATGCACCGCCGCCCGATCTCGATCAGATGCGCGCCCGCCTGTTCGCCGGCGCCGATATTGTCGGACCCGACGGTCAGCCCGATGCTGTCGTCGGACACCGAACCCCAGCGCACGAACTTGGTGTCCATCTCGACCAGATGCTCCAGCTTGGTGCGATACAGCTGATAGTCGCCATAGCCGAGCAGGATGATGCCATCGGAACGGTGGCTGTCCTGATAGGCGACGTGCCAGTCGTTGTGGACCTGCTGGAAACTGATCAGCAGGTCATAGCCTTTCAGCGCGCATTGCCGCGTGATCGACCCCAGCATCGACAGGAAAAAGGGGTTGATCATCGATTCGTCGGGGGTCGGATCCTCGAAGAACAGCAGTGCCAGCGTGTGGGTGCGCTGCGAGCGCAGGCTCGAGGCGTTCTTGTCGACGGTATAGTTAAGCTCCTGCGCAATCCGCTCGATGTTGGCGCGCGTCGCGGCGCTCACCGACTTGCTGCCGCGCAGCGCGCGCGAGACCGTCGGCTGCGACACCCCCGCCAGATAGGCGATGTCGAAGGATGTCGGCTTGGCCGAGGGCGGACGCCCCATGATCCTCTCCTGCCGCGGCCGCGCCATGCCGGCCGTCTGCCGATGGAATCTAGCGGCTGTGCGGGCGCGCGCAATGGCCCGTGCACGCACCGCGGCGACGGCGGCGGGGCTGTGACATTTGGGCGACAGCGGGTGTGTCCGCATATTATGCGTATACGTATACCCTATGGCGGCGCGGCGAAATTGGTTTCAATTGCGAGGCTCAAGATGGGGACAGCCCACGTATCGGAGAGGAGCCTGACGGACGTTCGCGTCCCCGGTCCGATGCGCAGGTGAAGACCGCCCGTCTGTGCCAGGGGAGCCTTTTATGACCATGCCGACCAGCCTTCGTCGCGGCGCCAGCGCCATCGCGATGGGCCTTGCCTTGACCGCCATCCTGCCCGCCGCGGCGCTGGCGCAGGATGTCGATCCCGCCGCCGCCGACGATAGCGGTGCAGAGGACGAGATCGTCGTATCGGGCTTCCGCGCCAGCCTCGAAAGCGCCGTCGGCGCCAAGAAGCAGCGCGACCAGGTCGTCGAATCGATCTCGGCCGAAGATATCGGCAAGCTGCCCGACGCCTCGATCGCCGAATCGATCGCGCGCCTGCCGGGGCTGACCTCGCAGCGCGTCTCGGGCCGCTCGAACTCGATCTCGATCCGCGGCTTCGCCCCCGATTTCTCGACCACGCTGCTCAATGGCCGCGAACAGACTTCGACCGGCGACAATCGCGCGGTCGAATATGACCAATATCCCAGCGAAGTGATCAACCAGGTCCTCGTCTACAAGACCCCGATGGCGTCGATCGTCGGGCAGGGTCTGTCGGGCACCGTTGACCTGCGCACGATCCGCCCGCTCGAATATGGCAAGCGGGTGCTGTCGGTTGGCGCGCGCGGCAGCCTTGCCGATATCGGCAAGCTCAACGCCGGGTCGAAGAAATATGGCTACCGCGTCAACGGCGTTTTCGTCGACCAGTTCGCGAACGACACGATCGGCGTTGCGCTGTCGGCGAGCTACGTCGACGAGCCCTATCAGATCCAGGAATTCAACGCCTGGGGCTATGCCGGCGACGGCACGGCAGCGGCGCCGGTGGTGATCGGCGGGTCGAAAAGCTACGCGACCTCGACCCAGCTCACCCGCCTCGGGCTGCAGGGCACGCTGCAGTGGCAGCCGCACCCCAATTTCACCTCGACGCTCGATGCCTTCTATTCGGATTTCAAGGACGACCAGATCAAGCGCGGCATCGAACTGCCGCTCGCCTTCGGCGGCGCCGGGGTCAATGTCACCGACATCGACGAGAGCGGCGAGTTCGTCTTTGCCCGCGCCGGCACCTTCACCAATGTCGAGGGCGTGGTGCGCAACGACGTCTTCGAACGCGAGGCAAAGCTCTACAGCTTCGGGTGGAACAACCGCTGGGAAGGCGACGACGGCTGGAACGTCACCGCCGACATCAGCCTGTCGAAGACCGACCGCAACGAACTGATCCTCGAAAGCAATGCCGGCACCGGGCGCGGCGGCGGGGTCGGCGCGGTCGACACGATCGGCTTCACCTCCGACATCAACGGCACCGTCTTTTCGCCGACGCTGAATTACGGAGACTATAATCTGATCCAGCTGACCAGCCCGCTTGGCTGGGGCGGCGACCAGACCGGCGTCGACGGCACCCGCATCCGCGGCGGACAGGATGGATATTACAACAACCGCATCATCAAGGACGAACTCTGGCAATATCGCGTCGAGGTCGAGCGCGAGATGGAGGGCTTTTTCCGCTCGGTGCAGTTCGGGATGAACTATACCGACCGCTCGAAGAGCCTTGTTCCCGACGAAGCCTTCGTCGGACTCGCCGCCAACACCGACGGGTTGACCAGCGTGCCGGTACCCGAGGAGTTCCGCCTTGGCACCACCGACCTTGCCTATCTCGGGCTCGGCCCGGTGATCAGCTACGATCCGCGCGACCTGCTCGCCGCCGGCATCTACCAGCTGGTGGCCAACCCCTATGGCGACGTGGTGGTCAAAAGCTATGACGTTTCCGAAAAGCTGATGACCACCTATCTCCAGGCGAATATCGACCAGGAGATGGGCTCGTCGGTGCTGACCGGCAATGTCGGGGTCCAGGCGATCTTCACCGACCAGAATTCGAACGGCGCCAGCGCCGCCTATATCGGCGTCAATCCCAACGGCTCGCCCAATATCCAGGGCATTCCGCAGCGCCGCAGCGCCGATTATCTCGACGTCCTGCCCAGCCTCAACCTGTCGCTGCGCACGCTCAGCGATTTCGTGATCCGCTTCAGCGCGGCGCGCGAGATCATCCGCCCGCGCCTCGACGACATGCGCGCCTCGCTGAGCTATGGCACGACGATCGGCGATCCGGGCGGCATGGTCTGCCCGGTCGGGCGCCAGTGCGCGGTCGTGCGCGGCGGCGCCGGCAACCCCGACCTTCGGCCCTGGCGCGCCAACGCCGCCGATCTCACGTTCGAGAAATATTTCGGCTCGAAAGGCTATCTGGCGGCGCAGTTCTTCTACAAAGAGTTGAAAAGCTATATCTATAATCAGGACGTGCCGTTCGACTTCACCGGCTATCCGATCCAGGATCCGGGCCTCGACGCCGACGGCGATCCGATCATCGTCAATTACATGGGCACGGTGAACGTCCCGATCAACGGCGCAGGCGGCAAGCTTTACGGCGTCGAACTCGCGGGCACGCTGCCCTTCGGCGAACTGGTCGGCGCGCTCGACGGGTTCGGGGTGACCGGCGGCGCATCCTATACCAAGACCAAGATCCAGCCGACCCCCGGCGCCCCGGCCGAGGACATCCCCGGCTATTCGAAATGGGTCGCCAACGGCACCATCTTCTTCGAAAAATGGGGCATCAACGCGCGCGCCAGCGCCCGGTACCGGTCGAGCTTCGTCGGCGAGCTGTCGGGCTTCGGCGGCGCGCGGGTACGGCGCCGGGCGCGCGCGGAGACGATCATCGACGCGCAGCTGGGTTATGACTTCCAGCCGGGCAGCGCGCTCGAGGGGCTGTCGGTCTTCGTCCAGGGCCAGAATCTCACCGACGAACCCTTCGTCACCGACGACCCGCGCGACGCGCGCGCGGTGATCGATTACCAGAGCTATGGCCGCCGCTATCTCGCGGGCGCCTCGTTCAAATTCTGAACCCTCCCTGATGGGGGCGGCAGGGTCGCGCCGCCCCCTTCTTTTTGTTGCGTAAAGCGGCATTGGCGGATCAAATGAAGCCCATGCAGATCATCATCATCGGCGGCGGGACCGCGGGCTGGATGGCCGCGGCGTGCCTTGGCCGTTTCCTGCCCGCCGGCTGGACGGTGACGCTGGTCGAATCGGACGCGATCGGCACCGTCGGGGTCGGCGAGGCGACGATCCCGCAGATCCGCCTGTTCAACGAGGCGCTCGGCATCGACGAGGACGAGTTCCTCACCGCGACGCAGGGGACGATCAAGCTCGGCATCGAATTTTCGGACTGGACGCGCCCCGGCCACCGCTACATGCACGCCTTCGGTGCGGTCGGGCGCGGGATCGGACTGCTCGAATTTCAGCATTACTGGCTGCGCGCACGGGCCGCAGCCGCGGCGGGCGAGCTCGGCGCCTATTCGCTGAACGAGCGCGCTGCGCACGCGCTGCGCATGCAGCGCGGCGCCCCGCGCACCTCGTCGCACCTTCTCGAAATGCCCTATGCCTTCCACTTCGACGCCGCGCTCTACGCCGCCTATCTGCGCCGCCGCGCCGAGGCGGGCGGGGTGCAGCGGATCGAGGGCATGGTCGCGGCGGTCGTCCGCGACGGCGAAGGCGGCGATGTCACCGGGGTCACGCTCGCCGACGGGCGCGATGTCGCGGGCGATTTCTTCATCGACTGCTCGGGCTTTGGCGCGCTGCTGATCGAAGGCGCGCTGGCGACGGGCTATGACGAATGGGCGCACTGGCTGCCCAACAATCGCGCGATCGCGGTGCCGTGCGCGCATGGCGATGCGCCGCAGCGGCCGTGGACGGGTGCGACCGCGCGCGACGCGGGCTGGCAATGGCGCATCCCGCTCCAGCACCGGATCGGCAACGGCTATGTCTATTGCTCGGACCATATTTCCGATGCCGACGCCGAACGCACGCTGCTCGCCAACCTCGACGGCGCACCGCAGGCCGAACCGAACCGGCTGCGCTTCGTCAGCGGCAAGCGGCGCCGGATGTGGAACCGCAACGTCGTCGCGCTCGGGCTGGCGAGCGGCTTCATGGAGCCGCTCGAATCGACGAGCATCCACCTCGTGCAGGCCGGCATTTCGCGGCTGATCAAGATGCTGCCCGCTGGCGTCACCGACCCCGCCGTCGCTGCCGAATATAACCGCCAGAGCGATTTCGAATGGGAGCGCATCCGCGACTTCATCATTCTGCACTTCAAAGCGACCGAGCGGCGCGACACCCCCTATTGGCGTGACCGCGCGGCGATGGCGGTCCCCGACACGCTGGCGGCGAAGATCGAGCTGTTCCGCGCGCAGGGGCTGATCTTTCGCGAGCATGAGGAATTGTTCACCGAATCGGGCTGGCTTCAGGTGCTGGTCGGGCAGGGGATCGCGCCGCGCCGCTGGCACCCGCTCGCCGACGGGATCGGCGAGGCGCAACTGGCCCAATATATGGCGGGGATTTCGCTGATGATCGAACGCGAAGTGGACCAGATGCAAAGCTATGACGCCTTCCTTACCGCGACGCGCCCCGCCGCCGGGGCCGCGGCATGATCCGCCGCCTGATCGCCGCCGCGCTGCTCATCGCCCCGCTGCCCGCCGCGGCCGACGAGGCAGCGCTGCGCGCGCGCCCGGCGAGCGACGAGATCATCTATTTCGTGCTGCCCGACCGGTTCGAGAATGGCGAACCCGCCAACGATCGCGGCGGGCTGACGGGCGACCGGTTGGCGACCGGCTACGACCCCGCCGCGAAGGGGTTTTTCCATGGCGGCGACCTCGCCGGACTGACCCGGCGGCTCGATTATATCCAGGGGCTGGGCGCCACCGCGATCTGGTTCGCGCCGATCTTCAAGAACAAGCCGGTGCAGGGCGCGCCGGGACAGGAAAGCGCGGGCTATCACGGCTATTGGGTGACCGATTTCACCCAGGTCGACCCGCATTTCGGGACCAATGAAGAGTTCAAGGCCTTCGTCGACGCGGCGCACGCGCGCGGCATGAAGGTCTATATGGACATCATCGCCAACCACACCGCCGATGTGATCACGTACCGCGAGGGCGCCGCCACCGATTTCCGCTATCGCAGCCTCGCCGACTATCCCACGTCGCGGCGCGGCGGTGTCGATGGGCCGGCGATCAATCGCGGCTTTGCAGGCGACAGCGTCGCGACCGCCGACAATTGGGCCAAACTCACCGACCCCGCCTTTGCCTACACCCCGGTGGTGCCGAAGGACGAGGCGCGGGTGAAGGTGCCGGCGTGGCTCAACGACCCCCGCTATTATCACAATCGCGGCAACAGCGACTGGGTCGGCGAATCGGCGCTCTATGGCGACTTTGCCGGGCTCGACGATCTCGCGACCGAAAATCCGCGCGTGGTGCAGGGGTTCATCGACATCTTCGGCGACTGGATCGACGAATTCGGCATCGATGGTTTTCGTATCGACACCGCCAAGCATGTGAACCCCGAATTCTGGCAGGCGTTCGTTCCCGCGATGCAGGCGCGTGCGAAGGCGCGGGGCATCCCCAATTTCCACATTTTCGGCGAAGTCTATATCGACGGCGTCGATCCGGGCGCGCTCGCCGCCTACACCCACAGCGCGGGTCTGCCCGCGGTGCTCGATTTCAGCTTCGCGCGGGCGGTGATCGACAGCGTCAGCGGTACCAAGGGGACCGACCTGTTCGCGCGCCTGTTCGACGGCGATGTCCTGTACCAGGGCGGCGATCCCGCGGCGCTTCATCTCCCGACCTTCCTCGGCAATCACGACATGGGCCGCTTCGCGATGTTCGTGAAACAGGCGAACCCCGCTGCCGACGACGCCGAACTGCTCGCGCGGACGATGCTCGGCCATACGATGCTGCTGACGCTGCGCGGGGTGCCGACGATCTATTATGGCGACGAACAGGGCTTCGTCTCCGACGGCCACGACCAGCTGGCGCGCGAGGACATGTTCGCGTCAAAGGTGGCGGTCTATAACGACAACGACCTGATCGGCACCGACGCGACGACCGCGACCTCCAATTTCGGCACCGCGCACCCGCTCTATCGCCATATCGCGGCGCTCGCCGCGCTGCGCCGCGGCACCCCCGCGCTGCTCCGCGGCGCCACCAAGGTGCGCGCCTTTTCGGACAAGCCAGGCCTGCTCGCGGTGTCGCGCTTCGATCCCGACAGCGGGCGCGAGGTCGTGCTCGCCTTCAACACGTCGGCGGCGCAAGTGTCGACGACGATTGCCATCGATATGAAAAGCGCGGGCTTTACCGCGCTCCACGGCGATTGCCCGGCACGGCCTGCCGCGCCGGGCAGCCTCCATCTTTCCCTCCCCGCCTTCGGCACCATAATCTGCCAGGCCAGCGAATAAGCGAACCGAGCGTGACGACGAACCAGCCCCTCGTTCAGGACCAACCCGCCGCGACCGCCGCGCCCGACCCGTGGTGGAAGGGCGCCGCGATCTATCAGGTCTATCCGCGCAGCTTCGCCGACTCGAACGGCGACGGCATCGGCGACCTTGCCGGGATCACCGCACGGCTCGATCATATCGCCTCGCTCGGCGTCGATGCGATCTGGCTGTCGCCCTTCTACCCCTCGCCGATGGACGATTTCGGCTACGACATCGCCGATTATTGCGATGTCGATCCGATCTTCGGGACGCTCGCCGATTTCGATGCGCTGGTCGCGCGCGCGCACGCGCTGGGGCTGAAAGTCACCACCGACCTCGTCTTCGCGCACACCTCGGACCAGCACGGCTGGTTCGCCGCAAGCCGGGCCAGCAAGGATAACGACCGGGCCGACTGGTATGTCTGGGCTGATGCGAAAGCCGACGGATCGCCGCCGACCAACTGGCAGTCGGTGTTCGGCGGCCCAGCGTGGACGTGGGACGCGCGTCGCGGCCAATATTATATGCACAATTTCCTCGCCACCCAGCCGCAGCTCAACGTCCACAACCGCGCCGTGCAGGACGCGCTGCTGGATGTCGTGCGCTTCTGGCTTGACCGCGGCGTCGACGGCTTTCGCATCGATGCGATCAACTTCGCGATGCACGACCCTGACCTGCGCGACAATCCGCCGGCGCCGCCATCGAACAAGGTCCGCACCCGCCCGTTCGATTTCCAGCAGAAAATCTATAACCAGTCGCATCCCGACATCGCGCTGTTCCTCGAACGCATCCGCGCGCTGACCGACGAATATGACGGCCGCTTCACCGTCGCCGAAGTCGGTGGCGACGATGCGGCGCGCGAGATGAAGCTGTTCACCGCAGGCGACCACAGGCTGAACAGCGCTTATGGCTTCGACTTCCTCTATGCCGACCGGCTGACCCCGCAACTGGTGCGCGAGGCGGCCGAAGGCTGGCCCGACGCGCCCGGCGTCGGCTGGCCCAGCTGGGCGTTCGAGAATCACGACGCGCCGCGCGCGGTGTCGCGCTGGACCCCCGCCGGGGTCGATCCCGCCGCCTTCGCGGCGATGAAGATGGCGCTGCTCTGCGCGCTGCGCGGCAACATCATCCTCTATAATGGCGAAGAACTGGGGCTCGACCAAGTCGATATTCCCTTCGATCAGGTCCGCGACCCCGAAGCGCGCAAGAACTGGCCGCTGACCCTGTCGCGCGACGGCGCCCGCACCCCGCTGCCGTGGGCGGCGGGCGAGGATCATGCCGGCTTTTCGGCCGCCGCACCGTGGCTGCCGCTCGGCCCCGCGCACCGCGAACTGGCGGTCGATCGCCAGCAGGAGGACGCCGGCTCGCTGCTCAACCTGACCCGGCGGCTCGTCGCGCTGCGCGCCGCGCACCCGGCGCTGCGCCGCGGCCGCAATGCGCGCTGGATCGCCGAAGGCGACCTGCTCGGCTTCGACCGCATTTGCGGCGACCGGCATCTGCGCTGCCTGTTCAATCTCGGCGGCGGCACGATCGATCTGGCCGCGCAGGACGCCGATGGCGACGTATTCATCGCGCTGAACGGCGCCGGGGTGGCACAGCTGCCCCCCTGCGGTGTTCTCTGGCTCAATCTCGAAGGAACAATCGATGCGTAGTCTGCTTGCTCCCCCGGCCCTGTATGCCGCCCTGTGCGCCGTTCTGGCCACTCCCGCCGCGGCGCAGGATGCGCGCCCGGTCAAGACCGCAAAGTCGCCCGACGGCAGCCTGGTGCTCACCGTGTCGACCGACACCGACCAGCGCCCGACCTGGTCGCTGTCGCGCAAGGGCAAGCTGCTCATCGCGCCGTCGAAGCTCGGCTTCCTGATGGCCGATCGCGTCGGCCTCCAGCGCGGCTTTGCGATCGAGGGCGCCGAAACCGCGCGCGCCGACAAGCGCTGGGAATTGCCGTGGGGTGAGCGCCGCTATGTGCGCGACCGCCACAACGAACTGCTCGTCCGCTTTCGCCAGCATGAAAGCTGGGGCGGCCATGCGCTCAACGTCCGTTTCCGGCTGTTCGACGACGGCATCGGCTTTCGCTACGAATTTCCGCAGCAGCCGGGGCTGACGACCGCCAGGATCATCGACGAGATCACCGAATTCGACATCGCGGCGCCGGGCACTGCTTGGTGGATCACCGCCGGCGAGTGGAACCGCTACGAACAGATTTACCAGCAGACGCCGATCGACGCGGTCGCGACCGCGCACACCCCGATCACGATGCGGCTCGACGACGGCACGCATTTGGCGTTCCACGAAGCCGCGCTCGTCGACTATTCGGGCATGTGGCTGAAACGCGCCGAAGGGCGCAAGTTCCGCGCGACGCTGTCACCCTCGTCGCGCGGCCCGCGCGTCGTGCGCGACCTGCCGTTCGACACCCCGTGGCGGACGATCCGGATCACCGACGATGCCGCCGGGTTGGTCGAAAGCGACCTCGAACTCAACCTCAACGAACCCAACAAGCTCGGCGATGTCAGCTGGGTCAAGCCGATGAAATATATCGGCATCTGGTGGGGGATGATCCGCGGCCCGTGGAGCTGGGCGGAGGGCAAGGACCATGGCGCGACGACCGCGCGCACCAAGCAATATATCGATTTTGCGGCGAAACATGGCTTTGGCGGGGTGCTGGTCGAAGGCTGGAACAAAGGCTGGAACAGCAACTGGTTCGGTCACGGCCACGACTACAGCTTTACCCAGGCCTATCCCGACTTCGACTTGAAGGCGGTGACCGACTATGCGCGGCAAAAGGGGGTGACGCTGATCGGCCACCACGAAACCGGCGGCAATATCGCGGTCTATGAAGCGCAGCTCGACGACGCGATGAAGCTCTATGGCCAGCTTGGCGTGAAAGCGGTCAAAACGGGTTATGTCGCCGATGCCGGCGGCATCATCGCGCCCGGCGATGCGCCGGGCGAGACGCGGATGGAGTGGCACGACGGCCAGCGCCAAGTGCAGCATCATCTGAAGGTCGTCGAGACCGCGGCGAAGTACAAGGTCGCGGTCAATCCGCATGAACCGGTCAAGGATACCGGGCTGCGCCGCACCTATCCCAACTGGGTGGCGCGCGAGGGCGCGCGCGGCATGGAATATAACGCCTGGGGCGCCTTCGCCAACGGTCCCGACCACGAGCCCACGCTCGTCTACACGCGCATGCTGTCGGGCCCGATGGACTACACACCGGGCGTGTTCAGCCTGAAGGGGGCGCAGGACGTGCCGATCACCTCGACGCTGGCGAAGCAGCTCGGCCTGTATCTGGCGATCTACTCGCCGATCCAGATGGCGGCCGATTTCATCGAAAATCTCGAAGCGCATCCACGCGAGCTGGAATTCGTCAAGGCGGTCCCCACCGACTGGGCCGACAGCCGGCTGATCGCGGGCGCGGTCGGCGATTATGCGATCTTCGCGCGCCAGGATCGCCGCAGCGCCGACTGGTATGTCGGCGGGGTCAACGACGGCACCGAGCGCACGCTGACGCTGAGCTTCGATTTCCTCGCACCCGGCAAGACCTATACCGCAACGATCTGGAAGGATGGCGATGGCGCCACCTACCTTACCGAGGCGCGGCACCGGATCGCTTACGACACCGTCACCGTGAAGAAGGGCGATACCTACAAGCTCTGGCTGGCGCCCGGCGGCGGCGCGGCGATGCGGTTGCAGCCGCGCCGCTGAGCCAGCGGGTCAGCTCGCCAGCCGCCGTTCGAGCAAGGCCGCGCGCGCCCGCATCGCCTTGTCCGCCGACTTGGTGACGGCGGGCGCGGCGCGGGCGAGCAGGCGTTTCGCCTCGGCCGCGTCGCCTTCGCCCAGTGCCGCTTCGGCGCCCGCGACGTCGATCAGCGCAGCGAAGTCGGGATTGCCGAGCAGTTGCGCGACCGGCGCGGGGTCGATCGCGGCGAGCAGCATGCGGGCGTCGGCATGCCGCCGGTTCGCGATCAGGCATTCGGCGGTAAAATATCCGATCGAACCGGTGACCGGATTGTCGGCGCCAAAGCCGCTGCGCGCCGATGCCAGCGCATCTTCGGCGATGTCGAGCGCGGCGGCGCGGCGCGCGGTCCTGCACAGCGCCGAGGCATAGTCGATCTGGCCGACGAGCGCCTGGTGCGACTGCGCGCCGGCCTGTGCGGCGGCACCTTTCCACACCCGCTCGGCCTCGCGCGCCGCCGCGTCGTACCGGCCGAGCGCGGCGAAGCTTTCGTACCGCGTCGAATGCAGCGCGAGGGTGAACCGGTGGTCGGGTCCGAAGCGCGCCTGCATCGCCGCGAGCAGCGCCGGGCTGCGTTCCAGCACCTCCTCGCTCCGCCCCAGCATCGCCAGGCTGTTCAGCCAGTGCTGGCGGGTGACCAGCGTGTCGGGATGGTCGGCCCCGCGCACCCGTTCCGAATCGCGGACGATCGCGCGCGCGATCGGTTCGGCCTCGGCGACGCGGCCGAGCCGCATCAGGGTCAGCGCGAGCGACGAGCGGACCTTCAGCAACTGGGTCGCGGGCACCTCCGCGCCGGCGGCGGTGCCAATCTCCATTGCCCGGCGAAAAGCGCGTTCGGCGAGTTCGACGTCGGCGGTATAGCCATAAGCGCCCTCGGCGCGCGCGAGCGCGAAGCCGACGCGCCCGCTGTCGGCGCGCGTGCCGAGCCGCACCCGCTCGCGCGCGATCATCCGGCCCGCCGCGTCCAGCCGCTCGGGCTGGCCCGATGTCGCCTCGAGCTGGACGCGGTCGAGCCGCGCGATGGCCGCATCGTCGCTGCCGGCTTCGCCGGCTTTGGCGAACCAGCGTTCGGCGCGGTCATATTCGGCGCGCGCGGTGTCGAAATCGGAGCGGTGGTGAAAGGCCCGGGCGACCGAGAGGTGCAGCCGCGCAGCGACCCCCGGCGTCGCGGCGAAGCGCTGGTCGATGCTGGCGCTGGCGCGCTTGATCGCATCGATCACCGTCTCGTCGGCCGCCGATTTGGTGGGATCGGGGCTGCCCAGCACATCCTCGGCGATGAAGGCGTAGCCGGTCTCGGCGAGTTCGCGCGCAGCCAGCGCCGCATCGCGCTGCTGCCAGGCATAAACCGCGAGCGCCGAGGTGGCGACGAGGCCGACGATCAGGCTGGCGAAGGCGGCGCGCACCCACGGCCGCCGCGCGGCGCGCTGCGCGGCGAGCTTTTCCTGCGCGGCGAGGAAGGCCGCCGCTTCGGCATCGCGCGCCGCCTCGGCGCGCCGTTCGGCGATCCGCTCGAGGCGTTCGGCAAACTCGTCGGCGCTCGCCAGTCGCTCCTCGGGCGTCCCGGCGGCGGCGCGGGCGATGTCGGTGCGGAGCAGCGGGTCGGCGACTCGCCCCTCCCATCCGGGTGCCAGCGCCGCCGAAAAATCGCCGACGACAAGCTGGTAGAGGATCAGGCCGAGCGCGTAGACGTCGCTGCGCGCCGTCGGCACCGCGTCGCCGACCAGTTCGGGCGCGCGATAGGCCAGCGTCCCCGACCGCGGCTCGTCCTTGCCGAGGTCGGCGTCGAGCGAACCGGGATCGGTGATGTCGAAACTGGCGAGCCGCGCCTCGTCGAGCAGCCGGCCGCTGCCGAAATCGACGAGGCGGACGAACGGCCCGTCCTCGCCCTGGTCGACCAGGATGTTCGCGGGCTTCAGGTCCTTGTGGAGCACGCCCATCCCATGCACCGCGCCAACGGCGCGCGCGATCATCGCCGCAATCGCGACGCGCCGCTCGGGCGGGACCGCACCGAGCCCGCCCGCCGCCGCGGCCCAGGCGAGCAGGTCCTCGCCGCCCCACGCATATTCGAGGAAGAAGGGCGCGGCGTCGAAATTCCATTCGTACAGCGCGGGCAGCGGCGCCGCCTTGCCGAGCCCCGCGAACACGAGCCGCGACAGCGCCGCCTCGCGCTTCAGCGCGCGCAGCCGGTCGGGCGCGTCGGCGAATTTGAACACGCGCGGCTCGCCGGTCTTGGCCTGCCGCGCCAGCCACACGTCCGCGGCGCCGGTGTCGCCGAGCGGGCGTTCGAGCTGCCAGATCTTGCGCCCCGGTACGCTGTCGCCGGGGACAAAGGCAAAGCGCGGCGCCAGCGGGGTATCGACGCTGTCGACCTCGACCGGCGCGACGAGCCGGTAGCCGACGCGCGGCACGGTGGCGAGAATCGCGTCGGCGTCGTCGCCCAGCGCCTTGCGCAGTTTCGAGATCGCGGTGGCGAGCGATCCTTCGACGACGATGACCCCCGGCCACACGGCATCGAGAATTTCGTCCTTGGTGACCACCTCGCCGGCGCGCAGCAACAGCTCGTGCAGCACTTCGAGGGGTTTGCCCTCTAGCGCGACCGCGGCGCCGCCGACGCGCAGCGTCCAGCTCGCCTCGTCGAATTCGGCATCGGCAAAACGCCACAAGCGCCGTCGCCGCCGCGACGAATGGGTTCCTGACATAGCTGCGACCCCCCCGGTGCGCACGACTTTAGAAATTCTTGAGAATCCTATCAAGACTTTGCGTGGCCACCGCCAATAGCATGCTCGCATCCCGGTGACAGGCGCCGGGCGGGGAGGCCGATATGATCGATATGCGTCTTAAACTGGCTCTGTTGTCTATTGCGGGCGGCGCCGCGCTGGCAGGATGCGGCCAGTCCGATTTCCAGAAGATGGTGGTCGCCGAATGCGGCGCGAACGGTGACAGCGCCGATTGCGAATGCGTCGCGTCGGAACTCGACGCGGGGCTGCCCGACCGGGTCAAGACCGCCTTTCCCGCGCTGCGCTGGCCGCTCAAGCCCGACCCGCAAGACCGTGAGGCGGTGAACAACCAATATCTGCGCAGCGCCGGAGTCGATCCCGCCGACCGCCAGGCGGTCGCGTCGCTGCGCCAGGAATATGAAGACACCTATTATCCGCTGCGTAACCAGGTCCGCACGGCCTGCGGCGGATCGATCTGATCGGGAGGACAGGTATATGAAGGGCAAGATTCTGGGCTTCAGCGAAGCCGACGGCAGCGGCGCGATTTCCGCCGACGACGGGTCGCGTCACCGTTTCGTCCGCGCCGAATGGCGCGGCGACAAGGCGCCCGTCGCGGGAATGATCGTCGATTTCGAAAGCGAGGGCGGCAGCGCCAAGGACATTTATCCGGTCGGCGGCGGCGCGCTCGGCAACCTCAACGTCGATCTTTCGGGACTGTCTGGGCTGTCGGCATCGCCCGGTGGGGCGCGGGTGACCGAACTGGTCACCAAATCGCTGGCGGTGCCGCTCGCGCTCGTCGTGCTGCTCGCCTGCTTCCTCGACGCGATTGCCTCGCCGATGCAGAGCGTCAGCCTGTTCGGGCTCGGCGACGCGGTTGCCGAACTCGAGGGGGCGTCGCGGATGGCGAGCATGATGGGCGGCGGCGATGCTGGGATCGGCGGGCTCGGCGCGCTGCTGGTCCTGCGCTTCGCCGCGCCGCTCGCGGCGCTGTGGCTGATCTGGGCTGCGTGGGCGGGCAAGCCCGAACGGATGCCGATGCTCGTCACCGGTGCCGCGGCGATCGTCGCCGGGCTGCTCGTCATCATCGTCCGCTCGACGTTGCTGTCGGCGGTGCCCGAAATGGCCCGCGACATGATGGCAAGCCAGATCGACCTTGGCTTCGGGGTCTGGCTGTTGCTGCTCGCCGGTGCCGGGCTGATCGCCGCCGCGTTTGGTTTTCTCCGCAACCCGCTCGCCAAGCGCTGAGCGAGCCATAGAAGGGGTGTGCAAAGATGATCGACAAGACCTCACCTGTCGCGCGCCGCCGGCCGACCGGCGCCGCGTGGCTCGCGATCGCCGCCCTGCTCGGCAGCGCGATGCCGGCGACCGCTCCCGCGGCGCCCATAGCCTCCGCGAAAACATGGCCGCGCGAGGTGCAGGACGTGCTGACCGAGCTCAAGCAGGATTGCCGCGCCGAAGGCGGCAAGTTCGTCGTCGACCGCGGTGCCTTCGCGACCGAGACCGAGGTGACCAACGACGGCAAGCCCGACTGGGTGATTGCCTATGCGGCGACGCGCTGCACGACCTCGGGCTATTCGGCGTGGTGCGGGACCGCGGGCTGCATCACCGCTATCCTCGGCTCGACCCCGGCGGGCCTACGTGAAATCTATAACGACAACCTGCGCGACTGGAAGGTCGTGCCGGTCGGCGCGCGGCGCAAGGGGCTCGAAACCTCGGTCCACGGCACCGCGTGCGGCGGCTTCGGCGCTGAAGTCTGCATGCAGACGCTCGCGTGGAACGGCAAGAAGTGGGACATGGTCAAGCAATATCGCTGGACCGATGCCGATTACGCAGCCTCGCAAAAGGCGGGCGGCGCCCCCGAGGCGCCCCCGCCGGTCCACGCGGCGCGCTGGCAGTTCGCGGGCAGCGGCGCGGGCGCGATCGCGGCAACGACCGATCATCCCGACTTCGTTGCGCTCGGGCTGCGCTGCCAGCCCGGCGGCGGCGTCTATATGACGATGGTGCCGAAACCGGGCCTCGCGCTGCCGCCCGCCGGTCAGCCTTTGTTCGTCGATTTCAAGGGCAGTGCCAATGGCGACTTCAGCGCGGTGCAGCCGCTGGTGCAGGAACCGGGCAAGAGTGACCTCAGCGGTCCGCTCGATCCCGGGGTCGAGCAATTGCTGATCGGCGCCGACAGCGGGCTCGAACTGCTGGCGAGCCGCGACGGCGGCGACGAGTGGCGGGACCTCGACTATCTGTCGCTCGCCGGATCGACCGCGGCGGTGCGCGCGCTGCGCCAGCAATGCGCCGGCGTCGCCGGCAGCGTCGCCAGCCGGCAGACGGCGGGGCAGAAGACCGCCGCGCCGCTCGGCATCGTGCCCGGCTATTATGTGACCGAAAGCGAATCCTGCGCGGCGCCGGGGTTCGAGACCATTTATTACGATGGTCGCCGGCTCGGGCTGATGCGCGGCGGCGCGCCGGGCAGTGAGGACGAGAATGTCGTCGGGCCGCTCGGGGCCGCCGAACGGTCGGGCAAGAGCTTCCTCCTCGCCGATTGGGGGATCGAGGCCGCCATCTTGTCGCCGACGCGCATCCAGCTGACCATCCAGGATACCGAGGCACCGCGCCGCTGGTGCCCCGCCGATCAGATACCGGCCAACCGGCGGGTGCGCTAATCGCCTGCCGGGCTGCCGACACCATCGTTTACGCCGCTTTTACCAGTCCCGGTGCATAAGATTTACCGATGTTTAGGACTGGGGACGAATGATGGACAGCATGCGCGGACTGCTTTCGGGCAGCCACGGCCACGACGATGGCGCGATCGACGCGCCGCAGGTCGTCGGCACCGACGAACGGCGGATGCAGGTTCGCGCCTATAATTACTGGGCCTCGCTGCTGTCCGACCGCGCCTATCCTTCGGTCGAGGACCTCAATCTCGAGGCTGCGGGCGATTTCGGCCCCCATGCGGTGCTGCTCGATTTCACCGCCGGGGTCGACAATCCGGCGATCGCCTACATCGGCGATCGGCTGCGCGCCGAATCGCAGATCGACGAGGATGTCCATTATATCAACCAGATCCCCGGCCGCTCGCTGCTCTCGCGGCTGACCGACCATTATCTCCAGATCATCGCCAATCGCGCGCCGATCGGCTTCGAGGCCGAATTCGAAAGCGATCGCGGCGTGACGATCATGTACCGCGGCATCCTGCTCCCCTTTTCGTCCGATGACGACACGATCGATTTTATCATGGGGGTGATCAACTGGAAGGAGGCCGCCCCCGCCGACGAAGCCGAAGAATTGCAGCTGTCGGTCGAACAGGCGCTGCGCAGCGCGGCGCCGCTGACCGCGCCGGTGCCGGTGTGGGCCGATGGCCCCGACTCGCAGCATCTCGACGACGATCCGGCGCCGGGTTTTGCCGCGCTCGGCGACGATGAGGACAGCGCTGTCGCGCCCGACGTCGCGCCTGATGCCACCGCCGAGCCGGGCGACGACGCCGAGCTGGCCGACTGGCTGGCGCTGGCGCGCGACACCGCCGAACGCGCGCTGGCCGCCGACAGCCGCAGCCGCAGCGCACTCTATCAGGCGGTCGGCAAGGCGTGGGACTTCGCGCTCGTCGCCGAAGCGCAACCCGAAGCGTTCGCCGCGCTGCTCGATGACGCCGGACTGAAGGCGCAGGACCGTGCCCCGATGACGCCGGTGGTCAAGCTGGTCTTCGGCGCCGCCTACGACAAGACGCGGCTCGCCGAATATGCGTGCGTGCTCGGCCATGCGCAGGCGGAAGGGATCGGGCGCGGCGCGCTGCCGGCCTATCTCGATCGCTATGCCGGCGGCCTAAAGGGTCTGGTCAAGGACGTCCGCGCGCGCCGCAAGCCGGCGGGCGAAGCGGGCGAAAAGCCCGAAGCGAAGCTCGACGCGCTGCGCCGCGCCCATCCGGCGGTGATCCTCGAACATGATGCCGGCGACGCCGAATTCGTCATCCTGATCGCGCGCGCGATGCCCGGCGGGCATGTCGGCATCGTCGCCAAGGCGGCCGACGATGCGGGGCTCGTCGCGCGGCTGGCGGCCAGGGCGATCGCGATCGCACCGGGCGGCTAGATTCGGTTCGTTCGTCGCGGCCACGCAACAGACAAACCCAAAGTTGAAATAATTTTACGTCGACTGTTCGCGGGGTGTTGAACCGCGCGCGGCACAGGCGCATAGGGGCGGACAGCTACAGGGCCGCGTCGTCCCCCCGGCGGGCCAGTCCTTTTTGGTTCGGGATGCTGCACCCTATGCCTTCGAAAACGATTGTCACCGACGACGCCGAGACCGCTTCGGCGCCGCAAGCGCCCGCTAAAATCGCCAAGGCCTATCAGGCCGCCCTGCAGGGCAGCGCGCTGCCCGGCGAGGGCGATGATCTCGACAAGGCCGCGCTCGCCGCGGCGGGCGAGTTCGCCGCGCGCGCTTCGCTGGTTCGCGACGAAGCGACGCCGTCGCTGCTGCTCGAACCGATGGCGGCCGACGGCACCGACCGCCGCATGCGCCTCGTCGTCGTCAACGACGACATGCCCTTCCTCGTCGATTCGGTGTCGCAGATCGTCGGCGCGCAGGGCCTCGTCATCCATCGCATTCTGCACCCCGTGGTGTCGGTCGATCGCGACGCTGCGGGCAAGCTGGAAAGCGTCGATGCCGGCAAGGCGGGCGCGGCCCGCGAATCGGTGATTTACATGGAACTCGAACGCGGCGACGCGCGCGCGCGCCGGCGGCTGCTCGACGCGCTCGAGGCGGCGCTGCGCGATGTCCGCGCGGCGGTTGCCGACTGGCGCGCGATGCGCGCGGCAATGCTCGCCGATGCGGCGATGCGCGCCGAGGGCGAGGGCGCCGAACTGCTCCGCTGGTTCGAGGGCGGGGCGCTGACCCAGCTCGGCCACGAATGGCGCAGCCGCGACGGCCGCGCGCATGACCAGCTCGGCGTCTGTGCCTCGGGCACCAACGACCTCTTGTCGCCCGGCGCACTCGACGCCGCCTTCGCCTGGTTCGACGGGGGCGGTCAGGCGCCGCTGCTGATCAAGTCGAACCGTCTGTCGGCGGTGCACCGCCGCGTCCTGCTCGACCTTGCGATCGTCCCCGAAATGAAGGGCCGCAAGGTCGAACGGCTGTCGATTCATGCCGGGCTGTGGACCAGCGCGGCGCTGTCGGCGCGCCCCGACAAGGTGCCGGTGCTGCGCGCGCAGCTGGCGGCGCTGATGACCAAATTCGGCTTCGACCCCGCCGGCCATGCCGGCAAGGCGCTCGCCCACGCGCTCACCGCGCTGCCGCACGATCTGCTGATCGCCTTCAACGCCGAGGCGCTCGAAGAGCTGGTGCTGACCTCGATGTCGATCACCGACCGGCCGCGGCCGAAACTGGTGACGGTGCGCAGCGCGCTCGGTCGCCACCTGTTCGCCTTCGTCTGGCTGCCGCGCGACGAGGTGTCGACGGGGCGCCGGCTTGCGGTCGAATCCTTGCTTGCGCGCGAGGCGCGCGCCGGGGTGATCGGCTGGACGATGGTGCTCGAAGACGGGGGCGCGGCGCTGCTGCGCTACACGCTGGACCTGCGCAGCGGCGGCGTCGTGCCCGATTCTGCGGCGCTCAACGCCCAGCTCGAACAGATGGTGCGCGGCTGGCAGCCCGAGGTCGAGGCGGCACTGGCGCAGCGCGGCGACGCCGGGCGCGCCGCGGCACTGGCGTCGCGCTTTGCGCCGCTGTTTCCCGCCAATTATCGCAACCTCTATAATCCCGAAGAGGCGGCGCGCGACATTTTGCGCCTGCGCGACCTCGACGCCGAACAGCCGCGTAGCGTCCGGCTGGCGAAGAAAAGCCTCGACGGCGACGACCGCCTGCGCCTGAAAGTCTATAGCGCGGCCGGGCCGCTGGCGCTGTCCGCCGTCGTCCCGGCGCTCGAACATTTCGGGTTCGAGGTGCTTGAGGAGATTCCGACGACGCTGGCGACCGGCCGGGTGCCGGGCCTCGATGACGACGACGCCGAACCGCCGATCGTCATTCACGACTTCACGCTTCGGGTTCCCGCCAATGTCGACGAGACCGCCTTGCTGCCGCACGTCGGCGTCATCGAGGGCGCGATTGCCGCGGTCCTCGACGGCGCGGCGGAAAATGACGCCTTCAACGAACTGGTCATCGTCACCCAGACCGATCCGAAGGCGATCGTGTGGCTGCGCGCGTGGTTCCGCTACATGCGCCAGGGCGGGTCGAGCTATGGCATGGATACCGTCGTCGCCGCGCTGCGCCACGCCCCCCAGCTGACCGCAGCGCTGATCGAGCGCTTCGCCGCGCTCCACGATCCCCAACAGCACGACGCGGCGCGCGCCGCGGCGCTCGATGCCGAAATCCAGGCGGGCTTCGCCGCCATCAAGTCGATCGACGACGACCGGATTTTGCGCCTGTTCCACGCCGTCATCGGCGCGACGCTGCGCACCAACGCCTTTGCGCCCGCCGCCGCCGAGGCGCTGGCGTTCAAGATCGATTCGAGCCTGATCCCCGGCCTGCCGAAGCCGCTGCCGTGGCGCGAAGTGTGGGTGTACAGCCCGCGCGTCGAGGGCATCCATTTGCGCGCCGGCCCGGTCGCGCGCGGCGGGCTGCGCTGGTCCGACCGCCGTGACGACTTCCGCACCGAGATCCTCGGCCTCATGAAGGCGCAGCGGGTTAAGAACGCCGTCATCGTACCGACTGGCGCCAAGGGCGGCTTTTATCCCAAAGCCCTGCCCGACGCTTCGCTCGATCGCGATGCCTGGTTCGCCGAGGGCACCGAATGCTATCGCATCTTCATCCGCTCGCTGCTGTCGATCACCGACAATCGCGTCGGCAACAAGGTCGTGCATCCGAAGGGCGTCGTGATCCGCGACGGCGAGGATCCCTATTTCGTCGTCGCCGCCGACAAGGGCACCGCGACCTTCTCCGACGTTGCCAACGGCCTTGCGATGGAGCGCGACTTCTGGCTCGGCGACGCTTTCGCGAGCGGCGGGTCGAAGGGCTATGACCACAAGGCGATGGGAATCACCGCGAAGGGCGCGTGGGTTTCGGTCCAGCGCCATTTCGCCGAAATGGGCGTCGATGTGCAGAGCGACGCGATCCGCGTCGTCGGCTGCGGCGATATGTCGGGCGACGTCTTCGGCAACGGCATGCTGCTGTCGAAGGCGATCCAGCTCGTCGCCGCGTTCGACCATCGCCACATCTTCCTCGATCCCAGCCCCGATCAGGCGAAAAGCTGGAAGGAGCGCGACCGCATGTTCGCGCTGCCGCGCTCGAGTTGGGAAGATTATGACAAGAAGATGATCTCGAAGGGCGGCGGGGTTTTTCCGCGCAGTCAGAAAAGCATCGCGCTGACCCCCGAGGTCAAGGCGATGCTCGGCCTGACGGTCGACGAGATCGATCCGGGCGGGCTGATCTCTGCGATCCTCAAGGCGCCCGCCGACCTGCTGTGGTTCGGCGGCATCGGCACCTATGTGAAGGCGGCGGCGCAGAACAATGCCGAGGTCGGCGATCCCGCCAACGACGCGCTGCGCGTCGATGCCGAGGATCTGCGCGTCAAGGCGATCGGCGAGGGCGCGAACCTCGGCGTCACCCAGGCGGCGCGCATCGCCTTTTCGGCGCAGGGCGGGCGGATCAACACCGACTTCATCGACAACAGCGCCGGGGTCGATTGCTCGGATAACGAGGTCAACATCAAGATCGCCTTGAACCGCGAAATGGCCGAGGGCCGCCTGGCGCAGGCCGATCGCGACGCGCTGCTCGTGCGGATGACCGACGATGTCGCGGCGCTGGTGCTCGAGGACAACCGCCTTCAGGCGCTGGCGCTGTCGATCGCCGAAAAGGGGGGATCGCAAGCGGTGCCGTCGCTGGTGCGGATCATGGAGACGTTCGAGGGCAGCGGCCGGCTCGACCGCAAGGTCGAGGGGCTGGCCGCGAACGACGAACTGCTCCGCCGCGCTGCCGAAGGCCGCGGGCTGACGCGGCCCGAACTCGCGGTGTTGCTCTCGACCGCGAAGCTCGCGCTGCAGGACGCGATCGAGCATAGCGACCTCGCCGACGACCCGGCGCTGGCGAGCGACCTCGCCGCCGCCTTCCCGGCCGAGATGCAGCGCGACTTTGCCGGTGCGATCGCCGACCATCAGCTGCGCCGCGAAATCATCGCGACCAAGCTCGCCAACCGCATCGTCAACCGCATGGGCGTTGTCCATCCGTTCGAACTGGTCGAAGAGGAAGGCTGCGCGCTCGGCGACGTCGCCGCGGCGTTCGTCGCGGTCGAGCGGCTGCTCGGCATGCGCGACATCTGGTCCGCGCTCGACGCCGCGAAGATCGACGAAGCGGTGCGCCTGTCGCTGTTCGCGCAGGCCGCCTCGGCGATGACCTCGCAGATGGCCGACCTGCTGCGCGTCGCGCCGAGCCAGGCGCAGCCGGGGCCACTCGTCGCGCGGCTCGAACCCGGGGTCGACCGCCTGACCGCCGGGGTCGACAGCCTGCTCAGCCCCTCGGTCCGCCGCCAGTGGGACATGCTCAGCCAGCAACTGCTCGAAGCCGGCGCGCCCGATGCGCTGGTGTCGGCGGTGGTCCGCCTGTTCAAGACCGACGGCGCGATCGGCATCGTCGATCTCGCCGAACGGCGCGGCGACGACGAAGTCGCGGTGACGCGCGCCTTCACCCATCTCGGCGAAGCGCTGGGGCTCGACTGGGCGCAGACGCTGGCGGCGCATATGAGCCCCGCCGATCCTTGGGAACGCCTGCTGGTCAACAGCCTCGCCCGTGATTTTCAGCAGATGCGGCTGACCTTCCTGGGCCAGCTGCCCGCTGGCGACCTCGACGCCGCGGTGACCGGGTGGCTCGCCGACAATGCCCCGCGGGTGGTGCAATTCCGGTCCACGGTCGACCGGGCGCGGACGATCCCGAACCCCAATGGCGCGATGCTGTCGCATATCGCCGGGCAGGCGCGCGGATTGCTGGGGCGGTAATGCCCTACCAGCCGCGCGTCGCGATCCTCGTCCCGGCGCCCGATTACGAAGAAAACTGGCACCCGGCCTTCGCGCGCAAGGCCGCCGCGCTCGCGGGCGCCGGGCTCGCGGTCGAGCAGCGGATGTGGGGCAATCCCGGCGATCTGTCGGGGTTCGACCTCGTGCTGCCGCTCTTCGCCTGGGGCTATCAGCGCGACGTCGCGTGCTGGTATGCGCTGCTCGACCGGCTCGAGGCCGAGGCGCTGCCGGTGGTCAATCCGGTCCCGGTGCTGCGCTGGAACAGCGACAAAGCGTATCTAACTGAGCTCGCGGCGAAGGGGGTCGCGGTGGTGCCGACGGTCGAGGTCGCCGCGCTTGACGAGGCGGGATTGTCCGAGGCGCGCAGGGCGCTGGGGGCCGACGAGGTGGTGGTGAAGCCCGCGATCTCGGGCGGCGCCGACGGCACCCACCGCGTCATGCCCGGCGCGCCGCTCCCCGCCGATGCGCTCGGCCGGCGCCGCCTCGTCCAGCCGCTGATGCCGGGCATTTTGGCCGACGGCGAATATTCGCTCTTCTTCTTCGGCGGCCGGTTGAGCCACGCGATCGTCAAGCGCCCCGCGGCGGGTGACTTTCGCGTGCAGGAACAGTTCGGCGGCCGCGAGGCGGCGTCCGACGCGAGCGATGAAGCGCGAACCCTGGCCACCACGGCGTTGGCGGCCTCACCCGCACCGCCGGTCTATGCCCGCGTCGACATGGTCGGTGATGCGGCGGGGAAATTGCACATCATGGAACTCGAACTGATCGAGCCCTCGCTGTTCCTGCATTTCGCCGCCGACAAGGGCGCTGCGTTCGGGAGCGCGGTCGCGCGGGCTATTGTTGCCTGATCCTCCCTGTCGCGCAGCGATGGGGAGGGGGACCGTCCGCGAAGCGGATGGTGGAGGGGCACTAACGGTCGCGCCAAAGCCCCTCCGTCAGCGCTTCGCGCTGCCACCTCCCCATGGCTTCGCCACAGGGAGGATTAGCTCCGCCCCCGCCACAACCATTGCCGGATCGCCGAGGTCAGGTTCGGCGGATCGTCCGCTTCCATCCTCTCGACGTCGATCCGTGCCACCAGCGCGTTGACGGGCAGCGCCTGCCGCGCCGCCTCGGCCTCCAGCGCGTCCCAGAACATCGGCTCGAGGCTGATCGAGGTCGGGTGGCCGGCGATGGTGACCGAGCGTTTGACAGGGGGATTGAAGGGAGCGGCTCGATCGGTCATTCGAATATCCGGTCGCATCGAGCGAAGTCGAGATGCCTCTCGGCCTGCCGCCGCCCCGATGGGTGTCTCGACTTCGCTCGACACGAACGGGAAGCGAGCGTTCCCCCTCGCTTAGTACATATGCTGCCCGCCGTTGATCGACATCGTCGATCCGGTCACGAACCCCGCATCCTCGCTGCACAGGAACGCGACGCCGCGCGCGATCTCGTCGGCTTGGCCCAGCCGCCCGACCGGGATCTTGGCGACGATCTTTTCCAGCACCGGGGCGGGGACCGCGGCGACCATGTCGGTGTCGATATAGCCCGGTGCGATCGCATTGACCGTGACGCCCTTCTTGGCGCCTTCCTGTGCCAGCGCCTTGGTAAAGCCGTGGATGCCCGATTTGGCGGCGGCGTAATTGACCTGGCCGTACTGGCCCGCCTGGCCGTTGATCGACCCGATGTTGACGATGCGGCCCCAGCCGCGCTCGACCATGCCGCCAAAGGTCGCCTTCGCCATGTTGAAACAACCGCCAAGGTTGACGCGCATGACATCGTCCCAGTCGTCATAGCTCATGCGGGCGAGCGTGCCGTCGCGGGTGATGCCGGCGTTGTTGACGACGATGTCGACGGGGCCGAATTCCGCGGCGATCGCGGCGCAATTGTCGAGGCACGCCTGATGGTCGCCAACGTCCCATTTGCGCGCCGCGATGCCGGTGCGTTCGGTGAAGGCGCGGGCCTTTTCGTCGTTGCCGGCATAGTTGGCGACGACGGTGACGCCCTGTTCCTTCAGTTTCAGGGAAATCGCTTCCCCGATGCCGCGACTGCCGCCGGTGACGATTGCGATCCGTGCCATTTAGTCAGCTCTCCCACAGAGTGTTTCGATCTGGTGTTTTTTCCTGACTAGGGCGCCGCGCCGCGACTAGCAAGTTGACCGGAACGTCAATTGCAAAGCTATTCGGGAGGTTGGCGGGGTCAGTTGCCGATGCGCGCGCGCGCCTTGTCCCAGCGGCCGGCGGCGATGTCGGCCTTGCGCAGCGTGACGACCAGATGGTGGCCGTCGCCGAACCGCCAGCCGACGAGGTCGCTCGATGGCAGCTCGAGGATCGTCGCTTCGGCCTCTTCGTCGAAGCCATGGACATATTCAGTGGGAAGATGCCCGATGCTGGCCACGTCTGCGGCGACGCGCGCCGTGAACTGCGATTCAAGCTGCGCGCGCGCCGCGGCGGGCAGCGCGTCGGGCTCGGCGGCATAGGCGTGGCGGGCGCGGTCGAACCAGACGCTGCGGTAATCATGGACCCACAGCGGTGCCCGCGGATGATGTTCGGTCAGCGGCAGCGTCAGGCTTTCGATCCGCTCGCGTCCGGGGCGGCCTTCGGGGTCGGGCTGGCGGTTGACGCGGGTCCAGCGGACCGCGTGCAGCGCTTCCATCACCGCCGCGGCATCGTCGGCGGAAAATTCGCTGCGCCGCGCGCTGTCGCGGACGATCGCGATAATCTCTTCGGCGCGGGTGCGCGCGGCGCGGTTGGTCGCGGCGGCGGCTTCGCTCGCCTCGATCAGTTCGCCGAGCGACAGGCGCATATTCTCCAGCGTCTCGCGGTCGTCGGGATCGACACCGCCAGCGTCGAGATCGGCAAGCCGGCGTTCGACATGAGCGTGCTGCACCGCGGCGGGAGACGGCCCATCGACGTCGCGCCAGAAATGTTCGATCCGCATCGCCAATATTTCGGCGAGCGCGAGCATCAGGTCCCAGTCGAACGGGTGCCATTCGGGCGCGGCGATGTCGTAGCCATGCCGGTCGGGCTCGGCGGCTTCGTCGGCTGCCTCCGAATCGGCCGGGTCGGCATCGCCGGGGCGGACTTCGATCAGATCGAGCGGCCATTGCGGCAGCCCCGGATACGCGAAGGGCTTGAGGTCGCCTGTGCGCAACGCATCGCGCGGCGTGAACCATAGCTCGGCATCGTCATAGGCGCGGGGCGGCGCCATTGGCTCGCCCGGCGCGAAAACCGGAACCAGCAGCACGTCGCTGTCGTGCGGGTGCGCGAACAGGGCAAAGGCGCCGCGTCGCGGGCCGAGCCCGTCCCACAGCCCGGCGGGCAGCTCGTCGCAGCCAATCTGTGCGAGGAACACCGCCGGGGTTTCGCGAATCCGCGGCCACTCGGCATCGGCGTCGAGGCGCGGGTGGCCGCCGAACCAGCTCGTCGCGGCGACGTCGGTGCGCGGCGGGATTTGCGGGACCAGGCGCACCGCGACGGGCAGCGCGCCGGCTTGTTCGATCCGGTCGGCCTGCTGCTCCACCTCGGCCACCGCCGATTCGATCCGCTGCGCCAGCGTGTCGATCTCGTCCGGCGGCGATGCGGCGGCGGGGTCGGCAACGGGGGCGGGCGGGGGCGGCAACAAGGTGTCGGCTCCAAGGTCGGTCAACGATTCGAGCGGCGCCTTTGCGCTGATCCGTGCCAGTCGCGACGGTGCCATCTCGATCTCGGGCTCGACCTCGCGCGACTTGCGCTGAAACGCCGGAAACCGGCTCTCGCCCGCGAGTTTCGCTGCCTTCGGCGCCTTGGGCAGCGCCGCTTCGGGACGCGGCCGGCGCATCCACCAGACGAGAAGCAAGATGAGCAGGAACCCCGCGGTCGCCGCCGCCAGCGTCAGCGCTGCAGATTGGAGATCGCTCATCGGATGCCTTTTCGAACAGCTGGGTCGGGCCCATCGCCGGACCTGCGTCGCATCAGCTTAGCGCAAGGACCTAAACAGGAAGTAAGCGTCGGAAAATCAAAGCCATCCGGCGAGTTCGCGGCGCAGCAGCGCGGCGAGCATCGCGGTGCCGGGGGCGCCGTCGTTCAGGCACGGCAGGTAAGCGAAGCGTTGCCCGCCCGCCGCTGTAAATTGTTCCTTACCGCGGATCGCCAGTTCCTCGAGCGTTTCGAGGCAGTCGGCGGCGAAACCGGGGGCGAAGATCGCGACGCTCTCGCCTGCGCGGCCGAGCTCTTCAAGGACCGTGTCGGTCGCGGGTTCGAGCCATTTGGCGCGGCCGAAGCGCGACTGAAACGCAACCTCGACCGGACGGCCGAGCGCTTCGGACAGCAACCGCGCCGTCTTGCGGCACTGGCAATGATAGGGGTCGCCCAGCTGCAACGTGCGCTCGGGCATGCCGTGAAAGCTTGCGAGCAGGACGTCGGGCGCGAATTCGAGCCCCGCGAGCCCCGCTTCCACCGCCGCTTTTAACGCGTCGATGTAAAGCGGGTCGTCGGCATAGGGGGGCAGCGTCCGCAGCGCCGGCTGCCAGCGCAGCGACGCCAGATGCGCGCCGACCGCATCGGTGACCGTAGCCGTCGTCGCGGCGCAATATTGCGGATAGAGCGGCGCGATCAGGATGCGGCGGCATCCCGCCGCCATCAGCGCGTCGATCGCCGGGCCGATCGCCGGCTTGCCGTATCGCATCGCATAGGCGACCTGCGCGGTGTCCCCGAACGCCGCCTGCATCGCCGCGGCCTGGCGCTGGGTGATCGTGGCGAGCGGCGACCCCGCGTCGGTCCACACCTGCGCATAGGCATGGGCGGATTTTTTCGGCCGCGTCGTCAGGATGATGCCGCGCAGGATCGGCTGCCACAGGATCTGCGGAATCTCGACGACACGGCGGTCGGACAGGAATTCGGCGAGGTAGCGGCGCACCGACGTCGCATCGGGCGCGTCGGGAGTGCCGAGGTTGACGAGCAGCACCCCGATGCGCGGCGCGGCGACCGGCGGATGATCGGGCGGCACCGTCATCATAGCGGATCGCCCGACAGCGGGATGCGGCGGATGCGGCGGCCGGTCGCGGCGAACATTGCATTGGCGATCGCGGGGGCGACGGCGGGGACGCCGATTTCGCCGAGCCCGCCGGGGTCGCGGTCGCTGTCGACGAACTCGACCAGGATGCGCGGGCATTGCGCGAGGCGCGGCAGGCCGAGCTGGCCGAGCTTGCGCGCGGTCGCGACGCCGCCGTCATAATCGGTCGTCGCGCCGACCGCGGCGGCCAGCCCGAAGATCAGCCCACCCTCGACCTGCTGCCGCGCGATCGCCGGATTGACGAGGCGCCCGGCATCGACGACCGCGATTAGCTGCTCGACCTGCAAGCCCTTGTCGCTCGGCCGCGCGGTCGCCATCAGCGCGATGTGGCTGCCGCGCATCGAATGGCACGCCAGCCCCTGTGCGCTTCCCGACAAGCCGCCCTCCCAGCCGCCGAGGCTGGTCGCGGTGAGCAGGCAGCGCGCGAGCAGCGGCGCGTCGCCGAGCATCGCCATGCGATAGGACAGCGCGTCGGACCCGGCGCGGGTCGCCAGCTCGTCGATGAAGCATTCGGTGAAAAAGGCGGTGTAGCTGTCGGCATTGCCGCGCCAGCGCCCGGTCGGCAGCCCGATGTCGGCGGGGCAATGATCGACCGCGCTGTGCGGAATGGCATAGCGCGTCGCGGCGCCCTCGACCGCCGCGGCGTCGGATTTGCCGACCGCGGCGCGCTGCGCGGCGTCGGCCGTAGCGCCGCCAAACAGGCGGTCGCGCACCTCGTGGTTCGTCGGCGGCACCGCGATGCGGGTAACCAGCGCGTCGATCCCGCCCGCGACGTTGAGCGTCGCGGTCAGCCGCGCCCGCGCCGGCGCGCGCGGCGGCAGGCGCATGATCTCCTCGGCGCGCGACCAGGCGAGCTGGACCGGGCGCTTCACCTGCCGCGCGATGATCGCCGCCTGCACCGCGACGCTATGGTCCAGGCAGGCGTCGAACGATCCCCCGGCCATCATCGGGAACAGTGTGACCTGGCCCGGCGCCAGCCCGGTCGCCGCCGCCACCGCATCGCGGCACTGCGCCGGCGCCTGCGTCGCGACCCACACGCGCAGCCGCTCGCCGTCGATCGCGGCGGTCGCGGTGCGCGTCTCGATCGCCGCGTGCAGCGCCGGGGCGACGGCATAATCGGCGGTCACCTGCGCGCGCCCCGCCATCGCTTCGGCGACCTCGCCGCGCTCTGCGATGCGATAGCCTTCGCCGTTCAGCGCCGTTTTCAGCGCCGCGTCGATCCGCGCGATCGAGATCGGCTCCCCTGCGGTTTCGAACACCGGCGCAAAGCGGTCGAGGGCGCGATTGGCCGCCCACCAGTTGCGTGCGACCGCCGCGACCCAGCGGTCGTTGTGGACGACATGGAGTAGGCCCGGCGCAGCGAGCCCCGCCTTGCGATCGATGCTTTTCAGCCGCGTCGCGCCCAGCGGCCCCTGGCGGATCGCCGCGAACACCATGTCGGGCAGGCGGATGTCGCCTGCGAAATTGGCCGATCCATCGACCTTGGCCGGCAGGTCGAGCCGCGTCAGTTCCTTGCCATAGAGCGGGTCGGCGCTCGAGGCGCGATAGACCGGCACGGCGGGCGGTTCGAGCAGCGCCGCGGCGGCGGCAAGCTCGCCAAAACTCAGCTTGCGATTGCCCAGGGTGACGAAACCGTCCTGCGTGTCGCATTCTTCCCAGTCGGCGTCCCAGCGCCGCGCCGCCGCCATCATCAGCAGCGCGCGCGCCTGCGCCGCCGCGGCGCGGCACGGTCCTTCGAACATCCGCACCGACGAACTGTTCGCGGTCAGCATCACCGCGTGGCGCACCGCCCATTCGCGGCGCGCCCAGCTACGCACGTCGGCGACGAAGTCGGGCACCCCGGCGCGCGGGGTGAACACCGCGCTATCGTCGTCGACCAGCAGCGTGTTGGTATAGAGCGGGCTGATCGGCGCGGTCTCGACCGCGATCGTCCGCCAGTCGGCGCCCAGCTCGTCGGCCATGATCTGGGGGAGCAGGGTGGTGACGCCCTGGCCCATCTCGCACTGCGGCACGACGGCGCTGATATGCCCGTCGTCGCCGATCTTCAAAAAGGCGTTGAAGACATGCTCGTCGGGCGCGGCGGCGAGGTTCGGCTGATAGTCGCGCGGCCACAGGTTCCACGCGATCGCCAGCCCGCCTGCCGCCGTGGCGCCGACCAGCAGCGTCCGGCGGCCGACCTGCGGCAGGCGCGATTTTTTCGTGTCGATCGTGTCGCGAATGCCCGCCATCGCCGACGCTGATAAGCGGGGCGGGGAGGCGAGGCAAAGGCTTTCGGTTACCAGCCCCAGGGCGCGGGCGGCTCGCTGACCGGGCGGTCCCAGGCAAAGGCGACGCGGAAATCGCGCCCCGCGCGAGTCAGTTCATAGGTAAAGCCGAGCGGCGTCGCCTCGATCGCCCAGACGTTCGTCGTCGAGGCGGCAAGGTCGTTGGCGCGGAACATCGCGATCGATTCGGCGTCGACCGGAAAGCTCTGCCGCGTCGCGGTGCCGGCGTCGGCGGTGTCGCCACCGTACAGCGTGACCTTGTCCGCCTCGCCGTCCTTGTGGCGGTGATCGTGCTTCAGGCGCAGGCCGCCCGCGGTGCGGCTGACGATCCAGGTGCGCGAGCGGTCCCAGTCGCCGGGAGCGGTTTCGATGTGAAAGGGGATTTCGATGCGGTCGGCGGTGCAGGTGCGGACGTGCATGACCATCGGCTTGCCGCGCATCTCGGCATCGGCAGGCTGGTCGCTGACCATCTCGCCGGCATAGGCCTGGCCGCAGCGCGCGGTGAGCGCGGCAAAAAAGGCGCCCTGCGGGTCGGCCTGCGGGTCGGGGGGGACCGGCGTCGCGGCGCAGCCCGCGAGCGTCACCGCGGCGACCAGCGTCAGCGCGGCCTTCAACGCAGCAGCCCCAGCCGCGGAATCTCGACCTTGGGACAGCGGTCCATCACCACCACCAGCCCCGCGGCGTCGGCGCGCGCCGCGGCGGCTTCGTCGATCACCCCGATCTGCATCCACACCGCCTTCGCGCCATGGACGATCGCTTCGTCGATCGCGGCGCCGGCTTCGTCGCTGTTGCGAAAAATATCGACGATCTCGGCGGCGGGCTCGACATCGGCAAGGGTGGCGACGACGGGGGCACCATGGATCGTC
Source organism: Sphingopyxis sp. (assembly GCF_050916055.1). Lineage (GTDB taxonomy): Bacteria > Pseudomonadota > Alphaproteobacteria > Sphingomonadales > Sphingomonadaceae > Sphingopyxis. The sequence goes on from NZ_CP051527.1 coordinate 3,602,107, forward strand.
TTGCCGGCATGACCGGGGTTGACGGCGATCACGTCATGGCCCTGCGCGATCAGGAAGGCGAGCACGCCGTTCGAGGCGCGCGCCGGGTTGGGCGAGGCGCCGACCACCGCGATGCGGCGCGGGGTGCCGAGCAGGTCCCGAATTTCGGCTTCGTCGTTGATCGCCATGGTCAGCTTTCCTTGTTGCGGGCGTGCAGCCAGTCGGCGACCTTCGCCGCTATCGCGTGGAACGGTTCGCCGGCGGGGTCGGTTCCGGCGGCGGGCGGCACCCCGCCGTCGCTGGCGAGGCGGATGCCCATCGACAGCGGGACGCGGCCGAGGAAATCGAGCCCCATCACCTTCGCCGCCGCCTCGGCGCCGCCGCTGCCGAACGGGTCGCTGATCTCGCCGCAATGCGGACAGGCGTAGCCTGCCATATTTTCGACCAGCCCGATGATCGGCACCTCGGCCTGTTCGAACAGGCTGATCGCGCGCGTCGCGTCCATCAGCGCCAGGTCCTGCGGGGTCGACACGATCACCGCGCCCGCCGGCTTGTGGCGCTGGATCATCGTCAGCTGGACGTCGCCGGTGCCGGGTGGCAGGTCGACGACCAGCGTGTCGATGGCGCCCCAGCGCGCGTCGATAAGCTGTTCCAGCGCCTTGCCCGCCATCGGGCCGCGCCATGCGATCGCCTGCCCCGGCGCCGCGATCTGTCCGGTCGACAGCATCGGCACGCCATAGGCGTTGGGCACTGGAACCAGCTTCGATCCTTGCGATTCGGGTTTCACATCCTCGCTGTCCATCAGCCGCGGCTGCGAAGGCCCATAGATATCGGCGTCGACCAGCCCAACCTTCACGCCCAGCCGGTGGAGCGCGACCGCAAGGTTGGCGGCGAGCGTCGATTTGCCGACCCCGCCTTTGCCGCTGCCGACCGCGACGATCGTCATCACGCGCTTCTCGGCGGTCATCGCCACCCGCACCGCGGCGACCCCGGGCCGTGCGAGCAGCCCGGCGCGCAGCTTGTCTTCGAGCGGTTTGCGGTCGTCTTCGGCGAGCCCGGTGACGTCGAGGACGATCGCAAGCGTGCCCTGATCGTCGAGGAAGCGCAGGCCCGAGGTGCGGCCGCCGCTGAGGTCGGTGGCGATGCTGGCGAGGGGGGCGGTGTCGGTCATCGCTGCGGGAGATAGGCATGGCGCGGGCGAAAGCCAGCCATTTTCGCTTGCCCCCCTGTTAATCGCCCGCGCCGACCCTATAAAAGCGTTATGAACGACAAAATCGACGGCAGCATGGGACGCCGCACCCCCCGGGGATTGCGGCAATTTTTCAAGGCGGTCAGCCTGATGGCAAACAGCCCGTGGGGCAGCGGTCCCAAGGACGACAAGGGTGGCAGCGGCGGCAACGGGCAAAAGCCCGGTCCGCGCAACCCGTGGGTCACCCCCGATCCCGCCGATACCGGGCGCGGCCGCGCGCCGCGCGGCCCGTCGGCGCTCGACGAACTGCTCCGCAAGGGGCGCGGCGGCTTTGGCGGCGGCGGCTCGGGTGGCGGTGGCGGCGGCGGGTTCGACCTCGCCGATTCGGCGCGCTTCTGGAAATGGGGCGTGCTCGGGCTCGTTGTCGCCTGGCTCGCCTTTTCGTCCTTCCACATCGTGCCGCCCGAAAAGGAAGGCGTCGTCACCCGCCTCGGCAGCTATGCGCGCACCGTCGGACCCGGCATCAAATGGACCTTCCCCGCCCCGATCGAGCGGGTGCGGCTCGAAGACGTCCGCGCGATCCGCACGATGGCGATCGGATCGCCCAATGCGACCGACGAGAATTTCGTCCTGACCCGCGACCAGAGCCTCGTCGATCTCGCCTATGAAGTGCGCTGGTCGGTGCGCGACCCCGAACTCTTCTTTTTCCAGCTCGCCGATCCCGAAGGCACGATCCGCGAAGTCGGTGAAAGCGCGATGCGCGCGACGGTCGCCAATTTCGACCTTGTCCAGGCGATCGGTCCGGGGCGCGTCGAGATCGAGGCGCAGGTGCAACAGCGGATGCAGGCGTTGCTCGACCAGTATCGCGCCGGGGTGTCGATCCAGGGCATCGCGATCCGCCAGGCCGATCCGCCGAGCCAGGTCGACGAGGCGTTCAAGGAAGTCACCGCGGCGCGCCAGCAGCGCGAATCGTCGATCAACCGCGCCCGCGCCTACGAACAACAGGTGCTCGAACGCGCCCGCGGCGACACCTCGGCGTTCGAACAGATTTATGCGCAATACCGGCTCGCGCCCGAAGTGACGCGCCAGCGCCTTTATTATGAAACGATGGAAAATGTGCTGTCCAATGTCGACAAGACGATCGTCGAGCCGAGCGGCGTGACGACCTATCTGCCGCTCAGCGAAGTCCAGCGCCGGGCGCCCGCCGCGCCCGAAGCCGCGACGAAGGGAGGCCAGTGATGTTCGAAGGTCTGGTAAAGAGTCCGATGCGGCTGCTCATCGGCGTTCTCGTCGTCCTGTTCATCCTGTCGCAGACGCTCGCCATCGTCCCCGAGGACAAGCAGGCGCTCGTCCTGCGCTTCGGTGAGATCGAGGGCACCAAAAATATCTATCGGCCCGGCGAACAGTTCGGCGAATCGGGGGCGGGCCTGCTCGTCCGCGTACCCTTCACCGACGGATTGCAACTGATCGACAAACGCGTCCTCGGCATCAACATGGAACGCCAGCAGGTCCTGTCGACCGATCAGCAGCGGCTGCAGGTCGATGCCTTCGCGCGCTTCCGCATCACCAATCCGGTGCGCATGTACACCGCGATCCGCACCGAGGAGCGTTTGCAGCAACAGCTGTCGACGATCCTCGGCTCGTCGCTGCGCAACGAGCTGGGCAAGCGCACCTTCGCGACCCTGCTGTCGCCCGAGCGCGGCGCGGTGATGGACAATATCCAGGTCGCGCTCAACCGCGAGGCGCAGAAATATGGCGCCGAAGTCATCGACGTGCGGATCAAACGCGCCGACCTGCCCGAAGGCGCGACGCTCGAGGCCGCCTACAACCGCATGCGCACCGCGCGCGAGCAGGAAGCGATCACGATCCGCGCCGAGGGCGACAAGGAAGCGCAGATCATTCGCGGTAACGCCGACGGCGAGGCGGCGCGCATCTATGCGGCCAGCTTCGGCAAGGATCCCGAATTCTATGACTTCTACCGCGCGATGCAAAGCTATCGGCAGACCTTCCTGGGCGAAAACAACCAGGGCGGGACGTCGATCATCCTGTCGCCCGAGAATGAATATCTGCGCCGGTTCCGCGGCAACTGATCGCCGCGGCCGGACGGCGCATGAACGAGCGATGCAACCCTTGTTCATGTTCAATCGTCGTTCAGCCGCGCCCACGCAGACAGCAGCCGCCGGGGCCGTGAATTTTTCGTAAGTGAAAAGGAATTTCGATCGTGCGTTATGTATATGGCATCACTTCGGCACTGCTGGCGGGTGGCACGGCGCTGGCGCTGGTCACCCAGTCTCCCGTCGGCGCGCAGGTCGCGCAGAATGAAAAGAGCGAAATCGCCAAGGTCGTCCCGCGCTCGGGCGCGCCTGAAAGCTTTGCCGACCTCGTCGAACAGCTCCAGCCCGCGGTGGTCAACATCTCGACCAAGCAGGAGGTCACGCTTGGCGTCCGGCTCAATCCCTTCGCCGGGACGCGTGAACCGATCACCCAGGAACAGCAGGGCGGCGGCTCGGGCTTCCTGATCTCGGCCGACGGCTATATCGTTACCAACAACCACGTCATCTCCGGCGGCCCGCGCGGGGAAGAGGTGAGCGAGGTCACGGTGACGCTGACCAACCAGAAGGAATATCGCGCCAAGATCGTTGGCCGCGACGCCGCGTCGGATCTCGCGCTGCTCAAGATCGAGGCGACCGGCCTGCCGTTCGTGCGCTTCGCCGACGGCAGCACGGCGCGCGTCGGCGACTGGGTGATCGCGATCGGCAACCCGCTCGGCCTCGGCTCGACGGTGACCGCGGGCATCATCTCGGCGGTCCAGCGCAACATCGGCCAGGGCGGCGCCTATGACCGCTATATCCAGACCGATACCGCGATCAACCGCGGCAACTCGGGCGGTCCGCTGTTCGACCTCGAAGGCAATGTCGTCGGCATCAACAACATGCTGATCTCGCCGGTCGGCGCCAACATCGGCGTCAATTTCGCCATTCCGGCCGATGCGGCGATCCCGGTGATCGACGCGTTGCGCGCCGGCGAGACGGTCCAGCGCGGCTATCTCGGCATCGGTATCGCGCCGGTGACCGAAGATTTCGCCGCCGCGCTCGGCCTGCCCAAGGATCGCGGCGAATTCATCCAGCGCGTCGAACCCGATCAGGCCGGCGAGAAGGCCGGGCTGAAGCGCGGCGACGTGGTGACCAAGGTCAATGGCAAGGACGTCACCCCGCAGCAGACGCTGTCCTACATCGTCGCGAACACCAAGCCCGGCACCCGCATCCCGCTGGAAATCGTCCGCGACGGCAAGACGATGACGATCCAGGCTGTCGTCGGCACGCGCCCGCCCGAAAGCGAGCTCACCGGATCGAACTTCGATCCCGAAGAGGAACAGGCGGTCCCCGAGGATCCGAGCGGCGCCGCCGACAAGGCGATCCAGGACAACCTCGGCCTCGCGGTGCAGGTGCTCACCCCCGACATCGCGCGCGCGATCGGGGTCGAGACGACGACCAAGGGGCTGGTGATCGGCGCCGCGGGCGCGAACAGCGACGCAGGGCGCAAGGGCCTGCGCCGCGGCGACGTGATCCTCAGCGCCAACCGCACCCCGGTGGCGACGAGCGATGCGCTCGCCAAGATCCTCACCGACGCCAAGGCGGCGGGGCGCGACGCGGTGCTGCTCGAAATCCTGCGCCGCGGCGGGCCGTCGGCCTTCATCGCGATCCGCTTGCAGAAGTGACCCGGCCGCGCCCGCTCCGCAAGGGGCGGGCGTCGCCAAAAAAAGGCGCCGCGACCAGCTGGTCCGGCGCCTTTTATTGTCCGGCCAGCGGTATCATTCGTCCGCGCTACGCCCCTTGAACCCCTGCGCGACGACATATAGCTCGGGCGATCCCTTGCGGCTCGCGGGCGGCTTGGCGTGCTTGACGGTGGTGAAATGGCGCTTGAGCAGGGTCAGCAGTTCGCGATCGGCGCCGCCGGCGAACACCTTGGCGACGAACGCGCCGCCGGGCTGCAGCGTCTGGACCGCGAAATCCGCGGCGGTCTCGGCCAGCCCGATGGTGCGCAGATGGTCGGTTTGCGGGTGGCCGACAGTGTTCGCCGCCATGTCCGAAATCACCAGGTCGGGGGCGCTGCCCAGCGCCTCGATCAGCGCGTCGGGGGCGGCGTCGTCCATGAAATCCATCTCGAGGATCGCAACCCCCTCGATCGGCTCGCACGCGAGCAGGTCGATGCCCGCGACGCGCGCGCGCGGGTTGGTCTTGCGCACCACCTGCGACCAGCCGCCGGGGGTAATCCCCAGATCGACCACGGCGCGCGCCTTTTTGACGAAGGCAAATTTCTCGTCGAGTTCGATCAGCTTGTATGCGGCGCGCGAGCGATAGCCCTCGGCCTGCGCGCGGCGGACATAGGGATCGTTGAGCTGGCGTTGCAGCCAGCGCGTTGACGACGCGGTACGCTTGCGCGCGGTCTTGACCCGCACGTGCAGCCCGCCGCGGCCGCTCGAACCGGCGCCGCCTTTGCCGCTTCCGCCGCTCATTTGCGATACTCGCGGCGGGTCACCGGCACGTCGCGGCCCTGCATCGCCAGCGTCCGCAAGATGCCTTCGCGAATGCCGCGGTCGGCGACCCCGACCCGCGCCGCGGGCCACAGGTCGATGATGCTTTCCAGGATCGCGCAGCCGGCGACGACCAGGTCGGCGCGCTCGCGGCCGATGCACGCGATCTCCGACCGCGCCGCGATGCTCGCCTCGGCCAGCCGGCGGCTGATGTCGCGCATCGCGTCGGCGGGCACCACCAGTCCGTCGACCGCGCGCCGGTCATAGCGGGGCAGGTCGAGGAACACGCTGGCCAGCGTCGTCACCGTGCCGCTGGTGCCGAGCAGGCGCAGCGGTTGTCCGGCAAAGCGCTCGGCGCGCCCGGCAAAGGCGGCAAAGGCATCGCGGGTCACCGCGCGCATATGTGCGTAGCAGGCCTGGCGCGCTTCCAGATTGTCCTCGGGCAGCGGCGCATGTTCGGTCAGCGACACCACCCCCCACGGCACGCTGATCCAGTCGCGGATGGTGACGTCGTGGTCGGACACCTCGACGTGCATCAGCTCGGTCGATCCGCCGCCGATGTCGAAGATCAGCGCCGGCCCGTCACCGGGCTCGATCAGATTGTGGCAGCCGAGGACCGCGAGCCGGGCTTCTTCGGCGGCCGAAATGATGTCGAGGACGATGCCGGTCTCGCGCCGCACCCGCTCGGCGAGTTCGGCGCCATTTGACGCGCGTCGGCACGCTTCGGTGGCGACGGCGCGCGACAGCGAGACGTGGCGGCGGCGCAGCTTGTCGGCGCAGATCGACAGCGCCGCGACGGTGCGGTCCATCGCTGCCTGGCCGATCTTGCCGCTGGCGTGCAGCCCTTCGCCCAGCCGCACGATGCGCGAAAAGGCATCTATGACGACGAGTTCGCCATTTTGCGGGCGGGCGATCAATAGCCGGCAATTGTTGGTGCCAAGGTCGATCGCGGCATAGCTTTTGGGCCGCGTGAAAGGCGTCGGTCGCGGAGTCGGTCCCGCCGGTTTGCGATCACTCGCCGCTGCCGCCCCGGGCCGCGGCGACCGCCCCTGGGGCGCTGCCATTTGCCGCATGGCTATACATACCTGTTTCTCACGCGCCCGAAAACCGGACGTGCACTTGGGATCGAGATTAGGCCTGCGACGAACCGATGGCAACCCCGCCCCGCGTGGCGACGCGATTGGCGGGCCGGGCGCGGCGGCTTTTTTTAGCCCAAACCAATCAACCGCCCGCTCAGCGTTGCTTCTTCGCCATCGTCGCGGTGAAGTCGGGATCCTTGTTCGCCACCCAGTCGACGAATTTGCGCACCGCGGGGTCGGCAAGCAGGCCTTCGACATCCATCCCGTGACGCTGCAATTCGCTGTTGGTGAAACTGGTGATCAGCATTTTCTGGCAAACCGGGTGCATCGGCACGACATCGCGCCCACCGCGGCTCTTGGGCACGGGGTGGTGCCACACGATGGTCTGGCCGGTGGGCCGTCCGCACAGCCAGCAGGGCGGGGCTGCCGCCGGCGCCTCCTCCTCGCGATGGGGCTCTTCATAGGGACCATGTTTCGGATGTTTACGGGCCATGCTGTCACCTGAATTGCCGGCCTGAATCGCCGGACCGTGCGCCGCCCTCCTAGGACGCGGCGGGCCGCATGGCCAGCGTCGGCGGCTGTGCCGCCGCATCGGGTCCAAAAGAAAACCCCGCCCGGCGCAAAGGCCGGACGGGGGCGGAGGTGGGATAATTTATTGGAGGTCGGGTCTGGCCTTAGCGGCAGCCGTCATTCCCCTTGTCGATGGCACGGCCGGCGATCGCGCCGACAGCGCCGCCGATGATCGTGCCGACGGTGCGGTCACCGCGGCCGGCGATTTCGTGGCCGGCCAGGCCACCGGCGATCGCGCCGATGATCGTGCCGCCGGTGCCGTTGTCGCACTGGCGATAATTGCGCTGGTTATACTGACGCTGGTTATAGCGACGGTCCTGGCGATACTCGCGGCGGTCGGCGCGGCGGTCGTAACGACGCTCGTAGCGATCGTTGCGGACCTGATAAGCCGAATAGCCGTTGTTGTTGTAATAGCCGTTCTGCGCGGCGGCGGGGGTTGCCATGCCCAGCGTCGCGGTGGACATCAGGGCGGCGATCGAGAGGGTCACCATCTTTTTCATCGTCGTTCTCCTTCTTTCGTCTTCGGCCCTTCTGGGCTGGGTCGATGAGGATGTTCTGCCCGATTCGCATTGAGCGAAGCCTGAACGCGGCTGTCGGCTGCCGTTCAGCTTCGCGGCGGTTCGCGCTTGCGCCGCGTGCGCCACCCGGCCTATCGCCCCGCGATGCGCCGTCCCCTCCTCGCTGCCTTGATTTTCCTCGCGATCGGGCCGGTCCCCGGTACCTGGCAACGCGTCCCCGGCGAAGATTTCACGCAGCGCGTCGCGGCGCGGCCGCTGCTCCATCCCGGCGCCACGGCGGGGCCGCTGCGTTTCGTGCGCGGCTGGCGGCTGGTCAGCCCGCACACCCGCTTCGGCGGCTTCTCGGGCCTCGCCCGGCTCGGACCCGGTCGCTTTCAGCTGGTCGGTGACAATGGCTATTGGACGCGGCTGACGCTGGCTGACGACGGCACGGTGTCCGACGTACGTGTCGCGCCGCTGCCGACCCCCGACGGCCAGCCGCGCCGCAAGGCGATGATCGACGCCGAGGCGATGGCGGTCGATCCGGCGAGCGGCAAAAGCTGGATCGCGCTCGAGGGGATCGACCAGGTCTGGCGCCTCGACGCGGCGATGACACATATCGAGGCGCGGCGCCGCATGCCCGGCGCGCAGACCTGGCCCGCCAATCGCGGCGCCGAGGCGATGGCACGGCTCGCCGACGGCCGCACGATCGTCTTTTCGGAGGATGCCGACGACGACCCGCGCGGGCGCGAAGCGCTGCTCTTTGCCGGCGATCCCACCGCGTCGGGGCCGCCACCGCAGCGTTTCCTGTATGATTCGGCGGGCAGGGGGCAGGTCAGCGACGCCGCGGCGCTGCCCGACGGGCGCGTGCTGCTCATCCACCGCCGCCTCGGCCTAAATCCGCTGTTCACCACCGAGCTTGCGGTCGTCGATCCCGCCGACATCGCCGCCGGCGCCGTGGTGCGCGCGCAGACGATCGGCCGCGTCCCGCGCCCGCTCGCCGAAAATTACGAAGGCGCCGCGGTCGCGATGGAGGACGGGCGCCTGTTTCTCTGGCTCGTCTCCGACGACAATTTCAACACTTGGCAGCGCAGCCTGCTGGTGCAGTTCGAACTGACCAACCTGCCGCCGCGCCGATCGGACAGCAAAAAGGCCGCGCGGTAGCACCGGCGGCCTTGTCGCTTATCAAAGAGGAAGACGGATCAGGCGGCCTTTTCGGCCAGCTTCTTCGTCACTTCCTTCTTCACCTTGCGCGCCGCAGCCGACAGCTGCTCGTCGCCGGCCTTGACCAGCCAGTTGTCGAGACCGCCATTATGCTCGACCGAGCGCAGGCCGTGGGTCGACACGCGCAGCTTGATGCCCTTGCCGAGCGCGTCCGACAGCAACGTCACATTCTGCAGGTTGGGCAGGAAGGTGCGCTTGGTCTTGTTGTTGGCGTGGCTGACATTGTTGCCGACCATACGACCCTTGCCGGTCAGTTCGCAGATGCGCGACATGATATCTGTCCTCGTTCAAAAAATATCGGTTCGGCGTCCGGGCGCGTCCCGCAAAACGGGAACCATGGCACCGGAGTGAGCCGGGAAAGGCGCGCGCTTATCGGCTTGCCGCAGATTCGTCAAGCGACTAGCGGGAAAAGCGATGCCGCAGTTTCCGCTCCCCGAACCGATGCGCGCCGCGCTGAACCTCGCCAAAGCCGCCGCGGACGCGGGCGAAGTGCCGGTCGGGGCGGTCGTCGTCAAGGCTGGCACGATAATCGGCGCAGGCCATAATCGCCCGCGCGAATCGCACGATCCGACCGCCCACGCCGAAATCGTCGCGATTCGCGCCGCCGCCGCCGCGCTCGGCAACGACCGCCTCGACGGCTGCGACCTCTACGTCACCCTCGAGCCCTGCGCGATGTGCGCCGGCGCGATCGCCCACGCACGCATCGCGCGGCTTTACTACGGCGCCGACGATCCGAAGGGCGGCGCCGTGGTCCACGGCCCGCGCGTTTTCGCGCAACCGACGGTGCACCACCGGCCCGAAGTTTACGACGGGATCGGGGCGGGGGAGGCGGCGGCGCTGCTGCGGGATTTTTTCGCCGCACGGCGTTGAGTGAAGGCGGCTTGGGGTGGGGAGCCGTCATACCATCGGAGAGGCGATCTCCCCTCCCGCCTGCGGGAGGGGCAGCGAGACTTGCGAGCTTGCTCGCTAGTCGCAGCGGGGTGGGCCATCGCACCGTCGCTGCCCACCCCTGACCCCTCCCGCAAGCGGGAGGGGAGATTATGTACGCTACCGGTCGCCAACTGCCGCGCTGCCGGCCCATATCAAAAGCGCGCATGTCTTCGTCCCCTCTTGTGCCGCGCCGCCGACCCGCCATAGTCCCAGCTATGCGCACCCTTACCGCCCCGCTCGCCCTCGCTGCCGCCCTGCTCGCCGCCGCACCCGTCCACGCCAAGCCCGCCGACGCCGAGGCCGCGAAGCAGATATTGAAGGACAGCATCGCGATCCCGACCGTCGAGGGGCGCGGCAAGATGCCCGAACTCGCGGCCTATTACGCCGGGGTGCTCAAAGCAGCGGGCTTTGCCGACGCCGATATCGAAATCACCCCGATGGGCGAAACCGCGACCTTCGCCGCGACGTTGGCCGGGACGACGCAGAAAAAACCGATCGTGCTGCTCGGCCATATGGACGTCGTCGAGGCCGACGCGAAGGACTGGACGCGCGACCCGTTCGTGCCGGTCGAGGAGAACGGCTATATTTTCGGGCGCGGGTCCGAGGATAACAAGTTCGACGTCGCGATGATGGTCGCGACGATGGCGCAGCTCAAGAAGGACGGTTTCAAACCCAATCGCTCGATCATCCTGCTGCTGTCGGGCGACGAGGAAACGCAGATGCTGACGACGCGCGCGCTCGCGGCGAAATATAAGGGCGCCGAATTCGCGCTCAACGGCGACGGCGGCGGCGGGACCATCGGCGAGGACGGCCAGCCGCAATATTACGGGCTGCAGGCGGGCGAAAAAACCTATGCCGACTTCACCCTCGAGGTCACCAACCCCGGCGGCCACAGCTCGCGCCCGTCGCCGGTCAACGCGATCGTCCAGCTGTCGAACGCGCTTGCCAAGGTCGGCGCCTATACATTCGCGGCGCAGCAGAACGAACTGACCAAGGTCGGCATGCCGATCGTCGCCGATCAGGTCGGCGGCAATATGGGCGCCGCGCTCAAGGCGTTCGCCGCCAACCCGGAGGATGAAGCCGCGATCGCCAAGATTCGCGCCGACCCCGAATATGTCGGCCAGATCGGCACCACCTGCGTGCCGACGCTGGTGAAGGGCGGCCACGCCGAAAATGCGCTGCCCCAGCGTGCCACCGCGAATATCAACTGCCGCATCTTTCCCGGCGTCCCCGTCGAAACCGTGCGCGCCGAGCTCGAGCGCGTGATCGCCGACCCCGCGGTCAAGGTGAACCCCGATCCCGACGCCAGCGCCAGCGACGCCTCGCCGCTGCGCCCCGACGTCATGGCGGCGGTGACCAGGGCGGTCCACGCCCGCGCCCCCGGCCTGCCGATCATCCCGTCGATGAGCGCCGGCGCGACCGACAGCTATCATTTCCGCATCCAGGGCGTGCCGAGCTACGGCGTCGCCGGGCTGTTCTCGAAAGCCAGCGACAGCTTCGCGCACGGTCTCAACGAGCGCGTCCCTGTGGCGGCGATCGCCCCCGCGCTCGCGCATTGGGACAGCCTGCTGCGCGATTTGTCGAAGTAGAATGTAATGGGAGACCCCGTGCCCCTGCGAAGGCAGGGGCCCATCTCCGGTTCTTTCGGTTTACGGACGCGGCTGGTTTAACTCTCCACGTCCGGAGATGGGCCCCTGCCTTCGCGGGGTACAGCTAAACCAAAGCGCCAACCGCCCGCTCGACCATCGCCACCGCCGCCTCGGCGCCGAAACTTGCCGCGTCCAGCGACAGTTCCAGCCACAATCCGTCGACCATCGCGGTGAGCAGGATCGCCAGCCGGTCGGCATCGGCGGTGCCACAGGCGGTGAGCAACTCGCCCAGCCGGGCGCGGTAACCCGCGTAACTGTCCGCATGAATCGCCGCCATCCGCGCGTCGCTGCGCGCCAGCGCCCAGAACGCCGTCCATGCCCCCAGCAACTCGGGGTCGGTCACCGGCGGGCGGAAGCTCGCGGTCAGATAGGCCGACAGCCGCGCGCGCGGATCGGCGCCTGCGCCCGCCACCGCCGCGGCAAAGATCGCGTCCATGCGGTCGCTCGTCGCGGCGTATGTCGCCGCCACCAGATCGTCGATGCCCGCGAAATAATGGCGCAAAAGCCCCGGCGACACCCCGGCGCGCGCGCAGATCGCCCGGACGTTCGTGCCCGCCATGCCAACCTCCGCCAGGCACGCTGCGGTTGCCTCGATCAGGGCGGCGCGGCGGGCATCGGCGCTTTCGCGGGTAAAGGCTTGGCGGACGGGCTGCATGTTGTTATACATCTGTATAACAAGGATCGACTCATGGCAACCGCGCCCGCAAGCACATCGAATATCGACCCGCAGGACGGCTGGAGCCTCCCCGCCTGGACGTACAGCGACCCCGACTTTCACGCCGCCGAGAATGAGCGTATTTTCCGCCCCAGCTGGCAAATCGTCTGCCACGACAGCGATATCCCGACCGCGGGAGACTGGCACAGCATCGACTATATCGGCGAAAGCGTCATCGTCGTGCGCGGCGCGGATCGCACCGTCCGTGCCTTCACCAACGTCTGCCGCCACCGCGGTTCGCGTCTCGTCGATGGCGCCGCGGGCTGCGCGAAAAAGCTCGTCTGCCCCTATCACGCCTGGACCTACGACCTCGACGGCCGGCTGACCGGTGTGCCCGATAGTGCCAGCTATCCGACGCTCGACCGGGGCAGGGCGGGGCTCGTCCCGGTCGGGCTCGAACAATGGCGCGGCTTCTGGTTCGTCCGCCTCACCGACGACGGCGGCCCCTCGGTCGCGGCTATGATGGCGCCCTATGAGGAACAGGTTGCCCCCTACCGGTTCGAAGAACTCGGCGCGCTCGGCCGCGTTACGCTGCGCCCGCGCGAGGTGAACTGGAAAAATGTCGGCGACAATTATTCCGACGGCCTCCACATCGCCGTCGCGCACCCCGGCCTGACCCGGCTGTTCGGCAAAAGCTATGGCGTCGAGGCGACGACGCATGTCGACCGCATGTGGGGCGATCTGATCGACCGGCCGTCGGCAAACTGGTCCGAGCGGATGTACCAGCGGCTGTTGCCGCCGGTCCCGCACCTGCCAGCCGACAAGCAGCGCCACTGGCTCTATTTCAAACTGTGGCCCAACGTCGCCTTTGATATCTACCCCGACCAGGTAGATTTCATGCAGTGGCTGCCGACCGGCCCCACCAGCTGCCTGATCCGCGAAATCAGCTACGTCCTGCCCGATGCGCGCCGCGAGATGAAGGCGGCCCGCTACCTCAACTGGCGCATCAACCGCCAGGTCAATGCCGAGGACACGCTGCTGATCACCCGCGTCCAGCAGGGCATGGCGTCGCAAAGCTTCACCATGGGCCCGCTCAGCGACAAGGAAGTGTGCCTCAAGCATTTCTGTGCGCGGATGCGCGATCTGATTCCCGAGGCGCGATCGAAACAGGCGCCGGCGCCGGGCTGGGGCCGGGCGTGAGAATCATGATCCCGTTCGCATCGAGCGAAGTCGAGATGCCCATCGGCAGTGCAATGCGAACGGGGAATGGTATGGCTGATCTACCCATCATCATCGTCGGCGGCGGCCCCGCCGGCATGGTCGCGGGCCTGCTCTTCGCGCGCGCCGGGGTGCCGGTCACCATCCTCGAGAAGCACGCCGATTTCCTGCGCGATTTTCGCGGCGACACCGTCCACCCCTCGACGCTCGAACTGTTCCACGACATCGGGCTGCTCGATGAACTGCTGAACCTGCCGCATGCGAAGGTCGATACGATGACGCTCGACCTGCTCGGCGGGCGCTATACGATCGCATCGCTCAAAAGCCTCCCCGTCGCCGCGCCCTATGTCGCGATGATGCCGCAATGGGACCTGCTCGATTTCATCGCACGGCAGGGAAAGGCCTATCCGATCTTCGACCTGCGCATGTCGACCGAAGCCGCCGCGCCGACATTCGACGCCGCGGGCCGCGTGAACGGCGTGACGCTGACCACGGGCGAAACATTGACTGCGCGCCTCGTGATCGCCGCCGACGGCCGCCGCTCGGTGCTGCGCGACGCCGCCGACCTGCCGCTCGAAGATCTTGGCGCGCCCATGGACGTGCTGTGGTTCCGCATCCCGATGCCCGCCGACGCCCCGACCGACGTGCCGCTCGGCACCATCGCCACGCGCGGCATGGTCGTCGCCATCCCGCGCGGCGATTACTGGCAATGCGCGCGGATCATTGAAAAGGGCGGCTTCCCGGCGATCGAAGCGCGCGGGATCGGCGCCTTCCGCGACGATGTCACCGCGCTCGTCCCCGGCCTCGCTGCGGGCATCGACGCGATCGCCAGCTTCGACGATGTTAAATTGCTCACCGTCGCGCTCGACCGCCTGACGCGCTGGTCGCGCCCGGGCCTGCTCGCGATAGGGGATGCGGCGCATGCGATGTCGCCGGTCGGCGGGGTCGGGATCAATCTGGCGGTGCAGGATGCTGTCGCCGCCGCGAACATCCTCGCCGCGCCGCTCGCGACGGGCGCCGATCCCGACCCACTGCTCCATCACGTGCAGGAGCGCCGCTGGACGCCGACGGTGCGGATGCAGGCGCTGCAACGGTTCGCGCACCGGCGCGTCATCGAACCGATGCTGCGCGGACAGATCAGCCGCGTGCCGCTCGCGATCCGCTTGCTCGACCGTATCCCGCTGCTCCGCCGCATTCCAGGCCGTATTCTTGGCCTCGGCTTCGGCCGCCAACATGTCGAATCCCCGCTTGCGAAAGAATTTTCATGACCAAAACCTATGACGCCCTGATTATCGGCGCCGGCCACAACGGCCTCGTTTGCGCCTTCTATCTCGCCAAGGCGGGGCTGAAGGTCCGCATCGTCGAGGCGCGCGACGTCGTCGGCGGCGCCGCGGTGACTGAGGAATTTGCGCCGGGTTTCCGCAATTCGGTCGCGAGCTACACCGTCAGCCTGCTCCAGCCCAAGGTCATCGCCGACATGAAGCTCGCCGAGCATGGCTATCGCGTCATCGAGCGGCCGATCAGCAATTTCCTGCCGCAGGAAGATGGCGGCTATCTGAAACTCGGCGGCGGGCTCGAACGCACCCAAAAGGAATTTGCCCGCTTCTCCGCCCACGACGCGGCGCGCCTGCCCGAATATTACGACATGCTCGAGGGGGTGGCCGATGTGCTGCGCGACCTTGCATTGAAGTCGCCGCCCAATGTCGGCGACGGCTTCAAGACTTTGGTCGACGCGGCGCGACAGGGGCGGGGGCTGACCAAATTGAGCCTGTCGCAGCAGCGCGATGTGCTCGAATTGTTCACCAAATCGGCACGCACCTTCCTCGACAGCTGGTTCGAAAGCGAAGCGGTGAAGGCGGCCTTCGGCTTCGACGCCGTCGTCGGCAATTACGCCAGCCCCGATACGCCCGGCAGCGCTTACGTCCTCCTCCATCACGTGTTCGGCGAAGTGAACGGCAAGAAGGGCGCGTGGGGCCACAGCATCGGCGGCATGGGCGCGATCACCCAGATGATGGCCAAGGTCTGCACCCAGCTGGGGGTCGAGATCAGCCTCGAAAGCCCCGTCGCGCGGGTACTCGTCGACGGCGGCAAGGCGGTCGGGGTCAAGCTGGCCGGCGGCGAGGAAATCGCCGCCGCTCGCGTCATCGCCAATGTCGGGCCGAAACTGCTCTACGAACGGTTGTTCGACGAAGGCGATATCGCGCCCGAATTCCGCCGCCGGATCAAGGCGTTCAAGGCGGGCAGCGGCACCTTCCGGATGAATGTCGCGCTCAGCGACCTGCCGCGCTTCACCTGCCTTCCCGAACCCGGCGAACATCACCAGTCGGGGATCATCCTCGCCCCGACGCTCGACTATATGGACCGGGCGTTCCTCGATGCGAAGCGATATGGCTGGTCGAAAGCGCCGATCGTCGAAATGCTGATCCCCTCGACCGTCGACGACAGCCTCGCCCCCCCGGGCCAGCATGTCGCCAGCCTGTTCTGCCAGCAATTTGCGCCCGAGCTGCCCGACGGACGCGATTGGGACGCCGAGGAAGACAAGGCCGCCGACTGCATCATCGATACCGTCGAAGCGCACGCCCCCGGTTTCCGCGCCTCGATCGTCGGGCGCCAGATCCTCAGCCCCAAGGGGCTCGAACGCAAATTCGGGCTGGTCGGCGGCGACATCATGCACGGCAATATGAGCCTCGACCAGCTGTGGTCGGCGCGCCCGGTGCTCGGCAACGGCGCCTATCGCGGGCCGCTGAAGGGCCTCTATATGTGCGGCGCCGGCACCCATCCCGGCGGCGGCGTCACCGGCGCGCCGGGGCACAATGCGGCGCAGGTCGTCCTACGCGACCGGGGCCTGTTCGCGCCGCGCTGGCGCTGATCGGCGCGCGAGAAGGTATAGCGGCAGGCCGGCAATGGTCATGGCCAGGCTGTACAGCGTCGGCTCGATCCCGGCGCCGTAAAAGGCCCAGCAGACATAGACGATCCCCGCCAGCGTCAGCACGATGAAACCCGGTGACATCGCGTTGCGCCCGGCGTGGCGGAACTTCAGCGCGGCCAGCGCGCCGACCAGATAAAAAATGATCGTCGTCGATGTCGTCACCAACATCATGAAATTGAACAGTTCGGCCAGCCCGCGGCTGTAGTTGGCGTAGACGATCAGCGTCGCCAGCAGCGCGGACAGCAGCAGGCTCCAATGCGGCACCCCGTTCCGGTTCTCGGCGCCGAAACTAGGCGCGATCAGTCCGCGGCGCGCCAGATCGCGCGGCAGCTCGCCGGCCAGCAGGACGAAGCCGTTGAGGGCGCCAAGCGCGGCGATGGCCGCCAGCACGGCCGCGGCCGCCCCGGCTTCAGGGCCGATGAAATAGGTGAAAAAGGTCGGGAAGGGCGCGATCGACCCGGCGACGACATCCAGCGGGACCAGCATCGTCACGGCGGTGCAGGCTGCCAGATAGAGCAGGCCCGTCGCGATCATGCCGATCGTCGTCGCGCGCGGCACGGTGCGTTCGGGGTCGGCGACCCGGTCGCCTGCCGCCAGCGCGCTTTCGAAGCCGAGCAGCGCGAACAGCGTCAAGGTCGCCGCCTGGCCGATCCCGGCGACGCTGATCGGCTGGGCATCCTGCATCGACGGCAGTGGTTCGGCGCCCGCCGTCAGCCACCAGAGGCCGATGAAGATGGCGCCAAGCAGCAGCAGCAGTTTCAGCGCCAGTGTAATCACCTGCACCCCGCCGGCCTTGCGGACGCCAAGCAGGTTCACGAGCGTGAACAGCCAGACGAAGGCAATGGCGATCAGGGCTGCCGTCGATCCGCCATTGTTCAGCGACGGATAGATGATGGCGAGGTTGCGGACTGCGGCCACCGCGAGCGTGGCGTTGGTCACCCAGCAGCTGATCCAGAAGCTCCAGGCAACGATGAAACCCGTGGCGGGTCCAAAAGCCTCGGCGGCATAGGTATAGGCTCCGCACCCACCCGGCAAATGGCGCGCAAGGCGCGCGAAAACCAGCGCCAGGCACAAGGTTCCGGTGATCGTCACCGTCCAGCCGAGCGCGGCATTCCATCCGAGCGGCGCGAGATCGGTCGGGAGAAGGAACACCCCCGACCCGATCATATTGCCCATGACCAACGCGATGCACATCAAAAGGCCGAGCTTTTGGCCCGGCCTTTCGGTGTTGGTCACGCTGTCCGTCACCCGATCAGAAATCCTTCGCCACCTTGACCCCGATCAGCCGCGGCCGGATGACCGTGTCGTAAAAGACGCCGCCGGTGGCGGTATCGCCGCCGAAATCGCCGCACACGGTCTCGACGCACTGGACGCCCGAATTGATCACGCCGTTGCTGTCGAACAGGTTGGTCGCGAATATTTCGGCGCGCCAGCTGTCGGCGGTGATGCCGAAACTCATGTCGACGGTCGAATAGGATGCGAACTGGCCCTTGATGCCATTTTCCTGGATGCGCAGGTCGCTCCGCCGCTTGCCGACATGGTTTGCGGCGAGCTGGAAATGCCCCTCGTTGCCCATCAGCGGGAATTCGTAGCGCGCGACGATATTGCCCTTGAACTTGGGGGTGACGGGCAGCGCGGTTCCCGCCGGTGCGAGCGGTGCGTTCGCCGATCCGTCGGTCCCCGGCAGCGCGCAATCGAAGGTCGCATTGGCAATACGGCAGAAATCCTCGCGAATTTCGGCGTCATTGTAACTGAAACCGGCGTTGATCGAAAAACCGTCCAGCCGATAGCCGAAATCCATTTCGACGCCGCGGATCCGCGCGACCCCGGCGTTGCGAATTTCGGTCAGGCCGTTGGGGCCGAGGAAGGACAGCTGGATGCCGTTCCAGTCCTCCTGATAGATGGCGCCGTTGAAGCGGATCGGACCGAAGCTGGTCTTCCACCCGAACTCGTAATTGTCGAGCGTATCGGGGCCGTATGGCGCCAAACCGCCACGGCGGTTGATCCCGCCGGGCCGAAAACCGCGCGACCAGGTGCCATAGACCAGCGCATCGTCGCTGATCTTGTAGGTCAGGTTCAGCTTGTGGATGAAGTCGCTGTCCTTGGTCCGCTCGTCGAGGTTGGTGCACGGACTGTTGGGAAGTGCAGCGGGGGCGAAGCAGGCGGCTTCGCCGGTGCGGCTGCTGTACCCCGACGAAAAGCCGAAAAAGCCGATCAGGCTGTTGTCGAATTTATAGACGCGGCCGCCGCCGGTCAGCGTCAGCTTGTCGGTGATATCGAACGACAGCTCGCCGAACGCGGCATAGTCGCGATCGACGCGCTTTTGCTGGGTCAGCCAGATGTTGCTGTCGGTCCCGGTCACCGTGATCGCGTCGGCGATATTGTCGATGATGTAATTCTGTTCGATATTGTGGCTTTGCCGCTGGTAGAACAGGCCGCCGATGAAGCGGATGCGGGCATCGGCGGGCGATGCGACCCGCGCTTCGAAGAAGTTGCGGCGATAGCGATCCTTGCCCTGGATATATTGGTTGGGGCTGACCAGATCGCCGTCATTGTCATAGAAATAGGTGCCGTAACCGGCGATCGCGTCGTAAAAATAGGCGTAGTCCGAATAGTCGCTCTCCGTCTCGGTCTTGCGCCGCAAATGGCCGCCGGTCACGGTCAGGTCCCAGTTGCCCAGCTTGCCCTCGATCGTCAGCGCCGCCTGGATCCACTGATCCTTGGCGCTTTCGGGATTATATTGCACCGTCTGCAGGTCGCTGGTGACCGACGTCGAGCGCTCCTGCGCAAAGCTGCCGTTCGATTTCTGCACCTGCCCCATCACCAGCGGGCGGATCGTCCAGTCATCGTCGAGTTCGATCCCCAGCGCCAGGCGGGCGCCATAGGTGTCGACGCCGTTGTAATCCTTTTCGACCAGATCGGCGTTGCTTTGCGTGATTCCCGACGAGGCATAGGTGCGGCTACCCGCGATATTGTCGATATAACCCGCGTCGCGGCGATACCAGCCGACCAGGCGCAGCGCCGCGCGCTCGCTCAGCGCGGCGTTGACGAAACCTTCGGCGATCCCGCCGACGCCGCCGTGCGCGACGCTGTTGAGCTGCAACCCGACCTGGCCATAGGTGCCGCTGGTGTCGGGCTTGTTGGTGACCAGCTTGAGCGTCCCGGCCATCGAGCTGGCGCCGTATAGCGTCCCCTGCGGTCCGGCGAGCGCCTCGACGCGCGCGAGGTCATAGGTGTGGATGTCGAGAGCGCCCTGGATCGTCGTCACCGGCATTTCGTCGAGATAGGTGCCGACCGTCGGCAGCGACGCCGAATGGTTGGCGTTCTCGCCCGACGAGACGCCGCGGAAATAGACCTGGGCAAAGCCGGGCGCCGCCGACTGGATCGTCACCGAAGGGAGAAATTTGACGACGTCCTGAAACTCGTTGACCTGCAACTGGTCGAGCCGCTCGTTGCCGATCGCGGTGATCGCCAGCGGCACGTCCTGCAGGTTTTCCTCGCGCTTCGACGCGGTGACGACGATGTCGTTGTCGTCCTCGGTGTCGGTCGCCTGCGCCAGCGCCGCGCCCGACGTGCACAGGATCGAGCTGGCGAGCAGCAATCCGCCGCTCCGTGCCACGACCTTCGATAAATTCCGCATGAGACCCCCCTCAAAATGACCGGTTTGTGACGCGAGAATGACGCAGTGCAGCACAAGCGCAAGCATTGTTCGCTGGGCGGGCCGGTCGCTGGTCGAAAATGTCGGGGGCTGTTGCCCAAAGGCAACGAATTTGCTCGCCGGCTCAGCCGTCGTCGGCCGGAGCGTCGGGATAGGCGCTCAGCACCGGCCCCAGCGCGTCTTCCAGCGGCCCCAGCCAGGCCGCATAGGGGCGCCACTGATCGACCCCGTCGCGGTTGATCGGGCGGCGCACCTGCTCGCTCGACGCGGTGCGCACCGCGCGGGCGTTGGCGTGAAACGCCATGCACGCATCCTCGAACGGCAGGTCGAGCCAACCCAGCAGCGCCCGCACCTCGGCCTCGGGGTCGGCGAGCAGCGCTTCGTGGATCACGCGATGGACGCGCCCCGGCTGCACCGCATCGATGTGCGCCATCAGCCGGACATAGTCGCGGTAATAGGCGCCCATGTCGGTCAGGCGATAGCTGAACGCCTGACCCTTCGCGAAATGCTGGCGAAAATTCGAAAAGCAGCAATCGAGCGGGTGCCGCCGCGCGTCGATGATCCGCGCATTCGGCAGGATCATCCGGATCAGCGGCACGTACAGCCAGTTGTTGGGCAGCTTGTCGATATAGAAGGGCTTGGTGGTCTTGCGCTGCACCGCGGTGTCGCGCAGATATTGCGCGCCGAGGTCGGCCAGCTGTTCGGGCGCCGCCGCGGCGAGCGCCTCGACCCAGCGCCGCCCCTCGCCCAGCGCATCGCGCCCCAGGCCGAGCGCGATCGCCGGAATGTCGGGCAGCTCCATCGTGCCTTCGATCGCCGAATGGCTCGCCAATATCTGTTCGACCAGCGTCGATCCGGCGCGCGGCATGCCGAGGATAAAGATCGGGTCGGGCGCGGGGTCGCCCTGGCCCACGCGCTCGGCAAAGAAACCGGGAGTGCAGGTAGCGATCGCGGCATCGACCACGGCGCGGGTATCGGCGGCGTCGTAGCCGAGCTGCTCGGCGCGGATCGCGTTGCCCGCGGCATAATGGCCGAACGACGCCTCCGCCTCGCCGGCATCGTCATACGCCTTGCCGAGCGCGAAATGGAGGTGCAATCGGTCGTCGTCGCGCGCCGCATCGCCGTCGTCGATCGCCGCCAGTGCGGCCGCCATGGCGGCGCGGTCGGCAGCGTCGAAGCGGATCGTCTTCAGATTGGCGAGGCTCCACCAGATTTCGCCGAGCCCCGGCTCGGCCGCCAGCCCGCGACGATAGGCGGCGACGCTGTCGTCCTGCCGCCCGACGGTCTTGAGCATATGGCCATAGCTCATCCACAGCTTGGCATGGGCGGGGAAGCGTTCGGTCAGCGTCGTGTAGAGCGCGATCGCCTCGTCATAGCCGCCGATCCGCCCGAGCGCGGCGGCCTTGAGGTTGGCGTGGGCGGGATTGTCGGGATCGCCCGCCAGCACCGCGTCGAGCGTCGTCGCCGCCTCGGCGAAGCGGTTCTGCTTGTAATAGACGGTGGCCAGATTGGCGCGCGCGGCGCCGAAACCCGGCGCTAGGGCGAGCGCGCGCGACAGCAATTTTTCGGCGTCGCCATAGCGGCCGATCCGCCCCGCCACCTCGGCGAGCATGCGGATCGCCGCGACGTCGGTCGCATCCTCGCGCAGCCGCTGGCGCAGCGCTGCTTCGGCGTCGGGCAACCGGTCGTCGGCAAGCGCCAGCGCCGCCTCGATCATCGCCGGGTCGTGGATCGCTGCGCCGACCGCGGCGAGCGACGCGGCCCCGGCCTCGTCCTCGCGGCCCAGCGCGCGCAGCGCGTGCGCGGCCAGCCGGTGTGCCGCCGCCGAGGTTGGCACGCGCTCGAGAATCGCGCGCGCCTGCGCCAGCGCGGCGCCGGGCTGGTCGGTCAGCAGCTGGTGGGCGTTGGCGAGCGCCTGGTCGTGGGTGACGGTCGCCATGCCGCGCCGCCCGCTCAGCTTTTCGCTGCCCGCGCCTTGCCGACCGCAGCGCGCAGCGCGTCATAGCCGATCTGGCCCTGGAACAGCTGGTCGCCGACGATCCACGTCGGGGTGGCGTTGAGCTGCAACTGGGTCGCGATCGCCAGGTTGCTGTCGAGCTCGCGCTGGAACAAGGCTTCGTTCGCGGTTGCATCGGCGCTGCCGTCGGTCACCACGCCGGCGCGCGCGGCGGCGGCGGCGATCGCGTCGGGGCCGAGCGAACTGGCGGCGAACATCGCGTGATGGAAGGCGTCATATTTGCCCTGCCGCGCCGCAGCGAGCGCCATCAGCGCGGCGTCGCGGCTCTGCGGGGCGATGATCGGCAGTTCGCGGAACACGACCTTCAGTCTTTTGTCCTCGCGGATCAGCCGGTCGACGTCGGGCACGCTCGCGCGGCAAAAACCGCAGGCGTAATCGGTAAAGACGACCAGCGTGACGTCGCCGTCGGCGTTGCCAGCCCACGCCCCGGCATAGGGTTTTTCGAGCGCCGGCCGGATCGCGTCGATCGCGGTCGCGACCTGCTGGTCGCGCTGCGCCTCGATCGCCTCGGGAATGATCTGCGGGTTCGCCTTGATGTAATCGGCGACGATCGCTTCGACCTCGCTCTTGCCGAGCCCGCCGCCGAAGCGTCCGCCGAGCCAGAAGGCGGCGGCAAGCAGCAGCACGATCCCCGCCAGCGCCGCCCAGGCGAGGCGCGGCGACAGGCCGTCGATGGAATCGCCGCGCACTTGCGGCAGCCGCGGCGCCGCCATCGCCTTGGCCGCGGCGGGCTTCTTCGGAGGAGCGGGAGCGATCAGCGGCGAGCGATCGTCGCCGTCGGTGACCGGCGCCGCCGGTTCGCGCGCCGCGGTCGGCGGCAGCGTCTCCGCCCCGGTTGCGAACAGTGGCAGGTCTGGCGCGACCGGCGCTGCCGACTGCCGCGCCGCCGCTTCCTCGCGGGCCAGCAATTGGTCCAGCCCCGATGCCGGTGGTCCCGGTTCTTCGCGCGGGGTCGGGCGCAGCTTGGTCGCCGCTTCGCCGATCCCGTCTTTTCCCGCCTTGGCAACGGTGCCGATCCCCGCGCGGGTCTTGCCGGCAACCTCGCCCAGTCCGCGCCCGGCCTCGCTCGACAGCCGCGCGACCTTGTCGCCCAGCGCCAGCTTGCGCCAGCCGTCGCCGCTCGCGGTCGCCGCCGCGCGGCCGGCGCGCGCCGATCCGCGCGCTGCGGCCTGCGCACCTTGCGCGGTCAGGGCGCCGGTCTTCGCGGCCAGCGCACGCGACCGCCGCGGAATCTCCAGCGCCGCGACGCGCGCCGGAATGTCTGCACGGTCGCCGACACGGATGGTCCAGTCGGCAAAACCCGCAGTAGCATCGCGAAGCGTCCGCCAGACGCCCGTCGCACCGGCTTTCAACTGCGCCGACGTCACGACGGGCTGGCGCGGGGTTTTGCGCGCCGGCGCCTCGTCGGTCGCATAGCGCGACAGGTCGATGCCCACCGGCGGCGTTTCGCGCGGCTTGGCCAGCCCTTCGTCGGCCGCCGGACGCGGGTCTGCCGGCGGCACGGGCGCGGGGTCGCGCAGCCACGGCTGGTAATAATCGTCCTTCTTGTCGGTCACATGTCGCCCTTATGCATCGGCTGATTGCGATGCCTTGCCCCGCTGTTCGACCCGAATCTAACGCCGTTTGCGTTCGCTTTCCACCTCGGCGCGCGCCACCAGTGAAATATCCTGTGCACGAATCCAGTCGGGCGACCCTTCGGGCAGGCCCTGCATCGCCAGTTCGGCGTTACGCAGCGCCAGCGCGGCCTGTCTACCCTCGAGTTGATAGCGTTCCGCCGAGGCGAGCGCGGCGCGCGACTGGTCGCCCTTGTTCGCATAGACGATGCCGAGCTGATACCAGGCAAAGGGATTCTGGTTGTCGAGCGCCACCGCGGTCTTCAGCACATTTTCGGCCTCGGCATAGTTGGCCGGGTCCTCGGTCGCGATCAGCGCGTGGCCGAGCAGCGCCGCGATCAGCGGCTGCGAGCGCGAACTGGTCACCGCCTTGCGCAGCGGCGGGATCGCCTCTTGCGGGCGCCCCGATTCGAGCAGCACCTGGCCTTCGAGTTCGAGGAAATAGGGGTCGGCGGGCGCGGTCGCGAGCAGGCCTTCGACCTCGGCAAGCGCCTTTTGCGGATAGGCGCTCTTGTGCCAGGCATAGGCGCGGGCATAGCGCGCCGGGATGCTGCTGTTGCTTTCGGGATATTTGCGCAGCGTCCGCTCGGGATCGGCGATGAAGCCCTGCAGCTTGGCCTTCACCCGCTGGAAACGGCGTTCAATGTCAGGGTTGGCGGGTTTTTCCCACGCCGGATCGATCACATAGACCTCGCGCAGCGTCTGGATGCGATCGCCCGACATCGGGTGGGTGCGGCCATAGGCCTGATCGTCGTCCTGCTCGATACCATAGCGGAATTCGAGATTCTGGAGCTTCTTGAAAAACGCCAGGCTGCCGCGGCCGCTGATTCCCGCCTTCGACAAATATTGAGCGCCCGCGGCGTCGGCGGTCGATTCCTGGACGCGGGTAAAGGCCAGGAACTTGCCGAGCGCGGCCTGCTGCCCCGCCATCATGGCCGCCATGCCTGCTTCGCCGGCTCCCGCCGCGATCGCCGCGGCGCCGAGCACCAAGCTGAGCAGCGAGATGTTCGTCGCCGCCTTGGCGCCATCGTTGACGCGGATCGCGTGGCCGCCGATCACATGCCCCAGCTCGTGCGCGAGCACGCCCTGCACCTCTTCGGCGCTGTCGGCGGCCTCGATCAGCCCGGCAAAGACGTAGACATCCTGGCTGCCGGCGACAAAGGCGTTGATGCTGCGCTCGCCGAGCAGATGGACGCGCACCTGTCCCGGCTGAAGCCCCGCCGCGACGAGCAACGGGTCCATCATGTCCTGGAACAGCGCCTCGGTCTCGGCATCGCGCAGGATCGACTGCGCCATCGCGGGGCGCATCGTCACCGCGAGCAGCACGAGCAGGGTGACCGACAGACGGAAAACTGCCCGAAACAGGTGATGCGGCGGAGGGCAACTCATTTTATCCGTCCTCGCGTCACAAGCCTGAACCTCCACTGAAGCCTCCGGGCTTTGTGGGGCGCAGGGCACAGCGAGGCAAGGCCGGACTTCACGGGCATCGTCATTGCCAGGAGCGCAGCGACGCGGCAATCCAGGGCGGCGTAAACCGCTCTGGATTGCTTCACTCCGTTCGCAATGACGAAG
This sequence comes from Sphingopyxis sp., assembly GCF_050916055.1. Classification (GTDB taxonomy): domain Bacteria; phylum Pseudomonadota; class Alphaproteobacteria; order Sphingomonadales; family Sphingomonadaceae; genus Sphingopyxis. Next base: position 3,627,420 of record NZ_CP051527.1, read on the forward strand.
GGGCTGACCGCTCGGATTAGCCGAAGGTGCGCTGCCACCAGCCGCGGCGCGGTTCGCCGTCGGGGCCGACGCCGTCCCCGTCACTCTCGCCGTCGCTGTCGCCGGCGACCGGTTCGGCGTCGCGCGTCGTTGCCGCTTCGGGCGCGGCCTCGGCGGCTGCGGCCTTCTTGCTGCGGCTCGCGCGCTTCTTCGGTGCCGGCTTGGTGGGTTCGGCCTCGGCCTCGAGCGCCGGAACTTCGGCGACCTCGGCGTGCGTCACCTCGGCAACCTCGACGACCGGCGCGGCCTCGGCGGCGCCATCCTCGGCGGTCACCTTCGGCTTGCGCGGCGCGCGCTTGCGCTTCGGCTTCTCCTCGGCGGCAGGCGCTTCGGCGACCGATTCATCGGCCACTGGCTCGTCGACCACCGGCGCGGCGGCTTCGTCCGCAGGCTCGGCGTCGCTGCCGGCGTCGTCGGCCAGCGTGTCGGCCTTCGGCTTGCGGCCACGACCGCCACGACGGCGGCGCGGCTTGGCTTCGGCCTCTTCGGTCTCGCCCGCGTCGGCGCTCTCGGCTTCGGCGGGGGCTGCGTCGGCGTCGGCGGTCTCGGCGTCGTCGGCCTCGCGATCGGTTTCGCCTTCGACGATTTCATTGCCTTCGTCGTCGCGGCGACCGCGGCGACCGCGGCGGCGGCGGCGGCGGCGCTTGCGGCCTTCGCCGTCGACTTCGCTGTCTTCGCGGTCGCGCGGGCGGGCCGGGCGTTCGTTCCGCTCGGCAGCGTCTTCGGCTTCGACCTCTTCTTCCTCGTCCTCGTCGAAGACCTCGTCGTCATCGTCATCCTCGATCGGCGCGATCGGGGCAAAGCTGCGGCGAACGACCGGCGGCGGGCCGCTGACCTCGATCGCCATCCGTGCGCCTTCGGTCTCGCCGTCGGGCAGGATTTCGATCGAAACGCCGTACAGCTCCTCGATCTCGCGCAGCTCGCGGCGCTTTTCGTTGAGGATATAGAAGGTCGCTTCCTGGCTCGCGCGCAGCGTGATCTTGCTGCCCTTGCCGCGTGCGGCTTCCTCTTCGATCATGCGCAGCGCCGACAGCCCGGCCGACGAAGCGGTGCGGACCAGCCCGGTGCCTTCGCAATGCGGGCAGGGGCGCGTCGAGGCTTCGAGCACGCCGGTGCGCAGGCGCTGGCGGCTCATCTCCATCAGGCCGAAGCCCGAAATACGGCCGATCTGGATCCGCGCGCGGTCGTTCTTCAGCGCATCCTTCATCGCGCGCTCGACCTTGCGGACGTTCGAGCCGTGATCCATGTCGATGAAGTCGATCACGACGAGCCCGGCCATGTCGCGCAGGCGCAGCTGGCGGGCGATTTCGGCCGCGGCCTCCAGATTGGTGCTGACCGCAGTCTGCTCGATATTATGCTCGCGCGTCGAACGGCCCGAGTTGATGTCGATCGACACCAAGGCCTCCGTCGGGTTGATCACCAGATAACCGCCCGATTTTAGCTGGACGACGGGGTTGAGCATCCCGGCGAGCTGATCCTCGACGCCGTAGCGCTGATAGAGCGATACCGGGTCGGCATATTGCTTCACGCGCCGCGCATGGCTCGGCATCAGCAGCTTCATGAACTGCTTGGCGGCCTTATAGCCCTCGTCGCCCTCGACGAGCACTTCCTCAATGTCTTTATGATAGATGTCGCGGATCGCGCGCTTGACCAAATCGCTATCCGAATGGACCAGCGCCGGGGCGCTCGACTCGAGCGTCTTTTGGCGGATCTCGTCCCACAGGCGGGCGAGATAATCGAAGTCGCGCTTGATCTCGACCTTGGTGCGGCTCATCCCGGCGGTGCGGACGATGCAGCCCATCGTCGGCGGCAGGTTCATCTCGTCGATCATCGCCTTCAACTTGCGGCGATCGGCGCCGTTCGAAATCTTGCGGCTGATCCCGCCGCCGTGCATCGTGTTGGGCATCAGCACGCAATAACGGCCGGCGAGCGACAGATAGGTGGTCAGCGCGGCGCCCTTGTTGCCGCGCTCTTCCTTCACGACCTGGACCAGCATCACCTGACGGCGGCGGATGACGTCCTGGATCTTGTAACGGCGGCGCAGCGACATGCGGTTTTCGCCGTCCTCGTCGTCGCGGCGGCTGCTGCGTCCGCGGCCACCGCCCTTGCGGCCATTGCCGCGTCCGCGGCCGCGACCTTTGCGGTCGCCGCGGCCGTCCTTGCTTTCTTCGCCGCCGTCTTCGCCGTTCTCGGCATCGCCATTTTCGGCGTCGCCCCGATCGTCGTCGCTTCGGTCGTCGTCGCCCCGGTCGTCATCGTCGCGCTCGTCGTCGCGATCGGCGCGGTGGTCGCGGTGGTCGCCATTGTCGTCCTCGTCGTGATATTCGACGTCGGCGACATCGCCTTCCAGCTCGTCGAGGTCTTCTTCGGCGCGCATCGCCGCTTCGGCGGCATGCTCGGCCTCTTCGCGCAGCAACGCTTCACGGTCTTCCTTGGGGATCTGGTAATAGTCGGGGTGGATTTCGCTGAACGCCAGGAAGCCGTGGCGATTGCCGCCATATTCGACAAACGCCGCCTGCAGCGACGGTTCGACGCGGGTTACTTTGGCGAGATAGATATTGCCCTTGAGCTGCTTGTGCTCGGCGGACTCGAAATCAAACTCCTCGATGCGGTTTCCCTGGGTGACGGCGACCCGGGTTTCTTCCCGGTGCCGCGCGTCGATCAACATGCGCGTGGTCATTATAAACACTCCAGGCGCGCCGCAGCGCGCCAATCAAAAAGGCTGCAAGCCGCCCGGACGGGCGGCTGCGGCGGAAAAGGGTGAAAAGAAAGAAGACGTTATTGCCGCGGGGGGCCAGCGTCCGGTTCTGGACGCGCATGCGGTCTTCATATCCGGCGACGGCCGGAGCGCAAGCGCCCGCGTCGGGATAAGAAGAGGGCATGGCAAGCCTCATGCGGCATCAACCTGTTACGGGGTGAGCGGGCGGGCGGGGCGGGCGGCTGGCGATCGCCCCGACTGTCCGGTCAACCGGGTGGACCGACGGCAGGTCGTCCTTCCCTGCATGTCCGGCACCAAGGCGACCATGAACCGCGATTCGCGGAACAGGCCTTCCCCTCAAAAGGCCGGACGGCACCGGGAACGACACCGTCAGCGAAGTCGGTGCTAGCATCGGCTTCGGGCAACGGCAAGCGCGGCCGGGCAGAAAGATCGGCCGGGCGCGGTGCGGCGGCCGCGGTCGGGTCTCCGCGAACATGCTGAATCGGCGGTTAACCTTGCCGATTGACGCGCGCTTGACGCGCCATGGCTAATGGGCGGTTCATTCTCTTCTGTGGCCGGGGGCGTCATGTTTTCCAATAAGCGCTGGACCATCGCTCGCCCGCGGCGGCATAACCGCATCATGGGCCTCGCGTTCCTTCTCCTGTCCATCCTGCTCAACCCGTCGGCGGCGCTGGCGGGGCATATCGGCGCGGTCGAGATCGGCGACGGCGAAATCACCGTGCGCTTCGACGATCTGGTCGCCGGCGCCTCGACCTTCCTGCTCGCCGGCCCCGACCGCATCGCGCTCGACATCGCGGGGGCCGAGGCGGGTCGTTCGCCACCCGGCGCGGGTATGGTCCGCGCGGTGCGCCAGGGCCAGCAAGGGCCGGGCACGGCGCGCGTCGTGATCGACCTTGCAGAGCCGGCGCTGGTGTCGAACGCGCGCTTCGCCGCCGACGGCCGCAGCCTGTCGTTCCGCCTCCGTCCGGTGTCCGCCGATGCCTTCGAGCGCGCCGCGCGCGGCCCGCGGGTCGAAATCCAGCCGCCGGCGCAGTTCCGCGCCAAGCCGCCCGAAAAACGCTACAGCGTCTCGGTGCCGATCGGAAAGCCGAAGCCGGCGCCGGCGCTGCCGCCGATCGAAGGGCCCGACAACGACCGCCTGCCGCTCGTCGTTCTCGACGCGGGGCATGGCGGTCACGATCCCGGCGCGATCAGCCCGCATAGCGGCAAGCGCGAAAAGGACATCACGCTGGCGCTGGTCCGGGCGGTGCGCGCCGAACTGCTCGCCTCGGGCCGGGTGCGCGTCGCGCTGACCCGCGCCGACGACCGCTATCTGGTACTCGAGGAACGCTTCGGCATCGCGCGCCGGCTGAAGGCCGACCTGTTCATTTCGCTCCACGCCGATGCGGCGGAGAATGAAACTGCGCACGGCGCGTCGGTGTACACGCTCTCCGAAGTCGCCTCCGACCGCGAGGCGGCACGGCTCGCGGCGCGCGAGAACAAGGCGAACATCATCAACGGCATCGATCTCGGCGCGCACAACAGCGACGTGTCGTCGATCCTGCTCGACCTCACCCAGCGCGAGACGATGAACGTCGCCTCCGACTTCGCCCGCCTGCTCCAGCGCGAAGCGGCGGATGACGTCACCTTCCGCACCAGCGCGCACCGCTTCGCCTCGTTCGTCGTGCTGAAGGCGCCCGACACGCCGTCGATCCTGTTCGAAACGGGCTTCATCTCGAACAAGGACGACGCCGAATTCCTCGCCTCGGCGGCGGGACAGAAAAAGGTCGCGCGCGGCGTGCGCGATGCGGTGCAAATCCACTTCGCCCGCCAGATCGCGGCGCGCTGACCGGACTTGATAGTGTCTTGACTAGCTTTCCTGCCGCGAACAGCTTGGCGTCGGCGGCAGGAGAGAAGCATGGGCTGGAGCAATTGGTCGGGCAGCGTCACCGCCGCCGCACACGTCGCCCGGCCGCATAGCGAGGACGAACTCGCAATACTGATCCGCGGCGCGCGCAAATTGCGCGCGACCGGCGCCGGCCACAGCTTCATGCCGCTCTGCGAATCGGACGATCTGATCGTCGGTCTCGACGCGCTGTCCGGCGAGATAAGCGTGGCGCCCGATCGCCGCAGCGCGCGCGTGCCCGCGGGCTGGTCGATCAAGCGGCTCACCGCGGCGCTGTGGGACGAAGGGCTGGCGCTCGCCAACCAGGGCGACGTCAATCCGCAGTCGCTCGCTGGCGCGATGGCGACCGGCACCCACGGCACCGGGATCGCGCTCGGCTCGCTGGCAACCTTCGCGCGCGGGTTCCGGCTGATCGGCGCCGACGGCGAGGTGCGCTGCTGCGATGCCGACACCCATGCCGACCTGTTCGAGGCGCAGCGCCTGTCGCTCGGCCTGTTCGGGGTCGCGACCGAAATCGACGTCGCGGTGGTCCCCGCCTTTCACCTCGCCGAACGGATCGAAAAGCGCCGCTGGGACGAGGTCCGCGAAAGCTATGACGATCTGGCCGCGCAGCACCGCCACGTCGAATTCTGGTTCTTCCCGCACAGCGATCACGTCATCCTGAAAACGCTCGATCCGTGCGACCCGTGCGATCCGCCGCCGAGCAGCAGCGACATGGAGGAGGCGACGTTCCGCCGCATCCTCGACATTTCGGCACGGCTGCCCTTCCTGACCCCGCCGCTCCAGCGGCTGATGATGAAAAGCGGCATTTCGGGCCGCCGCCGCGGCCCGGCACATCGCATCTTTCCGTCCGATCGCACCCTGCGCTTCGAAGAGATGGAATATGAAATGCCGCGCGCCGTCGGGCTCGATACCCTTGCCGAGGTCGTCGGCTGGATTCGCCGCAAGCGGCTGCCGGTGACCTTTCCGTTCGAATTTCGCACCGTCGCCGCCGACGATATCTGGCTGAGCCCGATGAACGCCGGCCCGGTCGCGGCGATCTCGATGCACCAATATGCCAAGATGCCGTGGACGACGCTGTTCGCCGAGGCCGAGGCGATCTTTCGCGCCTTCGGCGGCCGTCCGCACTGGGCCAAGCGCCACACGCTCCATCGCGCCGACGTCGATGCCCTCTATCCGATGGCGGGGCGCTACCGCGCGGTGCGCCGCGCCGCCGATCCGCACGGCAAATTCCTCAACCCGCATCTGGAGGCCCTGTTCGCATGACGAGTGACCGCGCGCTGCACGCGCATCTGATCGGCCGGCAGGGGTCGCGCGCCGACCTCAACACCCCGGTGCTCGTCCTCGACGTCGACGCGCTCGACCGCAACATTGCGGCGCTGGCGGCGCTCGCCGGCAGCCATGGCGTCGGCCTCCGCCCGCACGCCAAGACGCACAAGAGCGTCGATATCGCGCAGCGCCAACTCGCGGCGGGCGCCGTCGGCGTCTGCTGCGCCAAGATCGGCGAGGCCGAGGTGCTGGCCTACGGCGGCATCGCCGGCATCCTCATCACCTCGCCCGTCGCGGCGCCGCGCGCGATCGAACGCCTCTCCGCGCTGGCGGCGCGCGCCGACGGATTGCTCGCGGTCGTCGATCATCCCGCGGTCGCCGAACGGATCGACGCGGCGCTGGCGGCGGTGGGCGCGCGGCTGGGCGTCGTCATCGACATCGACCCCGGCATCGCGCGCACCGGCGTCGCGTCGGCCGACAAGGCGGTCGAACTCGCCCAGGCGATCGCCGCCCTGCCGCAGCTCGATTATCGCGGGGTGCAATTTTATTGCGGGTCGCAGCAGCATATCGCAGATTTTGCCGAGCGCCGCGCCGCGATCGTCGAACGCACCGCCTATCTGGGCACGGTGATCGCGGCGCTGTCCGACGCCGGCTTCGCCCCCGCCATCGTCACCGGATCGGGCACCGGCACCCACCGCATCGACCTCGACCTCGGCGTCTTCACCGAATTGCAGGCGGGCAGCTATGTTTTCATGGACAAACAATATCTCGATTGCGACCTGACCGGCGACGGCGCGCCGCCGTTCGAGGTCGCGCTGGCGGTCGACGCACGGGTCGTCAGCGCCAACCATCCGGGACTCGTCACCATCGACGCCGGCTTCAAATCGCTGTCGACCGACGGCGGCGCCGCTGCGGTGCGGTCGGGCGCTCCTGCCGACTGTGTCTTCGCCTTCATGGGCGACGAACATGCGGCGCTGATCGCCCCCGGCATCGGCACCCGGATGCAGCCCGGCGATCCCGTCACCCTCACCGTGCCGCACTGCGACCCGACGGTGAACCTCTACGACGATTATCATGTCGTCGCGGGCGACACGCTCGTCGATATCTGGCCCGTCGGCGCGCGCGGCCGCGCCCGCTGACCGCGGCGGCTTTTTGGGCGTCATGACGGCGGCCTGATCCGGTCGCCGCAACGATGCTTCCCTTTCGGCGGCACAGGCTTTAGAGGCTGGCCATCATGGTCGCCGACAGTCCGCCCGATTTCCGCCTGCGCCTGCGCCGCGACAGCAATGCCGTCATCGCATGGTTTCGCGACATGTGGACGCGGCGCTGGTTCCGCTGGCTTGGGTATCTCGCGCTCGCCGGGCTGCTCGGCATCATCCTGCTCTGGCTGATTTTCGCGCGCGACCTGCCGTCGGTCGACCAGCTGCGCGACTATGAACCGCCGCTGCCGACGATGGTCCGCGATGCCGAGGGCAAGCCCGTTCACACCTATGCCCGCGAACGCCGCGTCCAGCTGGAATATAGCGAATATCCCCAGCTCCTCGTGCGCGCCTATCTCGCGGCGGAGGACCGCACCTTCTTCAGCCACGGCGGCATCGATTATCCGGGGATCGTCAGCGCGATCCTGACCAACCTGACCAACGACGGCCGCCCGATCGGCGCCTCGACGATCACCCAGCAGGTGGCGAAGAACCTGCTCCTGACCCGCGAGGTCAGCTATACGCGCAAGATCCGCGAGGCGATCCTCGCGACGCGGATCGAGGCTGCGCTGTCCAAGGAACAGATTCTCGAACTCTACCTCAATGAAATCCCGCTCGGGCGGCGCAGCTTCGGGGTCCAGGCCGCGGCGCGCGCCTATTTCGACAAGGACGTCGACCAGCTCGCGCTCCACGAAATGGCGTTTCTGGCGATCCTGCCCAAGGCGCCCGAAACCTATGGCCGCGCCCGCCACGCCGACAAGGCAGTGGCGCGGCGCAATTTCGTGCTCAGCGAAATGCTGCGTAACGGCTGGATCACCGCCGCGCAGCGCGACGCGGCGCGGGCGATGCCGCTCGGCCTGACCAACAGCGGCAACACCGCGATCGCTCAGGTCGGCGGCTATTATATGGAGGAGGTGCGGCGCCAGCTCATCTCAGAATTCGGCGAAACCGCCGATGCCGGCCCGCACAGCGTCTATGCCGGCGGCCTGTGGGTCCGCACTGCCTATGATGGCAAGATGCAGGCGGCGGCGGCCAGCGCGCTGCGCCGCGGCCTCATCCGCTACGACGCCGGCAAGGGCTGGTCGGGGCCCATCGCGACGATCGAGGCCGACGACCAGTGGGCGAGCCGGCTCGCGTCGAGCTTCATCGGGCTCGATTATGACGGCTGGCGCGTCGCCGCAGTGATCTCCAAATCGGGCGGCGAGGCGCAGATCGGCTTTTCGGACGGCTCGACCGGGCGGCTGCCCGCCGGCGCCGCGAGCCTCGGGTATCGCAAGACCGGCGGCACCGCCTTTTCGGCGATGCGCCCCGGCGACCTGATCGCGGTGAAGGCCAGCGGCAACGGCGTCTACGCGCTGCGCAACATTCCCGAAGTGTCGGGCGGCTTCATCGCCGAAAGCCCGCATTCGGGACGCATCTATGCGATGCAGGGCGGGTTCGACGTTCGCCTGTCGTCGTTCAACCGCGCAACGCAGGCCGAACGCCAGCCGGGATCGACGATCAAGCCCTTCGTCTATGCGACCGCGCTCGACAATGGCATGACCCCCGCGACGCTGATCGTCGACGGTCCGTTCTGCGTCTATCAGGGCGCCAGCCTCGGCAACAAATGCTTCCGCAATTTCGGCGGCGCCGGCGGCGCGGGCGAACATACGATGCGCTGGGGCCTCGAACAGTCGCGCAACCTGATGACGGTGAAGGCGGCGAGCCAAGTCGGCATGGAGCCGATCGTCGACACCATCCGCACGATGGGCATCGGCGAGCATGAACCTTACCTCTCGACCGCGCTCGGCGCCGGGTCGACGACGGTCGAAAAAATCACCAACGCCTTTGCGATGCTCGCCAACCACGGCCGCGAACTCAAGCCGCGCGTGATCGACTATGCGCAGGACCGCCGCGGCAAGGTGATCTTCCCCAAGAACTGGAAGCCGTGCGAGGGCTGCAACAAGAAGGACTGGGACGGCCGCCCGATGCCGCGCTTCGCCCGGTCGGGCAAGCAGCTGATGGATCCGATGACCGCCTATCAGGTCGTCCACATGCTCGAAGGCGTCGTCCAGCGCGGCACCGCGGTGCGGCTCCGCGATCTGGGCGTGCCGCTGTTCGGCAAGACCGGTACGACGACCGGACCGAACGACGTCTGGTTCGTCGGCGGCACCCCCGACGTCGTTGCCGGCGTCTATATCGGCTTCGACCAGCCGCGGAACATGGGCGGCTATGCGCAGGGCGGCAGCCTCGCGGCGCCGATCTTCAAACAATTCGCCGAAGAGGCGCTCGCCGATCGCCAGCCGGTCCCCTTCACTGCGCCGCGCGGCATCCGCATGGTGCGCATCGACCGCCGGTCGGGGCGCCGGGTCTATGGCAGCTGGCCGGGCAGCGATCCCAAGGCGTCGATCATCTGGGAAGCGTTCAAACCCGAAAGCGAACCGCGCCGCACGATCCGCGAAGACGAAATCCAGCCGATCAAGCCGGCGCGGCGCCAGGACGCTCCGGTCCAGCAGGGCCCGGCACGGCGCAGCGACAGCGAATTCCTGGAGGATCGCGGCGGGATCATCTGACGTGCCGTGAACGCTTCCCCCGCGGCCCGCCAACCACTATGGCCGGTCTTCATCTGTTTCAGGAGCAAGGACATGCGCGCCGAAGCGCAGGATCATATCGACAAGATTGGCAGCGCGCTCGCGCTGCTGCGCCGCTTTCTCGACTGGGACCGCGCGGTGCGGCGGCTCGACGAACTCAACGCCAAGGTCGAGGATCCGACATTGTGGAACGACCCCAAGGCGGCGCAGGACGTGATGCGTGAGCGCCAGCGGCTCGACGCGGCGATCACCGCGACCCGCGCGATCGAAACCGAATGCGCCGACACCGCCGAACTGATCGAACTCGCCGAGATGGAAGGCGACGAAGCGATGATCGACGAGGCGGTCGCCTCGCTGGCGACGCTCGCCGCGCGCGCCGAAGAGGACAAGATCAGGGCGTTGCTCGCGGGTGAGGCCGACGCCAACGACGCCTACATCGAGGTTCACGCCGGCGCCGGCGGCACCGAAAGCCAGGACTGGGCCGAAATGCTCCAGCGCATGTACAGCCGCTGGGCCGAAAAGCGCGGGCTGAAGGTCGAACTGGTCGAATATCAGGCGGGCGAGCAGGCGGGCATCAAATCGGCGACGATGCTGGTCAAGGGCGAGAATGCCTATGGCTATGCCAAGACCGAAAGCGGCGTCCACCGCCTCGTCCGCATCTCGCCCTACGACAGCTCGGCGCGCCGCCACACCAGCTTTTCCTCGGTCTGGGTCTATCCGGTGATCGACGATAATATCGAAATCGACATCAACGAAGGCGACCTCAAGATCGATACGTATCGCGCCTCGGGGGCGGGCGGCCAGCACGTCAATACCACCGATTCGGCGGTGCGCATCACCCACATCCCGACCGGGATCGTCGTCGCCAGCCAGAACGACCGCTCGCAGCACAAGAATCGCGCCACCGCGATGGGTATGCTGAAGGCGCGGATGTACGAGGCCGAGTTGCAAAAGCGCGAGGCCGCGGCATCGGGCGAATATCAGGCGAAGACTGAAATCGGCTGGGGCCACCAGATCCGCTCCTATGTCCTCCAGCCGTATCAGCTGGTGAAGGATCTGCGCACCGGCGTGACCTCGACCGCCCCCGGCGACGTGCTCGACGGCGCGCTCGATCCCTTCATGGCGGCGGCGCTGTCGCAGAAGGTGACCGGCGAAAAGGTCGAGGTGGAGGATATCGACTGATGCGCGTCGCGGCCGTTTTCGCCGCGCTGACGGCCGTGTCGCTGCTCGGCGGCTGCGATGCTCCGTGGGACGATGGCGGCGACCGGATCGAAACCGCCCGCGATTTTCCGCCCGCCGACCGTCCCGTCGCGCCGATCACCTCGACCAAATGGTCGACCGAGGAAGCCCGCGACCGCGTCAACGAGGCCGAGGACGTCATGGACTCGGCCGACGTCCGCCCCGGCATGACCGTCGCCGACATCGGCGCCGGCGACGGCTATTACACCGTCCGCCTCGCCCAGCGCGTCGGAGAACACGGTCGTGTGCTCGCACAGGACATCATGCCCGAAGTGATCGAGCGGCTGGCCGACCGCGTCGCGCGTAACCGGCTCGACAATATTTCGCTCAAACTTGGCGCGGTCGATGACCCCCGGCTGCCCGCGGCGAGTTTCGACCGCGTATTCATGGTCCATATGTATCACGAGATCGGCGAGCCCTACGCCTTCCTGTGGCGGCTGCGCCCGGCGCTGCGCCGCGGCGGGCAGGTGATCGTCGTCGATGGTGACCGCCCGATCGCGCAACATGGCACGCCGTTCCGCCTGCTCGTGTGCGAGTTCGAGGCGGTGGGCTACAAGCTGGTGTCCTACGACGACAAGCAGCATGCCGGCGGCTATCTGGCGCGCTTCGTCCCCGCCGGCACGCGGCCCGATCCCGACGCGATCACCGTGTGTGACAACCCGTGAATAAAGCTCAATAGACGAGCAGCCGGTCGTCGGGCCCGACCCCGGCCAGAAAGCTCACCGGCCCGCCCGCGCTCACGCCGGGCACGATCATCCCGGCATCAAGCCCTGTCAGCGCCAGGCCCGATTGGCACGCCACCAGTTCAACATCCATCGCCACCGCTTCGCCGAGCAGCGTCGCAAGGTCGGGCAGCCCCGCCGCGCGGCGCGCGCCGTCGCCCGCGAAGCCTGCCGGCGCGCGTAACATCGCTACCGCATCGCCCTGCAGGAACAGGCGCGCCGGCTGCCCGAGCGCCGCCGCCGCCATCGCGGTTTCGAGCGCGGCGCAAAAACGCCGCCCCTCGGCCACCGCGACGATGACGCTCAGCCCCGGCATGCCGAACACTCCGGGTCCTTGGCCATGGCAACCTCGCGCCAGCGTCGCTCGAGCATGTCGACAATCGCGAGCCGCCCGCTCAAGGGCGATCCCCAGCCGGTGAGCGCGCGCACCGCTTCGAGCGCCGCCATCGTCCCGATCATTCCCGCCAACGCGCCCATCACCCCCCCTTCGGCGCAATTGATCCCCGCGCGATCGGGGTCGGCGCCGACGAGGCATTGGTAGCAGGGGGCGTCGCCGCGCCAGCCTTCGTACAGCGCCACCTGCCCTTCGAAGGCGCCGATCGCGGCGCTTAGCAGCGGGATTTCGAGGGCGACGGCGGTGCGATTGACGGCCAGCCGCGTTTCGAAATTGTCGCAGCCGTCGAGGATCATACTGGCGCCGCCCACCAGCGCTGCGGCATTGTCCGGGTCGAAGCGCTCGGCGCGTGCGATGGCTTCGACATGCGGGTTGATCCGCCGCGCCGCGTCGGCCGCAACGACGGCCTTGGACGCGCCGATATCGGCGTCGGTGAACAGCGGCTGGCGCTGGAGGTTGCTGAGTTCGACGATGTCATGATCGACGATCGTCAGCCGTCCGACCCCCGCCGCCGCCAGATAGGTGATCGCCGGGCAACCGATGCCGCCCGCGCCGATGACCGCGACATGCGCGGATTTGAGCTTCGCCTGCCCGGCGCCGCCGAATGCCGGAAGAATGATCTGGCGGGCGTAGCGGTCGAGTTCGGCGTCGCTGAGCAAGCGCTATTCGCCTGGGCGCCGCAGCGGGATGGCGGACAGCGAAGCGACGCCCGCGGGTTCGGCCTCGTCCTCGACCGGCTCGCTCGCAACCCCGGTCGATCCGAAGCCGCCGGCGCCGCGCGCGGTGTCGTCCAGCGCCGCGACCTCGGCAAAGGTCGCCCGCTGCACCGGCGCGGGCACCAGCTGCGCGATGCGGTCGCCGCGCTTGATCTCGAAACTCTCGTCGCCGAGGTTGGCAAGGATCACCTTCACCTCGCCGCGATAATCGCTGTCGATCGTGCCGGGGGTGTTGAGGCAGGTGATGCCATGCTTCAGCGCGAGGCCCGAGCGCGGGCGGACCTGCACCTCATACCCCGGCGGGATCGCCATCGCGAAGCCGGTGGCGACCGCGTGGCGCGTGCCCGGGCGGATCGTCAGCGTCTCTGCAGCGACGACGTCCATCCCCGCCGCGCCATCCGACGCATAGGCGGGCAGGGGCAGGCCGCCGCCGTTGGGCAGGCGCTGGATGGCGATCTCAATCGGGTTCGGCGGGGACGCGGGCGTCGAGTTCATCGGCGATCTTTTCCATCAATTTGCGGGCGACGGCAGCCTTGGGCAACCGGTCCCAGCTGTCTACGCCGTCTTTGCTAACGATATGCACCCGATTCGTCTCGCCCCCCATGGGGTCGGCTGACACATCGTTGGCGACGATCCAGTCGCACCCCTTGCGCGCCAGCTTTACCTGCGCATGCGGAATGACGTCGTTGGTTTCGGCGGCAAAGCCGATCAGCAGGGCGGGGCGCTGGGGCGATTTGGCGAGACTGGCGAGAATGTCGGGGTTTTCGGCGAGCGCCAGCGGCGGCACCGCGCCGCTGCCATCCTTCTTGATTTTCTGCGCCTGCGTGTCGGCGGCGCGCCAGTCGGCGACCGCGGCGACCATGATCGCTGCGTCGACGGGCAGGCCTTGGCGCACCTCTTCGGCCATCTCGACCGCGGTCTCGACATCGACGCGGATCACTCCCGGCGGGGTCGGCAGTTCGACGGGGCCGGCGATCAGCAGCACCTCGGCGCCGGCCTCGGCAGCGGCGGCGGCGATCGCAAAACCCTGCTTCCCGCTCGAGCGGTTGGCGATGTAGCGCACCGGGTCGATCGGTTCGTGCGTCGGGCCGGCGGTGACGAGAATGCGGCGACCATGAAGCGGACGGTGGTTCGCGGGGGCGAAATCGGGCTGGCCCGACAGCGGTGACGGCGCCGGGGCGTGCGTCAGCGCCGCCTCGATTGCGGCAAAGATCGCCGCCGGCTCGGGCAGCCGGCCGGGGCCGAACTCGCCGCACGCCATCGCTCCCTCGTCGGGGTCCATCACCGTCACCCCGTCGCCGCGCAGCGTCGCGACATTGCGCTGCGTCGCGGGGTGCAACCACATGCGGACATTCATCGCGGGCGCGGCGAGCACCGGCTTGTCGGTCGCCAGCAGCAGGGTGGTGGCCAGATCGTCGGCGATCCCCGCCGCCATCTTGGCTAGCAAATCGGCGGTCGCCGGCGCCACGACGACCAGATCGGCCTCGCGGGAGAGCTGGATATGCCCCATCTCGACCTCGTCCTTCAGGTCGAACAAATTGGTATAGACCTTGTTCTCGCTGAGCGCCGCGAGCGTCAACGGGGTCACGAACTGCTCGCCCGCGCGCGTGATGACGCAGCGCACCGTGATGCCCGCTTTGCGGAGCAGGCGCACGAGTTCGATGCTCTTGTACGCGGCGATGCCGCCGCCGATGATGAGCAGGATGCGGGGGTTGGTCATCGTCAAACCCCCGTCACCAGCACGTCGAGTGCGTTCAATATGTCGTAGCGCTGGTCGGCAAGCGAGCCGACCTTGCGGCCCAGATCTTCGACGTCGACGGCTGATGCGAGTTGCGTCGCAAGTATATGCTGCTCGCCGTCGATTGTGAACATAGGGTGCAGGCGCGGCAGTGTTCTGGCCGTTTGCGCCGACAACAGAGGGACAACAAAACGCGTCCCAAAATGGTCGAGCAGGTCGCTCTGACAATCGAGCAGCAGCTCCTCGCCCAGCCGACTTTCATGCACGTCGAATTGCGCCATCAGAATTGCCGGTATTTGGCAAGCGGAAGGCCGTTCTTGCGGATATAGTCGTTCCAGCTGTCGATAGCGGCGCGATTTTCTTCTTTCCACACCGCCTCACGGGCTTTTTTGACCTCGGCGGCAAGCCCCGTCTGGCATGCCTCGCTGACGTTGATGCCGAGCTGCTTGGCCTCATCGACCAAGTCGGCGCTCAGCGACACATTGGTCGCCTTCTTGGGGCCTTCAAATCGCGCGGGACGGTTCATCGCCATTCTCCTTGCGCATAAGATATGCGCATGGTCGATCAATTTGGCAAGCTATGCGGCCCGGTCGGTTTAGCGAGCCGCAGCAATCGATGCGTCAACGTGCCGGCAAAGGCGCCCGGAATCGCACCATAGAGGATGGCTGTCGCCAAGGCCTCGGGTCGCGTGTCGTCATTCGTCAGCACAAGGGTGAACAGCGGAAGCGCGCCGATGACGGCGCTCGAAGCGATCCATGCCCAACGCGACGCAATCCAGCCATGTTTCTCGATCAGGCCCAGTCCGAAGATCGTGGCGAAGAGACAGAAGGGCCATATCAGCAGCAGGCCGACGGCTGCGCCCAATACCCCGACCGCCAAAAACTGCCCAATGCCGGCGGGGAAGCCGTTGGTCTGGATGGTGAAATGGGTGAAAACAGCAACGGTCGCAATGATGCCGGTTGGAACCGAGGCGAGAAAGGTCGTTCCTCCAACCCCGCGGCTCTCCTTTAACCAAGCCAAGACATTATTCCGGCGCCCGCCACAGCTCCCGCCAGCGCGATCAGCGCATAGCGCCACCCGCGCCGCTTTTCGCCCCTTTCCCACATCAGCGGGATGTCGGGCAGCGGCGGCGCGGGCGGGGCGCCACCCGGCTTCGGCAATTGCGCGTCGAGGCGGCGGATGATGTCGGGGATCAGCGCCAGCGTCCCCGCCTGCTCGCGCAGTCCGTCGGCGATCGCCGCCTCGGGGCCCAACTCGTCGCGGATCCATTCCTTCACGAACGGTCCCGACACATCCCACATGTTGATCTTCGGGTTGAGCATTGTCGCGACGCCCTCGACCATCACCATCGTCTTTTGCAGCAACAGCAGGTGCGGCTGGGTCTGCATGTCGAAATCGCGGGTGATCGCGAACAGCCCGTCGAGCATCTGCCCGACCGACAATTCGCTCACCGGCTTGCCGCGCATCGGTTCGCCGACGGCGCGCAGCGCGGTCGCGAATTCCTCGACGCTGTGATAATCGGGCACATATTGCGCCTCGAAGTGAATTTCGGCGACGCGGCGGTAATTGCCGGTGGTCAGGCCATAGAGGATTTCGGCGAGCCAGAAGCGTGCCTTGCGGTTGATCCGCCCCATGATGCCGAAATCGACCGCGGCGATCGTCCCGTCCGCCTTCACGAACAAATTGCCCTGGTGCATGTCGGCGTGGAAAAAGCCCTCGGCGATCGCCTGGCGCAGGAAGGCGTGGACCAGATTGCCCGCCAGCTGTTCCATGTCGTGCCCGGCGGCGATCAGTTCGTCGCGGCGCGAAATCTTGATGCCGTCGATCCAGTCGAGCGTCATCACCTTGCTGGTCGTGCGGTCCCAGTCGATCGCCGGGACCTCATAGGTCGGCACCCCGACCATCGCGTCGGCCAGTTCCGACGCCGACGCGGCCTCGCGGCGCAGGTCGAGTTCGCGCAGCGTCCAGCGGCGGAAATTCGCGATCACCTGCCGCGGCCGCAGCCGCGACGCCTCGCCGCCGAGCGCCTCCAGATGCGCAGCCGCCCATTCATAGGTTTCGATGTCGTGCGCGAACTGCTTGTCGATGCCGGGGCGGCGCACCTTCACCGCGACCGGGCGGCCCTCGGTGGTCACCGCGCGGTGGACCTGCGCGATCGACGCCGACCCGACGGGTTCGGGATCGAATGCGCTATAGAGGCTTTCGAGCGGTACCTCGAAGGTCGCCTCGATCTCCTGCCGGATCCGCGCAAACGCGACCGGCGCCAGCGCATCCTGCAACGATAGCAGGTTGCGTGCCGCCTCTTCGCCGACCAGGTCGGGACGCGTCGCGAGCGTCTGGCCCAGTTTGACCGCCGCGGGCCCGATCGCCTGGAACGCCGCCGCATAGTCAGGGATCTTCGGCTGGATCGTCCCGAACCGCGCGATGCGGCACAGCCGCTTGACCCCCGGCGGCGTCGTCGGCGCGCTTTCGATCCCGCGCAGCGCCCCGTGGCGCGCGAGGATGCGGCCCCACTTCAGCAGGCGGAAAATATGCGTGACAGGACGGGTCAAGCTTTCCACCCGCTGTGGATCGCGACCAGCCCGCCCATGATCGGCTCGACCTTGACCGCCGTGAAGCCGGCGTCGCGGATCATTGCCGCGAATTCGGGCATCGGCGGGAAACGGCGGATCGATTCGATCAGATAGCGATAGCTGTCCTCGTCCTGCGCGATCAGCTTGCCGAGCTTCGGCACCACCCGGTGCGAATAGGCGTCATACGCCTGCGCGAAACCGGGCCATTCGTTGGTCGAAAATTCGAGGCAGAAGAAGCGCCCGCCAAAACGCAGCACGCGGTGCGCTTCGGCCAGCGCGGCGGGGATGTCGGTGACGTTGCGGATCCCGAAGGCGATCGTATAGGCGTCGAAAAACTGGTCGGGGAACGACAGGGTTTCGGCGTTCTGCTCGCTCCAGACGAGCGAATCGATGCCGCGCTCCGCCGCGCGCGCCATGCCAACGCCGAGCATGTCAGGGTTGATGTCGGCAACGGTGATGCTGGCGCCGAACGGTTCCATGCGAAACGCAATGTCGCCGGTGCCGCCTGCCATGTCGAGGATCGCCTCGCCCGCACGCGGTTTGACGCGGCGCACGAAGCGGTCCTTCCACAATCGGTGCAGGCCCCCCGACATCGCGTCGTTCATGATGTCATATTTGCGCGCGACGCGGCTGAACACCTCGCCGACCTTCGCGGTCTTTTCGGTCGCGGCGACCGTTTCATATCCGAAGCTGACGGTTTCGGGTGTGGCCATCGATGCGCGCCTTGATAGGGGAGGAGAGGAACTCGCACCGGCCTTTAGCCAAGGGTTGAAGCGCACGCAAATGGCGCGTAGCCGCGTCGGGGTCAGGATCACCTATGCCCGAGCTGCCCGAAGTCGAAACCACCGTCCGCGGCCTGACGCCGCACCTCACCGGCCAGCGGCTGGTCCGCGTCTCGACGCTGCGCCCCGACCTGCGCCGCCCCTTCCCGGTCGACCTGTCGCAGCGGCTCACCGGATCGATCGTCACCGGGCTCACCCGCCGCGCCAAATATGGCATCATCGCCACCGACCGCGGCGACCATATGATCTTTCACCTCGGCATGTCGGGCAGCTGGCGGATCGGCGCGGGCGAACCCGGCAAGCACGACCATCTGCTCATCGACACCGCCGCGGGCCAGCGGCTGATGCTCCACGATCCGCGCCGCTTCGGCTCGGTCGATCTGGTCGCGGGCGATCCGTTGACCGCTTTTCCCGCCTTCGTCACCCTCGGACCCGAACCGCTGTCGGATGCCTTCGACGCCGACTATCTGGCGCGCGCGCTGGCGGGGCGCCGCGCGCCGATCAAGGCGATGCTGCTCGACCAGACGATCGTCGCCGGGCTCGGCAACATCTATGTGTGCGAGGCGCTCAACATGGCGCGCATCCACCCCGCGAAGCCCGCCGCCGAGGTGTCGCGGGCGAAGCTCGCGGCGCTGGTGCCGGCGATCAAGGCGGTGCTCGAGGCATCGATCGCGGCGGGCGGCTCAACCCTGCGCGACTATAAACAGCCCGACGGCGAGCTGGGCTATTTCGCGAAAGACTGGCGCGTCTATGGCCGTGAGGGCGAAGCGTGCCCATGCGGCGGGACTATCGCGCGGATCGTCCAAGGCGGGCGGTCGACCTTCTATTGCCCCAAATGCCAGCGTTGAGATGGCATGGTTCCCGCAAAAATGATTGACCAACCGGGGCTGTCTGGCTATGCGCGCACCCTTCGAGCAGGGTCCGGGTTACCGGAACCGGCCGTATCCGGACATTGATTCGCTGCACCCGCGCGATTCGGCCGCTCCGGTGACGCTGCGCTCCGACCGACCTAGACCGTTTGTAAACCGAGGAATTTATGGCCAACACGCCGCAGGCAAAAAAGCGCATCCGCCGCAACACCGCGCGAACCATCGTCAACAAGAATCGCGTTTCGCGCATTCGCACGCTGGTCAAAAAGGTCGAAAATGCCGTCGCCGCCGGTGACAAGGATGGCGCCGCCGCCGCGCTCAAGGCCGCCCAGCCCGAAATGGCGCGCGGCGTCGCGAAGGGCGTGCTCCACAAGAACACCGTCGCGCGCAAATATTCGCGCCTGACCAAGAGCGTGAACGCGATCGCCTGATTCGATCCGTCCCGAAAGGGAACAAAAGGACCCGCCGGCCTCGTGCCAGCGGGTCCTTTTTTGTGCCCGCGATTGTGACGGCGCGATGGCAATAGTGTTGCACCGCGGTAAGTGACGGATTTACTGCGATTCGTTGCGGGGCGACGAAAAATGAACCAGTAAAGTATTGAAAAAGATATAGAAAAAGACGTTTGCGCGGGTTTCCGGCACCCCCAACGAGTCAAGATTTTTATTTCAGTATTTTTACACCCCGCAGGGTTGATCGACTCGCGATGCCCTGACTAGACAGAGGGGTCGCTGGCCTTCGCCGGCGGCCGCCACATCGACATGATTCGCGCGCTTTCGGGCCTTGGCCCGGGACAGGATGCTTGTGCCCGGCACAGGCGGTGAGCGGCATGGGGCGGCCGCGGTGCGGATCGGCGGTCAAAGGGGGCAGAGGGGGCGGCACGGCGTGACAGTAGGCGGAATTCGGCATGACAGCGATGCACAGGATGGAGCG